>CAYMZV010000270.1:0-6091 GCA_964394965.1 uncultured Chryseobacterium sp.
AAATGGCAAATCATCAAATCAGTTCCAAAGAAGTCCTCCGGACAAATTATTTTTTCATCGCCAGCCTCAACTTCGTCAAAACCCTTTTTGTATACAATGGAAAATCGCTGTTCATCATCCAGTTGTAATACGAAGGTTCCTTTTCAAAAACATCTGTCACGGGTTTTCCATTGTGTTTTCCAAAACTGAAGCACGGAATTCCCTTGTCGTTGAGAACAATCCTACCGGCAAGATCCACATTGTTGGAACGGGAAGAGAATTCGGAAAGGAAATCAACATCATTTTTCAGCTCGGAATATTTTTCCAGCTGCGCTTCGAGGATTTCCCACGTGGCGGTAATGTCTGCGTCTGCACTGTGTGCGTGCTCGAGCGGTTGTTTGCAATAGAATAAATACGCCGCAGCCAAAGTGCGTTGTTCCATCTTGTGGAAAATATTCTGCACATCAATCAGTTTCCGGTTGCTGATGTCGAATTCCACATCGGCACGCAGGAATTCTTCGGCGAGCAAAGGAATGTCGAATTTGTTGGAATTGTAACCGGCCAGATCGCAACTGTCGAGATAAGCGAATAACATTTTCGAAGCGTCCTTGAAAGTAGGACTGTCTTTCACATCCTCATCCGAAATGCCGTGGATTTTCGTGACGAGCGGAGGAATGGGAATGGTCGGATTGATCCGCATCGATTTCATTTCCTTGTCGCCATTCGGCATCAATTTGAGAATGGCAATTTCCACAATACGATCGGAAGCGACATTGACACCGGTTGTTTCCAAATCAATGAAGGCGAGTGGGCGGTTTAATTTCAGTCTGGTCATCTGATTCAAAATAAGTGAGAATTCCTGAATATGATTTACGATTCGGTGATTGCCGATTTATTTGAAGTGAAGTTTTATTTTTTCCAGCAATTGGGTTTGGACATTTTTATTTCCGCAGACAAAACGTTCTCCGAAAATGAAATCATTTCCACCACTGAAATCCGTTACAACACCGCCCGCTTCCTGCACCAGCAAAACTCCCGCTGCAACATCCCATGCATGAATGCCGTATTCGTAATACGCATCATACCTGCCGCACGCAACGTAAGCAATATCTGTTGCAGCCGATCCGACACGGCGCATTCCGATGGACGTTCTTTGCACATCCGAAAAAAGTGAAATGTATTTGTCGTGCCAACCCTGTTCTTCATAGGGAAACCCGGTGGAGACCAACGCTTCTTTCAACGATGCACATGTTGAAACGGAAATCCTTTCCCCATTCATCCACGCACCGCCGCCTTTCCACGCATAAAAACATTCATCGCCATTCATTTCATGCACCACTCCGATTACAGGAATGTCATTTTCCAACAAAGCAACCGAAGTGGCAAAGCAGGGAATGCCATGCAGGTAATTCGTTGTGCCGTCGAGCGGATCGATGACCCAATTGTAACGGTTCGCTTTTTGAAGTGATGCATCTTCCTCGGCAATGAATCCTGCAACGGGCAAAAGTTTTTTCAATTCCTCAACGAAAAATTTCTCCGCGGTTTTATCCACATACGAAACAAAATTCGAGGAACCTTTCATTTCGATGTCGGAAGCTTTCACTTTTTTCCTTTCCGCCGAAATGAATTTCCCTATCCGCAAACTGATGACCTGAACCTGTTCGCAGAGAAGGCGAAGATCGATGCTGGAAGGGATCGGTTCGGTATCGCGCATTTATGCCTGAAGGATTTTTGCCCTTTTCCTTGTCCAGAAAATCCCGATGATTCCAAGTGTGATCAGGCACAACGCAATGACTTCCGCCTGCACCACATGAAATGAACCGATCGAAAACAAAGTGGTATCGACACGGATGGTTTCAATGAAGAAACGTTCAATGCCATTGAAGATGAGATAAACGCTGAAGAGCATACCGGGTGAAGAAAACTTTTTGCGTTGCGACCAGATGATGAAAAAGAAAATGATGTTGATGATGGCTTCATACAATGGAGTGGGAAAAACCGGTGCCATCAAATGGATATGTTTCGGGTCACAAAAAACGCTTGCCAAATCATATTGCGGATTATTTGAATCGGGATTGCAGGTTCCATTTACGTTGTTCGGATAATCATAAGCCCAAAACCAATTCGGAAGAAAAGCCAACCAATGCGGTTTCGGACTCAAATTGACAATTCCCCAATCGCCATCTCCCGCCACCTGACAACCCAAACGTCCAACTCCGTAAGCGAGAAAAAGTCCGGGAGCGCACGCATCCATCACGTGAAGAATATTGAAACCCTGTTTTCGCGCATAAATCAAAACCGCTGTTCCACCCACAATCAATCCGCCATACATCGTGAGTCCGCTGAAAGAAAGCAGCAACTCGGAAGGCTTGTTGAGGAATTCACGGAAGTTTTCGAGGATGTGAAAAATTTTCGCACCGAGAAATCCGAACAGCGCCGCAAGCAATGTCATGTTTCCGACGTGATCGGCTGCACTTATTTTTTCTTCCTCTTCTTTCGGTTCCGGCAAACGGTGTTTCTCCGATTGTCTCCATCTCAAATAAGCAAACAATCCTCCTGCAACAATTCCGATGATGATGTTTCCCTGTGTCGACAAAATATAAGAGCGCGGATCGGCACCGAATGCGCCACCGGAAAATGGAATCGAAATCAGTTTCCATCCTATTAAAAATCCGAAAAGGAATTGTCCGCCGAGTTCAGCCGGAGTGGCGGCAATACCCTTGATCACTTTTCGGAAAGTCGCTTTTAGAAATCCCTGCGTCTCCTTGCGTTTCAATTCTTTTGCGAATACCCATGCGCACAGCAAAAAGGAAATGGCAACAAAAAATCCGAAACTCTGCAATAATTTCAGAAAGGGAATGCTGATTCCGAATAAATCTTTTACTGCGTCGTAAATGGTTGGATACATAGGTTGGTTAATTTCAATTTCTAGTATTTTCTCAGGCTCTTTTTTACGCTACCAAATCGGTTATCGGTTTCAGTCTCATTTTAGGTTAACACAGCCAGTAATTCAACCCCGACAATTCCATCGGGGTTTATTTGATTGAGCTGAACGGGAATGATTCTGTTCGCGAGATTTTCATCGAACGGAAATTTCACTTTTATGTAATTGTCTGTATAACCGTGCATCATTCCATCGCGGTTTTCGTGTTCGAATAAAACTGGGCGTTCGGTTCCTTCGTGTTGGGAATAAAAATGGCGCAATTTTTTTTGTGAAAGGATGCGCAACATTTTATTTCTTCTTCTACGTTCCTGCACCGGAACAACATTTTCCATTTCAATTGCATCGGTGTTCGGGCGTTCGGAATAAGTGAACACGTGCAAATAGGAAATGTCGAGTTGATTGAGGAAATCATACGTTTCCAAAAAATCCTTTTCCGTTTCGCCGGGAAATCCAACAATCACATCCACGCCAATGCAACAGTGCGGCATGACGGATTTTATTTTCGCCACGCGGCTTTCGTAAACGTCGCGCAAATAACGGCGGCGCATCAGTTTCAGGATCTTGTCGCTGCCGGATTGAAGTGGAATATGGAAATGCGGAACGAAACGTTTGGAAGTGGAAACGAATTCTATGATTTCGTCTTTCAATAAATTCGGTTCGATGCTTGAAATGCGGATGCGTTCTATTCCGGAAACTTCGTCGAGTGATTTTACCAGATCAAAAAAACTTTCCGTACGATTCTGTTCTCCGTCAAATCCTTTTCCGAAATCGCCGAGATTCACTCCTGTCAATACGATTTCCTTTGTGCCGAGTGATGCTACGTGATTGGCATTTTTCAAAACGTTCTGAATGGTATCGCTGCGGCTTTTTCCGCGTGCGAGTGGAATGGTGCAGAATGCGCACGTATAGTCGCAACCGTCCTGCACTTTCAGGAAGGCGCGTGTGCGGTCGCCGAATGACCAGGCGTCGACAAAAAAATCGGCCTCTTCAATTTCACATGCGTGTACGTGTGCGTGTTCGCGCTTGTGAATGTCGGCGAGATAATTGACGAGATTGAATTTTTCGGAAGCGCCAAGTACCAAATCAACACCGTTTATTTCACCGATCTCTTTCGGCTTGAGTTGGGCGTAACAACCGATGATGACAATGAATGCATCAGGGGAAACGGCCAATGCATCGCGGACAATCTTCCTGCATTCCTTATCGGCATTTTCCGTTACGGAACAGGTGTTGATGACAAAAACATCCGCGCCTTCCTGAAATTCCTTTTTTTCAAAACCGGCCTCTTTCAATTGGCGGCCGATTGCCGAAGTTTCAGAAAAATTCAATTTGCAGCCTAATGTGTGGAATGCGACCGAACGGGAGATTTTCATTGGCGCAAAGGTAACAAAACGGTGGCAAGTGACAGGTGACAAGTGAAGGGTATAAAGTCCTTTCTGATAATTTAACTGTCTTGATTTGTCCTCGTCACACGTCCCTCGTCCCTTGCCTCATTTTTCATTGTTGATAACCCTGTTTAAAAGACAGCCGTCCTCCACTGGAATCGCCCTTGCCGAAAGTGGTAAACTTGTTACGGTAAAAAATCGAGTATGAATTTCAAAAAAATACTGCTTCCTGTTTTCGCTTCGCTGAGTGCGGCTGTTTTATTTTCACAATGTGGAGGAGGTGATGAAAAAACGGTTGACAAACGACAGGTTTTCCGTTTCAATGAAGTGGGTGAAGTGACGTCACTTGATCCTGCGCTTGCGGGATCGTTCGAAAACAATTGGGCGTTGAATCAATTGTACAATGGGTTGGTGGAGATGGATACGGCCTTGCATGTGGAACCCTGCATTGCAAAATCGTGGAGCATCAGTGACGATGGAATGGAATATACCTTTCATTTGAGGAATGATGTTTTTTTTCAGGACAATCCGCAATTTCCGGGCGGCAAGGGAAGAAAGGTGATTGCAAATGATTTTGTTTTCAGTTTCAACCGCCTGTTTGACAAACGGATTTCAAATGCATCAACGTTGATGGATGCGATTGGAAACGGCAACGATGAAGTTATCGACTCCAATTCCAAATTTACTGTAGCACCTGTTGGGAGTTCTAGCCCGACTTCAACAACAGGAGTGGATTCTGAAAATGATTCGACATTGGTCATTCACTTGAAAAAACCGTTCAAGCCATTTCTAGGAATATTGACAATGAAATATTTTTCCGTTGTCCCGAAAGAAGTGGTTCAATTTTATAAGGATGAATTCGGCACACATCCGGTTGGAACCGGACCGTTCAAATTGAAACTGTGGAAACAGGATGACCGGTTGATCTTTGAAAAGAATGCGAATTATTTCAAATTCGACAATCAGGGTGTCCGTCTTCCTTATCTCGATCTTGTTTCGGCGTCATTTGTAAAAAGTACAGATGGGGCATTCATGGAATTCATGAGCGGCGATCTCGACATGATTTCCGGAATCGATGCGATCAACAAGGAAAAGGTGTTGGAAAAAAACGGTGAGTTGAAAGAGGAATTGCGCGATAAGATCTATTTGCAAAGTGCACCTTTTTTGAAAACCGATTACATCGGAATTCTTGTCGATGAAAATGTCGACATCGTAAAAAACAGTCCGATGCGCATCAAGTTTTTGCGGCAAGCCATTAATTGTGCAATAGACCGCGACAAGATTGTGCGTTTCCGCCGTTACAATTTGGGCACTCCGGCAACAAAAGGATTTCTTCCACCGGACATGAACGCGTATGATGAATCGAAACTCAAGGGCTTCACTTATGATCCCGACAAGGCTCGCGAGTTGCTCGATCTCGCAGGATTTCCCAATGGAAAAGGCTTGAAGCAAATGAATTTGAAATTGACGACCACCGCTTCTTATGAAGACATTGCGGATGATGTGGTGCATCAATTGACCGACATTGGAATTCCATGCGAAGTGGAATTGATGCCGCCGACGGCTTTCAAAACCGCAGTGGATGAAAGCAAGATTCTGTTTTTCCGTAAATCATGGATTTGCGATTATCCGGATCCTGAAAATTTCTTCTCGATTTTCTACAGCAAGCACGACAGTCCGGACGGTTCGAACTACACGCATTTCCATCATGCCGAATTCGACCGTTTGTATGAAAGGTGTTTGGTGGAACAAAATGATTCCGTGCGTTCCGATTTATTCTTGA
>CAYMZV010000271.1:0-6079 GCA_964394965.1 uncultured Chryseobacterium sp.
GGTGCCGATGCATCACAGATCAAAATAAAATGGAGTGGGGTGGACAATCTTGTTGTTGATGGGAATGGAAATCTCCAGATGAATTCGCAGAATGGAATTTATATCGACAAAGCTCCGGTTTCCTTTTACCAGAATGACAATTCCATCATCACCTCGAAATTTTCCGTGAGTGGGAAAACGGTTTCATTCTCATTGGGAAATTATGATCATTCCAAAACATTGGTCATTGATCCTTGGGTAAGCAATCCGAATTTGACGGGAAACGATCGTGCATACGACATCCAACATGATCCCGGTGGAAATATTTATTGTTATGGAGGATCGAACCCGTACCAATTGCAGAAATATTCTTCAACAGGTGTTCCTATCTGGACTTACAATACAAGTGCAACAGGTTATTACGGTGACTTCACCATTGATGCTGGAGGAAATGCATTTTGCATTTATGGTCCGTGGGGTGATCAATGCGTGAAAGTTACTCCGGCAGGTGCAATGGTCTGGAGTGTAAGTTCAGGAAATGGATCACGTGAAATTTACCGCGTCTATCCGAATCCCGTGAATGGACAATTGACAATCATGGGAATAGAAATTCCCGCTGCAGGTGGTCAATGGCCAATGGAGTTGAACATTGATCCGAATACCGGTGCTTATTCGCCTTCTTATCTGCACCCGACTTGCAACACGGGAGAAACCCGTTGTATGTCGGTGGATGCAAACGGTGATGCTTTCGGTTTGGTTTATTTTGCGGTTTCCTCCACCAACAATGCGGGAGACAATCTGATATGGAGAGTGAATGCGGCGAATGTCACAACGGGATCTGTAGTGGATGGATATCTGCTCGGAGAAGTTGATCCAAGCAATACCGATTCATGGTTTTCCGGATTCAATGGAACTGCAATCGGATGTTTTTTATATACCTACGATGGACAGACTGTAAAGAAATGGGACAAGACAACACTCACACAACTTGGAAGTGTGGCCATTCCCGGCGGTGTGCATTATGTAACGGGTGGACTCGCTACGGATGCCTGCGGAAATGTTTATGTCGGAGGACCCAACAGCATTTTGGAATTCGACAGCAATCTCAATCCCGTTACTTCAGTTGCAACAAGCGGACAAGTGTATGATGTGAACAATGGGAATGTCCCGGGAGAAATTCTCGGTTGTGGAGACGGATTTTTCGGGTCATATACTTTCCCGATCAACAGTTGTTCTTCAACCTCATCGATTGCGCCGACGAATGCGACCACCTGTGCCTGCAACGGATCTGCAACGGTTACCGTTTCTTCGTCTGCCTGCACTTCAGGATCATATACATATCAATGGTCTCCGACCGGCGGTAATGCGGCAACGGCAACCAATCTTTGTCCCGGAACTTACACGGTGTATTTTACAAACACAGCCACCAACGTTGTCGATTCCCTTGTGACAACCATCACCGGACCAACCGGAAACATTACCGTTACCGCGACTGTTGTCAATGCAACTTGCAGTGCAAGCACTGGGTCGATTACTGCAAACCCTTCGGGCGGTGTTGGGCCTTACACCTATTTGTGGGCGCCGGGCGGACAAACCACACAAACGATCAGCAACATTCCCGGTGGCAGTTATACCGTAACGGTTACCGATGCGAATGGTTGTACTCAAATACAAACTTTCAACGTTGCCACAACTTCCGGAATGACATCGACCTTGACTTCCCTTCAACCATCGTGTACAGGATGTAACGGAACAGCAACAATCACTCCTGTCGGTGGAACGGGACCTTTCACTTACAGTTGGACAACCGCTCCGGTTCAAACCACACAAACGGCAACCAATCTTTGTGCAGGAACTTATTCTTGCACCATCACCGACGCGAATGGTTGCATTACCGACAGTTCATTGACATTGACTGCGAATAACCCAATGACAATTACTTCCGCAATCGGTCCGCCGATTTCCTGCTTCAATGATTGTACAGGAAGTGCAACTGCAAATCCTGCAAACGGACAGGGACCTTACACGTACAGTTGGAATACGGTTCCGATTCAAACGACACAGACAGCAACCAATCTTTGCGCAGGAACTTATTCCTGTACAGTTACCGATGCGAATGGTTGTACAAATGGATTTACAATAACCATAACACAACCGACCGCACTTACCGCCGCAACAAATTCACCGCTTACAGTCTGTGCCGGGAAGTGTACAACACTTTCTTCCAATGTGAATGGTGGAACTCCCGGGTACACTTACACTTGGACACCGGGTCCGATCGTTGGAAACAATCAACAGGTTTGTCCTGCGGCCACAACAACTTACACTCTCACCGCCACCGATGCGAATGGTTGTGCGAGAGTGGATTCCGTTTTGGTAACCGTGAATGCATTGCCTGTCATTGCCTTTACAGCTGACACGCTGCAGGGTTGTGCGCCACTGTGTGTGAACTTCACGAACAATACACCGAATACACAAACCATTACTTGGGAATATGGCGACAATACTTCCAATGGAAGCGGTACACACTGCTACACTCCCGGAACTTATGATGTGAGTGCGATTGTAGTCGGAACGAATGGCTGCTCCGATACAATGACGATCAATGCATACATCAATGCGTACAGCATACCAACGGCGGGATTCTCTTCGCCACTGATGTCGGTTTCCATGTTGGATCCACAATTCTGTTTCGTTGATCAATCAACGGGTGCGACAACCTGGAATTGGAATTTCAATGATCCGAATGATCCAACAGGTTCCAACTTGCAAACACCTTGTCACGTCTATTCCGATACCGGAACTTATTGCATTGTACAAACCGTTACGAATGCACATGGATGCGTTGACTCAACTCAAATTTGTGTGGATGTGCTTCCCGAACCCGGAGATATTTATGTTCCGAATACATTCACTCCGAATGGGGATGGCAAGAATGAGATTTTCAAACCGGAAGGATTCAACATCAGCACAGATGGATATGATTTCATGGTGTTCGACCGTTGGGGAATGTTGATTTACGAAACACATACTTGGGGTGATGGTTGGGATGGAACGTTGAAGGGAAACAAATGCCAGATCGATACTTATGTCTGGAAAGTTGCTGCAAGGGATATTGAGGGAACAAAATTCCAATTGATTGGTCACGTGAATCTCATCAGATAAAAATTTAAAAAATAAAAAAATCCTCCTGAAGCCTTGGGAGGATTTTTTTATGAATTTGCATTTCAAGATTCGGGAACAATCATTTAGCTAAGTTTGCAGAACCAAAAAACAAACCATGAAAAAAAATTTACGCTTCACTTTTGCGTTCCTGCTGTTCATCGGCATTTCAAATTCAAACGCGCAAACCTATTCGTTTGTCTTCTCCCAGTTTTCGAATGCCTATACACCGCTCTCAAGTGGAACCAATGTTTATGGCAGCACACCATGGAACAGCAATTCCATTACAAACTTTCCAATAGGATTCAATTTCAATTTCCAGGGAGTTGTCAATACAAGCATTGACATGTTGCCAGGAGTGATTGCTTTTCCTCCCACACTCGATAGCATGGGCGCTTACACTTTCTTCGCTTCATTGACAGATACAGGAAGTGTCTCTTCCAAATCACCCGTTACTTATATGGTGAGCGGATCGGTTGGAAATCGGATACTGAAAATTCAAGTGGCGGATGCAGGCTTTGATGCGGAAGATTCTCTCTACCATCATTTTTCGAGTGTTGTCAATTTCCAAACCTGGTTGTATGAATCGGATAATTCGATTGAAGTTCACGTCGGACCTTCGACGATCGTTCATCCTTTGACTTGTTATCCCGATTCAACAAATCCGGGACCATCCATCGGAATTATCGAATTGGATGCGACACAGACCAACATACTTTACAGTTTGGCATTATCCGGAAATCCTGCGGCACCTACCACAACACTTTATAATCTGGCGAGTTTCAATCCGGTAGCATTGAATTCCACTCCGGCCAATGGAACCGTTTATCGTTTTGCACAAGTCATTTCCGGAATTGATGAAAACGAAAAAATATTTTCCTATGCAACATTGTTTCCGAATCCTGCCAATGAAAATTCAACGCTTGCATACAACGTGAAAAACTCCGGAGATGTGAGTGTAATCATTACCGATGCACAGGGACGAATCATTTCAAATGTGGATCAGGGAAATCAGGTGGCGGGAAATTACCGTTACGATGTGAATTCTTCCGGACTTTCCAATGGCATTTATTTTGTGACATTGGTTTCCGGCGGACAAAAAATAATGCAGAAACTTTCGGTTGCACATTAACAGGAATCATTTCTAAAAAAAATCCTCCGGAAAAATTCTGGAGGATTTTTGTTTTTCATTAAGTGAATGCGATTTCATTTCGGTTGTTTATAAACCGGAACGGTCGAACAAGGTTCCCCATACATGATGCTTTTCACCAGCGGACGGAGTTTCCTTGTCAATTCAATGTAAGCGGATTTCGGAACGGGCTTGTCGCCGCAACCTTTTATCACGATTCTCGCGTCGCGGAATTTTTCAATTTCAAAAGAGGAAAGTTGTTCGTCAAACAAAACGGTTTCCAAAACCTCAATCGATCCGAACACGATTTTTTTTGCAAACGGTTCAAGCGCCGAAGCCAACAGCATCCATGTCCAATCCGGAATGATTGCATCGGCTGAACAGGTGAGCGCAACATATTTGTCCTTGTATTGCGACCAGTCATGCGACTTGATGAATTCACGAAAATCCTTTTCACGCAAAATCAATTCCTGAAAAAGCTGATCCTTGATGTCAATCAACACACGCTCGCCAGGAAGATATAATTCCCCAAGATCGATCGTGATCAATCCGCTGTTTTCCACTTTATTGATGATCTCTTCCATTGTATAGACTTGAGATGTGAGACCTGAGATGCGGATTTTTATTTCTCACGTCTCAAATCTCACGTCCTCTTTTACATGAATCCCAATTCCAATTGCGCCACTTCACTCATCATTTCCTTTATCCACGGCGGTTCAAAAGTTATTTTCACGTCGGCTGATTTTACGCCTTTCACCATTCTTATCTTATCGGCAACATCGGCAGGCAACGATTCGGCAACGGGACAATTCGGCGAAGTGAGCGTCATCAATATTTTCACTTCCTTGTCGTCATTGATGTCGATTTCGTAAATCAATCCGAGTTCCCAAATGTCAACGGGGATTTCGGGATCATAACAAGTCTTCAACGCATCAATCACTTGCTGTGTTAAAGTTGCATCGTTGGAAACAATTGTTGCGTTCATGATAAATTCCATTTATACTTTTGTTGTGTAAGCGAGTGCATCCATTTTCATTTGTTTCACCATTGCCACCAATCCATTCGCGCGGGTGGGAGAGAGGTGCTCCGCCAATCCGATTTTCCCGATGAATGTCAATTGTGCATCAACGATTTCTTTCGGTGTGTGACCGGAAAGAACACGTACCATCAATGCAACCAATCCTTTCGTAATGATTGCATCGCTGTCGGCATGATAAATTATTTTTCCGTCGACCAATTCCGTTTGCAGCCAAACCTGACTCTGGCAACCCTTGATCAATCTGTCCGGCGTTTTATATTTTTCCTCGAGCGGAGCCAATGATTTTCCCATGTCGATGATGTATTGGTATTTATCATCCCACTGCTCGAAGATGGAAAACTCTTCTATGATTTCATTTTCTGTCTCGGCGATTGTCATTTTTTGCATTTGTTGAATGCGAAATTGTGGTCGAAATATTTTCCTGTCAAGGAACCATTTTCATTTACTGAAAGAACGACAGGAGAATTCTTATTCTGGGCAGTGTCGGAAAGCGTGATTTTCGTCCCTGTCAATTTCCATTTGCCCGAAAACTCGGTGGGAAAATCAGAATCTGGATTTTGGATGAAAATATGAAAACAGCTGTCCGGATTTAATTCAAGGTCGCTATGATTGGAACCGGTATAACCTGTGACAGAACTTTTAAACTCTTCTTCTGAAAAATATGAGGAAGAAAGGTTTGTAAGATCAATGATGTTCTTTTGGTGATTTGAACAGGAAAAGGAATGTCCTGAAAAAGCCAGAATCAGAAATAATATGTTGGTTGTTTTTTT
>CAYMZV010000272.1:0-6070 GCA_964394965.1 uncultured Chryseobacterium sp.
TTGCAGCACATTCGGTTTTTTTGCCAATCCGATTTTCAAAACGAGATGAATGTTTTTTTCCTGGTCACTTTCAAGCAGGCAATTCAGGCAACTTCCGATCATTTTCAATTCTCCCTCGAATATCCTTGTAAAGCCTTTCATTTTCACCAGCAGTTGTTTCGTTTCGGGATAAATGAAAACAGGTGAAACAAAAATTTCCGGATTGCCGGAATTGCACCTGACATAGCTGTACCATGTTCCACGGCAATTTTCCAACGCAACAGGAAATTGATGCCGACCCATTTCCAAAAACCGATCATAACTTTTGTAGCCGAGGTATTCGGCTATTTTTTCCAAATATTCATCTTTCAATTTCAATGCCGTGTTTGTCTCCAGATTTTTCCTTGCACGCAAAAACATTTTCTTGTACATGTAATCTTCCGCAAATAGGATTTCATGCAATTGTTTTTTCATTTTCCCATACATCTCCGGAAACTGTGCATTCAATAATTTATGTCCGGTTTTGTCAGCCACTTCTTTCAGCAGTCTCATGATGTCGGCAGGATTGCATTCCATGTTGTGATTTTTTTGCCAATGACTGAATCATTGGGATGAAATGCAAAACAACTTTCCGAACACCCCTTTTTCCTTTCCGAACAGCCATTTATTGCACCGCAATTTTTTTCCCTCCCAAAGAATAAAAGGGAATCCACGGGAAAAAGTAATCCCGAAAAGGCCTGTTATTCCCCTGTGCGTTGATGGAGTTTTGTCTTGTCAGACTGACAAATGAAATGCCGGTGAAACAAATACAATCGAATGTCAACGCACTCAACTCACGGATGGTTAATCCGATTCCACTGACGGAAAACAGAAAGTAGTCCAACATTCATTGAATCATTCCATCTGCATTTGATCTCCTGAACCTGTTGTCGAACCGTTGTCCGGGATAGACAATCGCAGCGAAGCTGGCTGCAAGGTGAAAGCGGCAGGAAACGGAGAAAAAATATCCCACCAAAAATCGGAACGAAGCCGAGGTGCTCAACCTCTGTTGCAACCGCAACATGGAAGACGCATGTCCAAAGCGGGCAGTCCGTGCTCACAAATTCAAATACGAATAACCGTGAAAAAAATAATTTGGTGGATCTGCACAGTCATCATGTTGATCGGCGGATTTCAAAAAAGCAATACGCATGTAAAATCGCAAGGTGTCGATTTGGCAAGTCAAATTGTAAAACCATTTTGCGATGATGAACCAATCGTGATGCACGCACATGTGCGTGCCCCCGGTGGTGGGAGCGGAGTATCAGGTGCGAATGTCAGCCTAACGCTTGCGGGTACTTCATTGCCGCAATATTCCGGCACCACTGACGGTTCAGGTGACTTCACTTTTGATTCTGTCGTACAGGGTACCTATCATTATAAGATCGTCGCTACCGGTTATGTTACCAAAACGGCGAATCTGAGTTTACATGCCAATACGGATCGAACGGACACGTTAACGGCCAATTGATGTTGTTAAAAAAAGCCCTCTGGATAACGGGGGGCTTTTTGTTATAAAAGCTACATTTATGCATTCATTTCCATAAAAGCGAACGGGTTGTATTAAATAACAACTTTATGGCTGCCACCATCTCCTCCCTTACCGCTTCATTTTTTTCACGATGAAAAGAATAATTTTTTTGTTGCTTTTTCATCATGCATTTCTGGGTATGGCACAGGTGGATTCCCTCATGCAGCGGCTTTCCAGTACAAACGGCAAGGAAAAACTCGAGGTGCTCAATCAACTTACGGCAATCGATTCTTTCCATTTCATGGAGTACCATAGGCAGGCTCTCCAACTTGCCGATGAATTGGGCGACGTTTCGGGTGAAGTGGATGCATTGTGCGCAATCGGAGACCATTATTATGGCGAGATGGAACCGGATTCCGCATTATCCTATTATACAAAAGGATTGAATATTTCCAGAAAACACCAACTGCAACATTCGGCAATCATGTGTCTCGATAAATCGGGTGCTGCCATGGAAGATAAGAATCGTTATGACCAAGCTTTGCTTTTATACAATGAGGC
This sequence comes from uncultured Chryseobacterium sp., assembly GCA_964394965.1. Classification (GTDB taxonomy): domain Bacteria; phylum Bacteroidota; class Bacteroidia; order Palsa-965; family Palsa-965. Next base: position 2,051 of record CAYMZV010000272.1, read on the forward strand.
ACTTTCGGAAAGCAGGAAATCGGGTGATAAAAAAGAAATCGCCGGAGCTGTTGAACACCTCGGCATATTCCATCTTTATCAGCGCAATGACAGCTTGGCCCTGAAATGTTTCAATGAACAATTGCAATTTGAAAAACAGCTGAACGATTCTTCGGCCATGGCGGTTTGCCTGAACAACATCGGTCTTGTTTATTTCAACCGCGGCGAATACAGCAATTGCATTTTGCATTACCAACAATCGCTCGACATTGAGGAAAAATTGAATAGGGTGAATTCCGTTGCGCAATCGCATGTCAATATCGGAATTGCATATAAGGACGAAGGAACGTACGACAAGGCGTTGGATAATTTACTCATGGCTGCACGCTACTTCGAAAAGGGCGGCATTTCAAAAGAACTTGGTTCGTGTTACAATACAATAGGAATTGTGCTGATGGAATTGGGTCAAACCGATAATGCACTGTATTATCATTTCGAGTCGTTGCGCATTCGTGAAAAAATAAACAATAAAAGGGGAATCGCAGGATCGCTTACCAATATCGGGAACACATATATCGTGCAGAAAAAATACAACCTGGCATTGGAATACCTCAACAAATCCGTAAAAATAAAAGAGGAGCTTGGCGACAAGGCTTTGCTTGCATCCAGTCTGGATTTATTGGGAGAGGTTTATTTCCTGAAGCAGGATTATGTGCAGGCGGAAAAATTTTATCTGCAATCGATGCAACTGAAAGGGGAAGTGGAAGACCCGAAAGGAAAAGCAACGACACTCGATAATCTTGGAACATTGTACCTCAAATGGAAAAAATATGATTTGGCATTGGGCAATCTCGATGAAGGGCGAAAAATAGCGGCGGCAATCGGCGCGAAAACGGTTTTGCTGGCCAACTATGAAATAACGATCAACGTGTTGCGGGAAAAAGGTGATTTTGCAAAAGCCGTTTTATATTTTGCCCAATACACCGCATTAAAGGACAGTGTGCTGAATGAACAAAAAAGCAAGGCGCTTGCAGAGATGCAGGTGAAATATGAAACCGAAAAAAAAGAACAGCAGATCATGCTCATGGGCGAACAGGAAAAATCGCAGGCGGCAGTGGTATCCAAACAACACGTGCTGATTTATTCCCTGATCGCGGGAACACTCTTGCTTTTTCTCATTGTCCTGATTTCATTGAAAGCTTACCGTACAGGAATAAAGGCAAACAGGCAAAGCAAAGTGATCATTCAACAGAAGCAGATGATGATTGAACAGAAACAGGTTGTAATGAAAGAATTGCACCATCGTGTAAAAAACAATCTGCAAGTGTTGTCGTCACTTTTGAATCTCCAGCAAATACGCTTGGAAGACGAAGCGACGAAAGAGGCGATCCAAGCCGTTGAACACCGATTGAATGCGATGCTGCTCATTCATCAGGACCTGTACGGCGAAAGCGTCGACTCACAAGTCAACCTGCATGAATACCTTCAGAAACTCATTGACAATCTTCTTTATTCATTCGGTTATTCAAAAGACAAATTGAAAATAAATTTCCTTGTCGAAATGGTTTCACTGGATGCCGATAAGGCATTGAACATCGGTTTCATTTGCAATGAGGTGATCAGCAATTCCTTCAAGCATGCATTTTCAAAAACGGATCAGCCCGAATTGAGCATCTCACTCAAACAGGAAAATGAACTCCTGCTTTTTTCAATTGCAGATAATGGTCAGGGAATGCCGATTGAAAAGAATATTGAAAAAACGAATTCATTCGGGCTTCGCCTTATCCAGATGTTCATCAAGGATTTGCATGGAAACATTAATATTGTCTCCAATCAAATGGGTTCCCATTTTGAATTCATCATTCCACTAAACAAAACAAGTTTATGAAACCGGCAAAAATCCTGATCGTTGAAGACAAATCTGTCATTGCTGAAAGTCTTGCCGCCGTATTGCAAAAAGCGGGTTATACGATTTCAGGAAAAGCGGTATCGGGTGAAGAGGCGCTTGCACTTGCAGAAAAGGAAATTCCCGACATCGTTCTGATGGATATTCATCTCAGCGGACAACTCGACGGCATACAGACTGTCGAGCGATTGAACAGGACCATTGGTGTTCCTGTCATTTATCTCACCGATTTCCATGATGTGGAAACCATCAATCGCGCAAAGCACACGCATCCTGCCGCCTATCTTTTGAAACCGTATCAGGAAAAGGATTTGCTCATTGCCATAGAGATTGCCTTTTTCAATGCGAGCACGGGCAAAGAGCCGGAAAGTGTAAATGAAAAAACATCCGAAACCTTTTTCCCGTTCAATGACCGTGTCTTCATAAAGGAGAAAGAGGTTTTGCACCGTGTCAACATTGCCGACATATTATGGATTGAAGCCGGTGGCGCGTATTGTAAAATCAAGACTGTTGACAAGGATCACATCCTGGCAATCAGCTTGCGTGTCTTCAATGAGAAATTCCATCATCCGATGCTGTTGCGCGTGCACCGTTCATTCATTGTGAATATCGATAAGGTAGTTACCATCCGTGGAAACATGCTGTTCGTTGAGGACGCGGAACAGATGGAAATACCGATCAGCGAGGCTTACCGCGAGGAAGTGGACAAACGTTTGCGCCGGATTTAACGGCTGCCAATTTTTTCCCCGAAAAGAAAACTGGGGCATTCGGAAAGGAAAACCGATAGCCCGGAAATTTTATTTCCTATTCTGTCGTGCTTACCGTTACTTCACTCCCGACCTGACCACTTTATTTATTTAAAACAGAAAGCCGATGACAGAAATCTCTTATGACGTCTTCATTTCGCATGCTTTTGAAGACAAGAATCCATTTACCAATGAACTGGCGTATGCATTAAAGACGAAAGGGCTGAAAATCTGGTATTCGGGATTTGAATTGAAATTGGGCGACAGCATTGCAGGGTGTGTGAACAAGGCGCTCAAGGGGGCAAAGTATGGGGTTGTTGTCATCAGCCCCATCTATCTTAAAAAGCAATGGGCCATGAATGAATTGAAAGCGCTCTTTGCGCAGGAAGCCGATTGTAACCGGATCCTTCCCATCCTGCACAACATTACCATTGATGAAATAAAAAAACATTTGCCCATGCTGGCCGACCGTTATGCGATTTCCTCCGATCGGGGTTTGGAATTCATTGTCAATAAGATTTTGGAGGTGATCAAGAGTGAAAAAAAATATGATGATGGAGAAATACTCCAAAAGGGAACATTCAAAAAAAAAACAATGACGAACAAAGCAATCCCCCTGATTCCGGTTTTATCACCCTTGGAGGCACAACGGGTGGTGATGGGGAAAATGCTTCAGGGAATGAAAACAATATTCAACTCCAAAAAAAAATAAGGTCCCGGTCAACTGAAAACCCATCCTGGAAAACATACGCTACCAATCACAACAATAAAGGCATCATTATCATCATCCTCATTTTTTCCATTGCTGCCGTTTGGGGATTCAGAAGTTGCAATTCATTTTCCTATACGGAATCACATACGATAAACATCAGCGGAGACCATGTCAGGCACTCGAGTTCACAACAGGTAATAATCGGAGGATTGTACGAAAACTTCTCCCAAAAATTCCATTCTTATGTCTTTTCCAAAAAAATACGATGTTTTTATTTCTTACGCCATCGAGGACAAATATCCGGTAGCGGAAAGCATTGCCTTGCATCTCAAACAGCATGGAATAAAAGTGTGGTATGTCGGAAATGAGTTGAAGGTGGGTGATTTGATTTCGACGGTGATCGGCCATGGTCTTCGCAATTCAACATACTGCATACTTATTCTCAGTCCATTTTACATCAGGCATTGGACAGTCGTTGAACTTTACCGGTTCATTGAAAAGGAGCAAATAGAGAAAAAAATCCTCATCCTTCCGGTTTGGCATAACATGGATTACGGGGAAGCGAAAAAAAAATATCCGATCCTTGCCGACCGGTACGCCCTATCAACCGAAAAGGGATTGGATGCCGTTTCAAATAGTCTCCTCGAAGTCATCCGCAAAAAAAAGAAAAGCGATTC
>CAYMZV010000273.1:0-6061 GCA_964394965.1 uncultured Chryseobacterium sp.
CTGAATGGGCTGGAAACAAATGATGGGTGACGGGAATCGGTGGCAATGGCGACATCATAAATCGTATTCGTTGAATTTGACTCATTGAAATTTTCATCAATGAAAACCCCGGTCATTCCATTGTACCTGTCGAGCCATACATCATATGTATTTGCGCTCACGTCATGATTAATTCCTGCAAGGAAAACAACCAGGTTCGAGGTGTCCGTTCCTGCAACGGCAAGATCAACGGTGGGATAATCGATGCCGCTGTAAAGTCCTGAAGCGAAATCCATCCATGTAAGACCGCCATCAATCGATTTGCGAATCTGGATTCCTCCCATGCCTGTTGTGTTGATCGAACATGCGGAATAAATCCAACCGTTGAAAGCTGTTGCCACTTTCGCATTGCGTTGACTGGTGGTGTCCGCTTTGATGATCACATCGCCGCCGAATTGGACAGAAGGATTGTTGATGAGCCGGTTGGATTGACTTGGCTTTTGCTGTTGTGCAACCGATGGAGCAGATGCTTGGTGTATTTTCTGAACACTTGCCGACTGACAGGTAAGCGTGTGACGGGAGGTTCCCATTTGCGCATTTGCGGCCAGAGCCGATAAAGTGATGAACGAGGAGAGTAATAATTTTTTCATTTCAGTGGTTTTGGTTTATGATAAATATGATGCAAAAATCGATCAATCGGTTGCATGCAAAATTAGATTATCCTCAGGATTATGTCATGAGGATAATCAGTTTTATTTAACAATAAATTCAGATGAATTCGGGGAAATGAAATGTAAAACTCATTCCCCGATTTTTTCTCCCTTAATCCATTTCGTAATGGTTGCATCGCTGTACAATAATTCCCCCACCATAAAATACCCGTTTTTCAGAATGATTTCCGATTGGTCCAACGGTTCCCGCATAACTTTGTCAACGTTCGTCAAATAATTTGCCTGGACAAAATCAATCGTCTCTCCTTTTTTTACAATGAAGCCTGTGTGATTGTCGAGACCGATCAGGAAAATGCCATCCGATTTTGTTTTCATGTAATCGAATAATTTTTTTGTCTGATTGTTCGTAATGGTTTTTATTTTATCGTCAGGACAAAAAGCCTTGATCATTTCGCTCGATGCCAATTGTGCAAGATGCGAACGGTTGATCTGGAATCCGCCTTGTTTCAAAACGGTGGTGACAAAATATCCGCAGGCGATATTTCCCTGGCGCGGTGAAGTGGTTGTGCCGTTGAAATCCCAGTCCGTACCATACCAGCAAACAAACATGCTGTCGGCAATGGTGGTGAAAAGCAATGCACGTGCCTTCACTAAAACACTTTCTTTTGCGTCATCATTTCCAGCCTGTGCATATTCGTCCGATAATTTTTTCCTGCCGTTTTCAAGATTCCTGCAAATATTGGAATACAGGGTATCCACTTCCACCACTGACATTTTATTCAGTTTCGATTCAAACGTGGCTTTCCCTTTTAACAAATCCTGTTTATGCTCCGATGAACAACAGGTTGTGAAAACAAGAATTGTTAAAATGGTTCTGGTCAGCATTGCTTTTTTTATATTTAAGGTATGATTAGAACGCTACTGATCGCCTGTTTGGTATTTTTCATAACGGGAAATGTACGACTCTCGGCGCAATGCATCGACAGCACCCACATTCAGAATGGAGCGTATTGTGATCCCGCCTGGGTGCCTGTTTGTGCGTGTGACGGACATACCTATCGTAGCGATTGTGTGGCGCGAAACAAGGGATTCACTTCCTGGTATTATGGAATTTGCGATGCGATTGATTTCGATTTCAATCCCAATCCCGCTGCCGACATCATCAACATTGATGCGATGATGAAAAATGCCGAAGACATGGATGTGCAATTGATTGACCGTTTCGGACAGATTTTTTATTCGACCACTTTTCCCGCTTCTCCGGGTGTATTGGAACAGGTATTCCAGATTGATGTACAGGGTTTCCCCACCGGAGTTTATTTTCTCAAGATTTTCTGCAAGGATGGAATGAAGGTGAAGAAAGTGGTGGTGCCTGAATTGCAATGAGAAACATTTTTTCCTGTTAACGAATTTTCCATTGAAATTCTTAAATGAATCGTGTCGAAGTGAAAAAAGGTTAATTCCCGCAGACGAATAAAAATCGGATTGAAAAAAAACTGTTTATTTATCCGATGAAAAAATCCAACGCCCCGGTTTTTCCCTTTCTCCTTTGTGTTTTTCTCTTTTTTTCGATTGTTTCCCAAGCGCAAGTGACAGGAAGCACAGCCGATTCCACCGGACAGGCTCTCCCATTTTGCAATGTGATGCTCATAAAATCTTCCGACAGCACAGTCGTTACCGGAACAACAACGAATGAATCCGGAAATTTTTTGCTCGAGAAAAAAGACACGGGAAATTTTCGCCTTTTGGTATTGTATTCCGGCTATGAAAAATATTATTCCTCCTCCTTTTCACTTTCCGACGAGCATCCGCAATTCGATGCAGGCAAAATAATCCTGAGAACAGATTCCAGAATCCTGACAACCGCTCAGGTGGTTGCACAAAAACCTTTCATGGAACAGAAACTGGATCGCACGGTTTTCAATATCGACAACAGTGTCATTTCTTCGGGGAACAATGCATTGGAAGTGTTGAAAAAATTACCTGGTGTTACCGTCGACAACAATGACAATATTTCCGTTCGTGGAAAAGCAGGTGTGCTTTTCATGATTGATGGAAGAACATCCTATTTGTCGGGAACCGATATGGCCAATTACCTGAAAGGCATCGACGCCAGCCAAATTGATAAAATAGAAATCATCACAAACCCATCTGCAAAATATGACGCTTCGGGAAATGCGATCATCAATATCGTGCTGAAGAAAAACAAGAATCTCGGTTTCAGCGGACAGGTGACTTCCACTTTTGAACAGGGTTTTTATTACGGTGCAGACCAGAATGTGAATGCAAATTACCGAACGAAAAAATGGAACTTTTTCGCCAATTAAAATTATTTTTTCTGGGAGTTTTATGAAGCGTCGACATGGAAAACAACTTACAGTTCCAATGATGTTGTCCGGAATGTTTTTTCCAGTCAGGAACGTGTTACGAATACAGGCAAGTGGAATTACGGGAGAATAGGGGCCGATTTTACACCTGACGATAAACAGACAATCGGTTTTACGGTGGAAGAGTCCGACGGTTCACGCATCCGCAACAGGTCTTTCAATTCATTGATGTATGATGCCAATTCGGTTCTCGATTCAAGTTTATATACGTTAACCAAAGAGAACGCAAAAAACAGATACACCACGTATGACCTGAATTATAAATTCGACATCGATACAAGCGGAAAAGAGCTGACGGCCGATCTCAATTACGCACCCTTTTCAAATTCCTCGCTGCGAAATAATGTTACCGATTATTACAATGGGGCAAATTTATTTTTCCGTCCATCCACAACACAAACAGCGGATGTTCCAATGAATGGAAATATCCGGGCCGGAAAAATCGATTACGTTCAACCCATTGGAAAAAAAATAAAAATCGAAACAGGAATCAAAAGCAGTTTTGTCTCGATGGATAACAATGCCATGTACTATAATGTGATTCAAAATGCATCCATTCCCGATACAACGCTGACCAATCATTTCCTTTACTCCGAAAAAATCTACTCGGGCTATGTGAATTATATACAGGAGATAAACAGGAAATTGGATTTCCAGATTGGATTCCGTGGAGAGGAAACGCAGGCGAAAGGAACACAACTCATCAATGATTCGACCGTTACCAGGAATTATTTCAATCTTTTCCCGAGCACTTTCATCGATTGGAAAATCGATTCGACAAACACACTCAACTTTTCCTACAGCAGGAGAATCGACCGTCCCGATTATGGCGAACTGAATCCGTTCCGACTTTATATCAATCCGTACACTTACAACAGCGGAAATCCCTATTTGCATCCGCAGATGAGCGACAATTATGAAATCACACACACCTTCAAGGGGATTTTCAGCACGAGTATCGGCTATCTGCACATGACGGATGTATTCACCAACGTGATGCACCAAAATGATTCGACACATGTTTTTTTCACCCGGAATGAAAATCTGAATACATACAATTCCTACAATATTCTTTTTTCCGCGACATTGTCCATTACGAAATGGTGGACAAACGTAAGTTCACTCAATATTTTCCACGATCATTATTTCGGATTGGTGAGCGGTTCGAATTATACCGCACAACATGTCACATTCATTTTCAATATGCTCAACACAATTTCATTGGGTAAAGGATGGAATGCGGAAGTGAGTTTTTTCTACAGGAACTTGAACCTGAATGCGGTTTGGTATGAATTGCCGGTTTCCAGCCTTGATGTCGGCATAAAAAAGAAATTCGCAAATGGAAAAGGTACCATTGCCTTGAATTGCTCCGATATTTTTTGGACGAGTTACCAAAATGGGAGAGCCGTTTACCAGGATGTGAATTTTCAAGTGAACGGACACAACGATAGCAGGAGAGCGCGCGTGAGCATTTCCTGGAAACTCGGCAAGTCGCAGTACCAACGCGATGAGCAAAAGAAAAGTGCCGAAGATGAGTTGAACAGGGCGAAATAAATCCTACGGATCCTATTTTATTTTCTTCGCTCGAGTTGGATATGATCTTATCCATGTCACCTGCCACTTGTCTATTGCCACTTTTTCAAAACAGATTTATGGAATCCGGATTTCCACTGCATCTCCTGTCTGTAATCTTTCAAAATCCGGAACATGCAGCAGGTCATCTCTCTCTTTCGTCAGCCCATTTGGCAAATCATTTTTTCCCCTTTCAAATCCACGCTCGATTGGTTCAAGAGTGACGCACGTCATTATCAGGTTTTATTCCAACTCACATTTTTACTCTACGGGATTTTTGAACTCGATTGGGAAATTCCATTGTTGCGTTTCAACATTGTCATTCTCACATGTCTCGGTGTACAGGCTTTGTTCATCCAATTCAAGACGCATGATTGGACGGGATTGAAAAGTGCACTCATCACCGCTTTCAGTTTGTGCCTGATGTTGGAGGCGAACAACACCATCACCTTTGTCATTGCCGCACTGCTTGGAATATCCAGCAAATTTTTCCTGAAAATAAATGGCAAGCACATTTTCAATCCCGCAAATTTCGGAATCATCGTTACACTTCTGCTGACGGGCGACGCGTGGATTTCTCCCGGACAATGGGGAAGCAATGCTTTGCTGTTGATGCTGGTGGGTTGTACGGGATTGGTGGTGTTGGTGAAAGTGAAACGCCTCGACACCGCTTTTGCATTCCTGTTTGCGTTTCTCGGATTGAGTTTCATCCGCAACATTTTATATCTCGGATGGCCACTTGATTTTTTCTATCACCAATTCAGCACGGGTTCACTGTTGCTGTTTTCATTTTTCATGATTACCGACCCGATGTCAACCCCTTCGTCGCGCAAGGCAAGAATCGTTTGGGCGATGATGGTGGGTGCATTGACTTGGTGGATTTCCACAAAACTTTTTGTTCACACCGCTCCGTTATGGGCATTGTTTTTCCTCAGTCCACTCGTTCCCGTTTTCGACCGCATCTTCAAGGCCGAAAAATTCCAGTGGATGAGGTGATTCGGTAATTCGATTTTTTTTTTTTCAATCTAAAACCTAAAACCATTTATTCTAAAATATTTCCGCATGAAAAAAATCATTCTCTCCTTGGCATCGCTTTCATTGGCATTAAACGGATTTTCCTTCTGTGGATTTTACGTAGCGAAAGCGGATACAAAACTGTTCAACAAAACTTCGCAGATCATTCTTGTGCGTGACGGTGAAAAAACAACGATCACCATGTCGAGCGATTTTGAAGGTGACGTGAAGGATTTTGCAATGGTTGTCCCTGTTCCCGTTGTGTTGGAACAGAAAGACATTAAAGTGGTCGACCGTTTATTGTTTGACAAGCTTGATGCATATTCCTCTCCGCGTTTGGTGGAATATTGGGATGAGGATCCCTGTTATGTTGAACGCGATTATGATCGCGCTTACCAGTCAACGAATGGTGCGACAATGGCAGAAGATATCAACATG
>CAYMZV010000274.1:0-6050 GCA_964394965.1 uncultured Chryseobacterium sp.
GAAGATCCACTGTTGATGGTGAATGTACCAGGCAAAGCCATTGAAGAGTTTTTAGTCGTAGTGACACTTCCGTTATTGGTGAAATTGGAAGTATTGTCCAATGTAATGCCACCAAACGCCCATAATATTCCACCTGGGGTTACTGCAACAGTAGCACCATTTGAATAAAAAATCTGAGCGTGAAGACCAACATTTGCAACAAGAACCAATGTTGCCGCTAAAAAGGGGTATTTATGCTTCATGGTATTTTGGGAATTCGGTTAAAATGAGCCAATAACAAAATAAAACAATTTCCACCACAATTCAAAGCCTCATTTCAGGAGAAAACCCGATTGGCTCATTTCGGGTCTACAAGCTGCATTTTTTCAGCAAAATATTCGCAGAAATCACGCATGTCGCCAGCCATCTTTTCCTCGTTTGTAGCACGCTGCAGGGTATCGGACATGGTCAGGAGGTTCTGGTGAAAAAAACGTTTCATCTCGTCAACAAGCATGTGCCTGGTCCACAGGTCAATACGCATTGTATTTTGCTCGTTTTCGTCCCACATGGCCAACATGATTGCTTTGCATTTTCCGCCTTCACCGGAGTCGGAGGCTTGCCATTCTATGGATTCGGGAAGGTTGTTTTCGTCGAGAGTGACGGTGAAATTGATGGTGGCTTTTCGCATTCGGCAAAGGTACTTCGGAGTTTGGAGTTTGGAGTTCCGTGAATAAGATTTTTTTGTGGGGCTGAAGGAAATATCCAGAAGCGATTACAGCTTTATTTTCTCTGAACCCTTCCTTTCAAACTTAATATTTCGGCTTGTATTTGGAACGGATCAGTATGGATGTGCCGTCTTTTATTTGCATAAGCTGATCGAGCGAAATGTTCGGATTCTTTTCCATGAACGCCTCAATAATCCGGAGTCCCAACCAATTTCCCGCCTTGCCAGGAGATTCGTGGGGAAAACCCGGAGTGAATGCGCCATCTTCCGTAAAATGATTGAGATCTTCTTCGTCTTCCGAATACAATTTTTTCTGCTCCAACAAAGTCGCCCACATTTTTGCCTCATTCTCGGCACACCAATCCAATTTTTTCTGTTCATAACCGGTAATGATGCTGTCGGGCGTATTTCGGAGCAAGGCTTTTTGCAAATACAGCATTTTCCCTTCATAAACCATTTTGTTGATCAGGTTATTTGCTGGAGGATCATAAGGGAATTCATTCATCATCCATGCCTTTACGAAATTGGTCGTCATGTATTCTTTCCTGCTGACACGCCTGCGATACGCTGGCCACAGATCCTTCAGCGCATCATAAAAAATATTGTTTTCCCCGAGATAAAACTCCAAACTGATCCCATAAGCGCCATTGACATTCAAAATATTATTGGAGAAACCCGACATGTCAGTATAAACCGCAACCGGTAATTTTCTCTTCGGGAAATGATAACGGAAATGTTTGTACGCATCGGTTATCTCATTTTCCATTTGTGAATAATCATCGGGGAATAATTTTACACATTCTTCATGCACGTCATTCATGTCCTTATCCAACAAAAAATCACGGATGGCCAAATCGCAACCGAAAGAATCTCGCTGCTGGCGACAGATGATATTGTTGATGAACCCATCGCTGAAGTCGCCGTACCGTTTGCGCAAAAGGGAAAGTGACGCAGCCATTTTATTCGTGTCAATGGCAAAAAAGTCCTTTTCGTAATGCATGATTTTCAATTTCGGTACAGTAATTGCCGAAACGTCGACGTCCAATGGATCATGACCACACGATGGAAACAGGATTGTTAAAAAGATGACGGCTGAAAAAGAAAAAGGCAAAAGGAGTCGTTTCATAAAACAGTCAAATTTATCGTATAATTGCACAACGAAAAAACATCATTCAAAAGTATGAAAAAGGCACTCCTTCTTTTCCTCGCGCTCACCTTTGGTGGCAAATATGTAATTGCACAAGATGCAACTGCCGGCGAAAATGACATTAAGAATTTCCGTTTCGGTTTGAGAACAGCGGGAATGCTGACCTGGAACAAACCGGAAGACTCCAAGAAATACGCCAGCAATGGTGTATCCGCAAAAGGCAGTTATGGATTGAGCGCAGAATTCCGCTTGAATAAAGTCGCTTCCATCGCAACCGGATTCCAAGTGGATTATGTGGGTGGAAAAATGAATATGCTCGACACCAATTATTATGAGCTTTCGAAAGACAGTGAATTCCTTACAAAAGGCGATTCCTCAACTGCAGGTGCAATCCGTTACCGTCTGAACAGCCGCACCTACAAAACCACTTACGGCACAATTCCATTCACCCTGAAATTGAAAACCCCTGAAATCGGTGCATTGACTTATTTCGGAATGTTCGGTGTGAATGCTTCCATCCGTTTCAAGAGCCGCGTAACCGACGATGTCTATACTGCAATTGGAAATTCACATTCCACCCAAACCGATCTCATCAATTCTAAAGACATGAATCCTGTGATGTTTGCATTGAATGTCGGCGGTGGTGCTGAATGGAATTTGGCAGGTTCGACTTCGCTCGTATTCGGATTGAATTGGTACAATGGATTTTCAAATGTGCTCAAGTCCGATTCGGAATATCTTTTCCGTACCAAGTCAAACAATTATGATGCGACAAAACAGAATGCAAAATCAAGCGCCATTGCCTTGACAGTTGGTGTTTTGTTTTAGTCAACCGGTCGGTCTGGACTACCAGATTGTCTGCTGAAAATATTCCCCGAAACGATCCGTTCTTTGAGCGGATCGTTTTTTTATGCTTCCAAGTTTCTGGGGAATATTTCAATCCGCACATTATTAATTTGCACATCTGCACATCATTCCCCGTACTTTTGTGGTCATGAAAATTGCGCTTGCACAGTTGAATTATCACATCGGTAATTTTTCCCTGAATACGGAAAAAATCAAATCGAATATTCTCCGTGCAAAAAAGGAAGGTGCTGATCTCGTTGTATTTTCGGAATTGTCCGTGTGTGGTTATCCTCCCCGCGATTTTCTGGAGTTCTCCGATTTCATTTCGCGTTGTGAAAATGCCGTGAATGAAATCGCTTCCGTGTGCACAGGCATTTCCGCAATTGTAGGTGCGCCTGCAATCAATCCGCATCAGGAAGGGAAAAACCTTTTCAACGCGGCGTATGTCTTGTCGGAGGGGAAAATAAAAAGTGTCCACCACAAGACGTTGCTTCCCACCTATGATGTTTTTGACGAATACAGGTATTTTGAACCGGCGAAAGAATTCCATCTGGCGGAAATCGGCGGAAAGAAAATCGCCCTGACAATCTGTGAAGACCTGTGGGATGTGGAAGACGACTTGATGTATACACAATGGCCGATGGAAGAATTGATCAGGCAAAAGCCGGACCTCATGATCAACATTGCCGCATCACCGTTCAGCTACGATCACGCAGAAATGAGGCGCGTTGTATTAAAACGCAACGTTGAAAAATACAGTCTCCCGGTTTTTTACCTGCAACATGTGGGCGCACAAACGGAATTGATTTTCGATGGCGGATCAATGGTGCTGGATGAAAAAGGGAATATCGTTTCGGAAATGAACTATTTCGAGGAAGACTTCCGGATTTACGATCTCGGAAAAATTGCCGATTCCAAAAATGAAAAACCGAAAACCGAAAACCGAAAACCGAAAAATTCATTGATTCATGACGCGCTTGTTCTCGGGATAAAGGATTATTTCTCGAAGATGGGTTTCACAAAAGCGATCCTGGGACTGTCGGGAGGAGTGGACTCTGCGCTCGTACTGACACTCGCTGTGCGCGCGCTCGGGAAGGAAAATGTCCTGTCGGTATTGTTGCCGTCGGAATTTTCTTCACAGCATTCCATAGACGATTCCATTTCACTTTGCAAAAATCTCGGATGCAAACATGAAATCATTCCGATCAGGGACGGATTCGAAACCCTGCAAAAAACATTGTCGCCGATTTTCAAGGACCAACCGTTCAATGTGGCGGAAGAAAATATCCAGGCAAGATTGCGGGGTGTCATCCTGATGGGCATTGCCAATAAATTCGGATACATTTTGTTGAACACGACGAACAAAAGTGAAGCCGCTGTCGGTTACGGAACCTTGTACGGCGACATGTGCGGTGGAATTTCCGTGATCGGCGACGTGTACAAAACAGAGGTGTATGAATTGTGCCACTACATCAATGCGGAAAAGGAAATCATTCCCAAAAACATTCTGACAAAAGCGCCATCGGCCGAATTGCGCCCGAATCAAAAAGACAGCGACTCACTTCCGGATTATTCCATCCTCGATAAAATCTTATTCGAATACATTGAACACCGTCAAGGTCCGAAAGAATTGGTGGCGATGGGATTCGAAAAAAACCTGGTGGATCGCATTTTGAAATTGGTAAATACGAATGAATGGAAACGTGCCCAATTCGCTCCGATACTCCGTGTTTCCCAAAAAGCGTTTGGAAGCGGAAGGAGAATGCCGATTGTTGGGAAATATTTGGGGTGAAAAATCTCACCGTGCTTTAAGCAACAGTATCAGCTGATCAATTTCTTTTTTGAGTTTCACTTTGGCGATTCGTTTTCCCACGAATTTTCCTGCAAGCGCCATGACCAAACAGAATAGCATAACAACAATTATCTCCTGGAATTGAAATTTCAATTTCAAATAAAAAAAATGATAGCATCCATATAACAGAACACAAACTGCAGATATTGAAAGGAAAACAGATCCGACTTCACATCCACAACTGTCGACATGTTTTGTCAGTCTTTTAACCCATGAATCAGCTTCTTCCCCGCTCAACTTTTCAATCGGGATATTTGCAATCTCAACGGTTGACTTTTCCAACAACAAAGTCAATTTTCCATGATTGCCAATAATCCCCTCTTCATTTGACATGGACTATCGGCAATTTTTTTTGTAACAGGCGATCAACCCAATTGCTATGCCAGCCGCCCAAGTGGTTGAAATTGCCAACACAGCAACAAGGGCACTGACAACAACACCCAGTATGATCACTGTACCGCCAGTTAAAGCAACGATCAATCCCAAAATAAAAACAGCAGACCAAACAAGGTACCAAGGTAGATTTCTTGTCAAACAGTTTAAGAGACACGCAGTGTTCATGGTTTTTCGGTTTAAAATCGGTTTGTTTCCAGTTAAAGGATAATTCTCTTTCGAAATGTAATTCGGTTTTATCGCAATAGTCGGTAACAAACATTTGTAAATGAATAATATCCATTGCATAGCCGCCAATGGATATTAAAAAAACGGGAAATAATCGGAATGGCTCAATAATCAAAACTGATCGGAAAGATGATCTTGCAATCAATTCAAAATCCAGAACTCAAAAATCGGGATTGTTTTTTTGCCGTAAAAAACAATCCCGAAGCATCGGAGGCGCAAATTTTCCAACTGATACACTACTGCAATTCAAAATTCAGAACCCACAATTCAAAATTATTTTTGGAATCGCGAATCTATAAAAACAGATCCTCCATCAATTCCCCTCCCGGCGTTACCGCATATTTTCCCAAATCCGTAATTCCATTTTTCGCCAGCACTTCATCGTCAATGAAAAAATTCCCTGTCGTTTCCTTGCTGTTCATTTGCAAAATGAAGTAGGCTGCGTCGGCGAGAATTTCAGGTTTGCGCGATTTTTGCATCAACTCTTCTCCACCCAGGATATTTTTTACCGCTGCAGTTGCAATTGTCGTTCGCGGCCATAAACAGTTTGCAGCCACACCGTCTTTTTTCAATTCTTCCGACAGTCCCAACGTCAACATGCTCATTCCGAATTTTGAAAGTGTGTACGGTGCAAAATGTGAAAACCATTTTGTATCCAGACTCAACGGCGGCGACATGGTGAGAATATGTCCGTTCGACGATTTTTTCAAATACGGAATGCAATGCCGCGAAACCAGATACGTTCCGCGCGAATTGATATCCTGCATCAAATCATATTGTTTCGCCGGAAGAATGGAAACCGGGGAAAGGTTGATCGCACTTGCATTGTTCACGAGAATGTCTATTACGCCAAAAGTTTTTATCGCCTGCTCCACCGCCGC
>CAYMZV010000275.1:0-6044 GCA_964394965.1 uncultured Chryseobacterium sp.
ACGAATCTACTAGCTGCGAATTTCCAGTAATAAGATTCGTAGTTCGTAGATTCGTTTTTTATCTGCAATTCGTACCTCATGCTTCCTTCCAACATCGACATCCGTAACAAAAAGGCCTCGTACGAGTTTTCGTTTCTCGATAAGTATGTTGCCGGAATGGAATTGACGGGAACGGAAATAAAATCGATTCGAATGGGGAAAGCGAATATTACGGATGGATTCTGTCTTTTTGAGAATGGCGAATTGATTGCCCGCAATATCCAGATCAATGAATACGAAAAGGGAACTCATTATAATCATGCCCCGAAGCGCGACAGGAAGTTATTGTTGCACAAGCATGAATTGAAAAAACTGGAAGGGAAATTGAAGGATCAGGGGTTGACGATTATTCCATTGCGTCTTTTCATCAATGAAAAAGGTTGGGCGAAGTTGGAGATTGCACTGGCGAAGGGGAAGAAATTATTCGACAAGCGTGCGGATATAAAAACACGTGATGTGCAAAGGGAAATTGCGCGAAGGGTGAAGTAGAAAAACCAAAAACCCCGCCGAAGCAGGGTTTTTGATCACAAATCATTTTAGTCGACTATTGAAAGTGGAAGTTCATGCGAAGGCTTCCGTTAGCTGTACCGAAAGCATTTCTGTCGGTATCCAACATCAAGCCTGAAGTTTTGTTTCCGGTGATGGTTTGTGTTCCAACTGATGCAGGAGCACCTCCAACCGATTCTGTTTTCATGGAAGAAGCACCGGTCATTGTGTAACCGACTCCCCAACCGAATTCAGCACCGATTGAAATTTTCGGAACGATGAAATATTCAACACCTGCGAAAGCGCGTACTCCGATTCCGAATGTGCCACCTGATTTCCACTCGAGGATACGGGCTTGGTTACCGTAGGTATCCATTGTCAAGTTTGCACCGCTGTTGAAGCTGGTTGTATTTGCACCTACCGGCATTGTAGCTGAAAGGGCGTTGCCATAAGTGTAAGTGGATTTGCTTCCGCTCAACCAGAACATTCCGTCCAATCCAACAAAACCTTGCAAACGGCTTTTGCCTTTGCGCCATTCCATACCGCCACCAAGACCAACGAAGTGAGAACCGACTTTCGCCTTGTCCTCTTTCATTGCTGGAAGATTAGGGTAAGTAGGAACTGCAGCGCTTTGATCTGCAATCTGTGCTTTTGTTGTGTTGCTTGTCATTCCGATACGAACGATTCCGCGGTATGCCATTTGGTCGCTTGAATACATTTTACCAACGATGGTTTGATTTGCATTCAAGAAATTCCATGTAGGAGCATTGTTCAATGTCGAGCCATTGAACATGTTGCCGACGTATTGGAGAAATGGAGTTGCATCAACTCCGATTGACCAATCACCCGACTCAGGAAGGAAATGCTCCCCCTTCTTCGATGTGATAGCGTCCTGCGCAAATACTGTAGATGCACTCAATGCGAGGGCGGCTACAAACAGTACTGATTTTTTCATAATGTAAGTGTGGTTTTGGTTTTACTTGGTTAGGTTAAGATGCATCAAGCACCTTAAATCAAAGGTATCTATTTCATGCCGATAGATGGCTTATAAACAAATCCATACTTTTTAACTGAATTTTGTTAATAACCTCGTTTTTGAACTGTTCATAAAGGGTTGAAACCTATTGACAGGCAACATTTTATAAATTGAATTATCTTCTTGAAAATGCTGTTATTTCAAGGTATTCCATTAACAATCATGACAAATATCAAGAATTTCAACCTTATTTAAAAGCAATCGATGCCCGGATTTCATCCTTTCCAATATAATATGAATGTTGGTTTTTGAGAGCCCAAAAAACAGCAAGTCACTGGGTTTTATGAAAAAGCCCAAGTCCTGTCCGATTACCACAATTACTTGAATGACCTGCAATGTATCATTGAGTAAAGATGGCATGAACTGACCATTATCCCCAATAATAGCTTTGGAGTTTTGGAAATCAACACTCGGATGAGGGTAAACCGCACTCGGATGAGAACAATCCTTACACGGATAAGGGTAAACCGCACTCGGATGAGAACAATCCTAGAACGGATAAGGATAAACCGTACTCGGATGAGAACAATCCTAGAACGGATAAGGATAAACCGTACTCGGATAAGAACAATCCTTATACGGATAAGGGCAAACCGCACTCGGATAAGAACAATCCTTACACGGATAAGGGCAATCCGAGTACGGATAATGATACTTCAAGTCAGCAATCAACACAAAACAAAACCGGCATCTCTTCTGAAATGCCGGTTATTATTGGAAGCCGTTTTCTCTGGATATCAAAACATGATGAGCAAATCCAATCTGACAGGAAAAATCTGATTGATGAAAGGATCGCCAGTTCCAAATCTGTTCGATGTGGTTTTACCTGTGAAAGTGGAACTGCTTTCTATTTGGGTCGAAGCGGCCGCCCACGAATCGTATTTCATTTCGTTCGAGCCTGCAAACAATCCGGAATAACCGGCAACATATTCGGCCTTGAACATGATGGATTTGGAAAGGAAGAAATCAAAACCTGCAACGGCATTGAGTGAAAATCCAAAAACCGCCCCCATGTTATTCTCGGCCAAACGTGAAGTCACATTTGCTGTTGCACCCGTACTGAAATCCGTTGTGCTCGTTGGACTCAGGTCGGAAGCGGTGATGGCATTCCCATAGGAGTAAACATACTTTTCCTTCCTGAAATTGGCTCCGACATTCCAACCGATATAAGGAATGAACCGTCGGCGGATTTTACTTCTGTAATTCACACCGCAACCAATGGAAAAGGCATTCGCCTTGTGTGCTTCCTGATCGAATACGATTGCAGGCGGAACGTGTGTGGACAAATCGCTGTTCACCTGATTCTGACGCGTGGTGGATTGCGTCGCGAATGCAAAGGAAAAGTTCAACACTTTCCTGTCCTTGAGGTAATATCCGAATTGGAAATTGTTTTTCAAATGGAAATAACTGGAGTAAGCGCCACTGTCCGATCTGGCCGCCTTGCCGAAATAATCGAAATAGGGATTGATTGAAAAGCCTGCGTAGAAGGATCCTTTCTTGGGTAAATCCGTTGTGTCGGAAGATGCATCCCAATAATTTCCTTTGGCAAACCCGAAAGAAAGAATGGAAAAGTAAAGCAAGGTGAAGAGGAGTTTCTTTTTCATACGAAGCGGTAACGTGTTGTTTGGATTTTTATTGCAGTCGGTTTTCCATTTTATCGTTCTACCAGTTTTTTTCACCAAGCATCGGAACAAATCTGAATTGGCCCAATTGGGTAATTGCAATCTCCCCTTTTTCGTTCTTCACAATCAGGTTCATCTCCTGTACATCACCCGGTCCGACGGGAATGACCATTCTCCCTCCCGGTTTCAATTGTTCAACCAAGGTATCGGGAATGAAAGCAGCACCGCATGTCACCAATATCTTATCGAAAGGCGCAAACGCTGGAAGTCCTTTATAGCCGTCGCCATAAAAAAAGTTCGGTTGGTATCCTATTTCGGAAAGGGTGGATCGCACCTTATCGTACAATTGTTTTTGTCTTTCAATGGTAAAAACCCTCGCACCGCATTCCATCAAAACCGCCGTTTGATAACCGGAACCCGTACCTATTTCCAGCACCTTGTCCCCTTTTTTGATTTGAAGCTGCTCGGTCTGAAACGCAACTGTATACGGTTGTGAAATGGTTTGTCCCGCCCCAATCGGAAATGCCTTGTCTGCATAAGCGAATTCGACAAAAGCGCCATCCATAAAAATATGACGTGGAATCTTGTCAATGGCTTTCAGCACCTTCTCGTCGGTAATTCCCTTGGAAATGATTTCTTCCACGAGTTTTTTCCTGAGCCCCTTATGTCGGAATGAATCTTCCATATTCTACTGAACTTCAACATGATGTTGGAAAAAGCACAGTCCGTTTTTTTTCTCCAGCAACAAATGTATGTTGATATGTTGCGAATCTACATGAATGATTCAAATGTCGGCAACTCTAATTTTGCAAAAAACAAACAACGTATGTTGAAAATCGGCGTGCTGGGGGTCGGGCATCTTGGCAAAATTCATATCCGGCTTTTAAAGGGGATTGATGAATTCGAGATTGTCGGTTTTTTCGATTCGGACAAGGAGGTTGCTTCCATTATCGCTGCGGAATTCGGAATAAAACCATTCGACTCTGCTGCCGAATTGATGATGCATTGCGATGCAGTTGATATTGTCACGCCCACCATTTCCCATTTCGAGTTGACGGAAAAAGCCATTAAAAAATCAAAACATATCTTCATTGAAAAACCATTGGCGGAAACAATGGCACAGGCAAAGACATTGCTCCATCTTGCCAGTGAAGCCAACGTGAAAATCCAAGTGGGACATGTCGAACGATTCAACCCTGCTTTTCTTGCGGCGAAAGATTTCATCAGTGATCCGCTATTTGTTGAAACGCATCGGCTTGCCCAATTCAATCCACGGGGAACGGATGTTTCGGTTGTGCTCGATTTGATGATCCATGACATTGACATTGTGTTGAGTTTGGTAAAGGCGAACATCCGGAGAATCAATGCCAGCGGGGTTGCAGTCGTAAGTGCAACACCCGACATTGCCAATGCAAGAATTGAATTCGACAATGGTGCCGTAGCCAACCTTACCTCCAGCCGGATTTCATTGAAAAACATCCGTAAATCCCGATTCTATAAACGGGATACGGACATTACCGTTGACTTTCTCGAAAAATCGGTCAATGCCGAACGGATTGAAACTGTAAACGGGAATGTGCCCTTGCTGAAAGTCGAAGATTCAAACGCCCTGGAAATGGAGCTGAAAGCCTTTGCCCATTCGATCATTGCCAATGAACGGTCATTGGTTTCCATTGAGGATGGCTATAAGGCAATGGATGTTGCAAATAAAATTAACGAACAATTGCGTCTTAACGCTAATTTTGCAGTCGGCAACACAATAAACGCCTAATCTCTGCGTTATGTGAGGGCACTGCATGAAACATTATTTACCTGCGTCTTTACGGCTACTCTTCATCGGGGGAATCCTGATGAGTTTCTTTGCCGGCTGCTCTGTGCTTGATCCGGCCGAACAAATCCCATCCTATTTGCACATCGATGGCTTGAAACTTAATTCTGTAGGACAAATCCAAGGGTCAAGCTCCGCTACCATTACAGATGCCTGGGTTTATATGGACGGAACTTTTCTGGGCGCCTTTCAATTGCCCTGCACCATTCCAATTCTCAATGAGGGGACCCACGATTTTATCATCAAGGGTGGTGTGCTGATGAATGGATTGGTTTCCACAAGGGCGATTTATCCGTACTGGAAAGGATGGGAAGGGAATGTAACGCTCACACGCGGCAAGGTTAAGTCCATAGGTACACAACCGCTTTATTATTTCTCCGGAACAGACTTTGTGTGGTCGGAAAACTTTGATGCACAAGGTTGCAGTTTGGTGAATACACAGGGAACTGTTGCGAGATTGGTACAGGACTCCGTTGGAGCATTTGAAACCAGATCGGGTCACATATTCATGAATCAGGATACCAGCATTGCATTATTTGCATCTTCACAACCTTATTCCATTCCACCGCAAACGGACGTATATGTTGAATTCGATTACCGTTGCGATGTTGCATTTTCAGTTGGCATAATTGGAGTATCGGACGGAGCTTCGCATCCTTGGCTTACAATTGACCCGAGTCCAACCTGGAAGAAAATCTACATCCGGTTGACCGATGTTTTGGCTGATCAAATCAACTCATCAACCGATCAATACTATATCTATTTTGCATCGAAATTGGATATGAATGCAAGTCAAGCAAACATTTATTTGGATAATATCAAACTGCTGAAATAGAATTATTTATGAATAAGACCCGGCAGGTTATTAAATACCTGTTAAGCGATACAATAGCCGCCGCCTCTGCTTGGGTACTTTTTTACACCTATCGGAAAGTCAGCATTGAATCGGTAAAATTTGGCGTAAAGGTTCCGGTCATTTACGATCACAAATTTCAGGAAGGCATTATAGGCGTCACCATTTTCTGGCTGGTGC
>CAYMZV010000276.1:0-6017 GCA_964394965.1 uncultured Chryseobacterium sp.
CTGGTTTGAAACGCAATCGCTTTTCCGAAACGACAAGGAGAATTTTTCAATCCGGAAATTCACAATCGGGAATTGGTGGTGGGGATTGAATATGCTAATCGTGATCAAAGCCGGGTTGAGATTATTCGGCGTGATTACAAAACAAAGCGCCCCTCAAATTATTTTGTCTTACGACATTTCATCGATCGTATTGAATACCGTAGAATGTTTACTGTTGATTTCAATCATCCGACAGATTTCAATTTGGGAAGGGGAAATGAATTTCCGTTTTCAGAATCAGCAGGCACTGTCTTATGAGGCGCAATTCAATGAGGGAAAGTCCATCTCGTGATTATTTGGTTTTCTTCCCAAATGATTTACATTTATTTTTATTTTTCCATTCCACCTCCTCGGTAAATTTCCTGAATCAATAAATGGATTACACTCCGGTTTTCTCCCATCTTTCCGTATTGCCGAATTCCGATCAGGCCAAAAGGGTGATTTTATTTTTCCGGATTGCCGTGATCATGCTGTTATTGGAAATTGTACTCAACGTAAGCACACTGTTTTCCATCCGGCAAAATGGCATTCCGCATATAGCATTGTTTGTGGCAGGAGTATTCTCATTGCTCACGCTCATTCCATATCTGTTGCTTGGGATTTTTTTCGTCATCTGGATGAAAAGGGCGTATGACAATCTCTATCATTCCGGAACCGAAAACCTACGGTATACAAGCGGATGGGCAATTGCAGGCTGGTTCATTCCATTGGCAAATCTTGTAATTCCTTATCGAATCATAAAGGAAATCTGGGACGAAACGCAACAGACTTTTTACAAGGACCCGATCGGGGAAATTTACGAAAGCAGCATCGTCGACTATTGGTGGGGAACATATATCGGAAGTATGGTTCTGGGAATTGTCTCTTATTATTTTCTTACGCACCGGGAATTCGAAATCGGTTATTGTTTTGTCTTGGGAGGCAATGCGCTCACGTTGTTTTCAGCTTTTTACGGAAGCAAAATGGTGCGTGACCTTTCCGGTTATGAAAATGAAATGATCGAAAGGGCGGAAGGACTCTATCAACTTGAGTTGGCTGAAACGGCAAAAAAATACCTCGAAAATCCCGGACATGAATCGGGTTTGCCAAATGCATCTCTTGGATTTGCAAATGCAGAAAATGAAACGATAGAATTATCGGCAGACTTTATCGACAATTCAGACCGTTCCCGTTTTGTAAAAATCGGAATGCAGATTCTGATCGGCTTTGCTTTTGTTTATGGTGCATTTTGTTTTCACGTTTTTTCGGAAGCCAACTTTGATAACTATACGTCAACCATGGGAGCTGCCAACAGTTGGCTCACGAATATTTCCAGACTTGGATTGGTGGTCTTGTGCTTGACGGGATTGATCGGAATGTTGTGGACGCATAGGGCTTATTCCAATTTGCATAATCTCAAATTGAAAGGGCTTTCCTTTCCTTCTGGCACTGCTTTCTACTGTTGGCTGTTACCGATTGGAAATCTTTTCATTCCATTCATCATTCTCGCTGAAATAAATAAATTCTCACAACTCGTTTTACAGAAAAAAGATTTACCGAATCAAAAACCGATTGCGAACACCGGTCTGCTCATTTGCACTTGGATTTTATTCTTGTTCAGTGGCTTGTGCCTGCTGTTGAGTTTTTATTATCTGCATCATCCGGTGAACGAGTTGTTTTTCCGCGATATAAACGGTGGAACTTTTTATGGAATGTTGGGGGCCTTCCTTTCAATTCCCACCCTTTTCCTTGGAACAATTGCATTGAAAAACATTTCGAAAATCGAATCTGAACTTTACAAAAAAGTCGAAGAGGGATTTGTTGCGGGGAATGAGGAGGAAAACAATGTAACGGAAGTCCAATAAAAAAGGCGTCCCGATCAGGAACACCTTTCATATCTTGAAGAATCAGGATTCTTACTTATGTGTTTTTTCGCTGGAAACCGTCAGTTTTTTGCGGCCTCTTTTACGACGCGCAGCAAGCACACGACGCCCGTTAGGTGTTGACATGCGATCACGGAAACCGTGTTTGTTTTTCCGTTTGCGTTTCGAAGGTTGGTACGTACGTTGACTCATTGTTGCTTGATTTTATTGGACTGCAAAGATAACGGAATAGCTGTTCGCTGCAAATCCCATTGAATTATTTTTATAAATACCTGAAAATCAGCGTTCCAAATGATTGAAAAAAGGAAAATATTCCCTCATGAAATATTATTGGGCTGAAAACGACATCAGGTTGAGTGACAAGGGGCAGGTGGCACGTGACAAGGGAAAAAAGAATCTTTCATTTTCCAATCACTTGCAACCTGTCGCTTGTCCCTTGTCACAGTTTTCAAGGTAATTTTGCACTTCCAATAAATTAAAATGGCCAAACAACAACGTTCAGGTTTCGGACCGGAAGCTTCGGAAAAAGACGAAATGCCGAAAGCGAAAATCAACAAGAAATCGCTTCAGCATGCTTCGCGTTTATTCGGTTATCTCGGTCGGCATAAATGGAAATTTTTTGTGGGATTGATTTTTCTCGGATTGACTGCAGCGACTGCCGTTGTTTTTCCTTCCCTGCTTGGAAAATTGATGGGATTGATCGGTGGAAAGAATTCTACAACCCCGAATCTTTCCGATGCCGAAAAACTGAATGGCGTTTATCTCACCGCCCAACAGAAAACCAGTTTGGTGGATGCCGCCAATCACGTTGGGATTTTCCTGATCGTGCTTTTTGCATTTCAAGCGGTCTTTTCCTACGCACGCGTTTGGTTCTTTTCTCAGGCCACCGAACAATTGCTCGCTTCCTTGCGAAGGGCCACATTCGGACAACTGATGAAAATGCCAATGTCATACTTTTCTTCCCATCAAGCGGCCGAATTGAACAGTCGAATCAGCGCCGACATTACCCAGATCGGTGATACACTTACAGTCGGTGTTGCTGAATTCTTGCGTCAATTGATCATCATCATCGGGGGAACAATCCTGATCTGTGTGATTTCCGGAAAATTGGCCTTGCTCATGTTGTGCATCATTCCATTGGTTGCCATTGTCACGGTTTTTTTCGGAAGGAGAATACGGAAATTTTCACGCAACGTGCAGGAGCGCGTGGGAGAATCGAATGTGATTGTCGGTGAAAGCCTTCAGGGAATTACAAATGTGAAATCATTTACGAATGAGGGATATGAAATCGGGCGTTACACAAAAAGCACGGAGAATATCCTTCAGACAGCGATGCGTTACGCCCGTGCACGCGGAGCGTTTTTCTCGTTCATCATTTTCTGTCTCTTCGGTTCCATCATGTTCATGGTGTATTTCGGCGTGCGGATGACTGTCAATGACGAATTGACTGCGGGACAAATGATGTCGTTTTTGTTGTACACACTTTTTGTTGCAGCGTCGATTGGAGGAATTCCGGAACAATATGCACAGATACAAAGGGCGATCGGTGCTTCGGAAAGGATTTTTGAAATCCTCGATGAGAAAACGGAAGCTGTAGATACAAGACCAGAGCGCGAAAGGCGGAAAACAAGATTGAGCGGAAAATTGGAACTGAATGAAATTTCCTTTTCCTATCCGACGAGAAAGGATTTTCCAGTCCTCAAGAACATTTCATTGGTTGCCGAACCTGGAGAAACAATTGCCGTTGTCGGTCCGAGCGGTTCCGGAAAATCAACCATTGCACAATTGCTTTTCCGTTTTTATGATCCCGACAAGGGAAAATTATTCTTCGACGGAAAAGATGCACGCGAATATGACTTGACTGATTTGCGCGAGAATATGGCAATTGTTCCACAAGATGTTTTGCTCTTCGGTGGAACCATCCGTGAAAATATCGCTTACGGAAAACCGGGAGCAACCGAAGAGGAAATCATTGAAGCGTCGAAAAAAGCGAATGCATTCACATTCATTGAAAGTTTCCCCGATAAATTCGAAACCAAAGTCGGCGACCGCGGCATTCAACTTTCGGGCGGGCAACGTCAACGGATTGCCATTGCGCGTGCCGTATTGAAAAACCCATCGATATTGATTCTGGATGAAGCGACAAGTTCACTCGATTCGGAAAGTGAGCGTGTGGTACAGGAAGCATTGGATAAATTAATGGTGGGAAGAACTTCTTTTGTGATTGCGCATCGCCTTTCAACGATCAGAAAAGCGAATAAAATCATCGTGATTGAAAAGGGTGTGGTCGTGGAAGCTGGAACGCATGAAGAACTGATTGCGATTGACAATGGACTTTACCGCAGCTTGAGCAGATTGCAATTCCAGGGAGAGTTGGTCTAGGATTTGCCGATTGGCGATTATTAAATATTCCGAAGCCTGTATCTTTTCAAAAGTTGCGCATTATGACTGCAAAACCACCAGTCATGAGAAAGCTCCTTTTCATTCCGATCCTCTTCCTGTCCTTGAATATGAATGCACAGCATTATGTTCGGACCAAACACAATTTTGGCATTACGGCTTCCTATAATTTCATTGACGATACACGCCTGCAGAATTCGTTTCGTGGAATCGGTCAGGGAAATTCTTTTGGAATCGGGATAACGCACGAATGGAAAAACTTCCTTTATCCTGAGCTTTTTTTCACGCAACATTCCGGAACATTTCCTGTGACACCGGAATCACCTTATGGAGCCGCTTCGTACAAACTGAATGGAATTGGAGCGGGACTGACTGCGAAGATTGACCTGTTTTCATTCGACAACAAGAAAAAGAAAGGGTATTGTTTCGGAAGGGTTTTGGATTTGATTTTCGGTGGCGATTACGTCCACAATTTCGGTTTCAATCCGGCGGATGATTTTGCAAAACCGCAGAATGAAATTGACGGGAAAATAGGACTGGGAATGTACAGCGAATGGGGAGGTTCTTCAAAAAGCCATGAAGCGTGGACGATACATTGGGAAGCCTATTACAAATACGGATTTACGCCATTCATGGAAATAAAAAATTATGCCGCTGATGGAAATTCCCAATCCTTTACACACAACTCGATCGGGATTACACTGAGGGTGATGCATTTCAAGACTTATAAATTTTCTGAAATGTAAGTGTTGCCGATTCATTGATTGCCGATTTAAAGCAATTGGCAATCAATGAATTTCAAATGATCCTATCGCTCGCTGGCTGGAGCATTCGGAACGTAAATCACTTTCTTCGTCTCGAAAAAATCTTCCTTGAAATATTGGCTGATCGGATATTCCACCATTTTGGTTTTCACCAATCTGAATTCTTCCTTGAGATCGCCACCTTTCAGAACCAACCAACCGTTCGCCAATTCATGATCATTTTTTTTCTTCAAAACGCGCGCTGTCCACATGTGCAAATCATTCCAGGGAGCCGCTGCACGTGAAACCACAAAATCATATTGGTGACGGATTTCCTCCGCGCGGCATTGCTGCCAAGTGACATTTTTCAGTTGCAGGGCATTCGCGATTTCACTCACCACCTTGATTTTTTTTCCGATCGAATCCACCAAATGGAATTTCACATCGGGCATTAAGATCGCCAATGGAATTCCGGGAAATCCACCACCGGTTCCAACATCCAGAATCTCCGCACCGGCTTTGAAATGAATCACCCTTTCAATCGCAAGGGAATGCAAAACATGGTGCTCATAAAAATTATCCATGTCTTTGCGTGAAATGACATTGATCTGCGTATTCCAGAAATTGTACACTTCATACAATTTTGTAAAACGCACTTTCTGAATGGAAGTCAGGTTGGGGAAATAATGTTCAATGGATACAAAGTCTTTTGACATGGTGGGAGATGTGCTAATTAATAATTGACAATGTGCAAATTAAAAATGCGGTTTCGATTTCGATTTTTATTTTCACATGGGTTTGTTTTTTGAATAATTATCAATCGGCACATTATTGATTGTTGATTGAATCAGATTTTGCCTTGTGTGTTTTTCAAAACGTTGTAGAGGAATTCCCTTGCGCGGAACAATTGCGCTTTTACGGTTCCAAGCGGAAGTTCCAAAGGCGGCGGGCAGGAATAGCCCCGAACAGTGCA
>CAYMZV010000277.1:0-1682 GCA_964394965.1 uncultured Chryseobacterium sp.
ACAGCAAAACATACAATTACACATTGCCTGCAGGATGGAATGTAACACACATGCACATTGTCGGTTTTGTAAGTCACTTTGCGGTTGTCAATTCCACTGTTGACACAACACATGTGGATGTGATGAATGCGAATGATGCACGTCTCGGACAAACCGTAACAGGCGTTGAAGAAATTTCCGGCAACATGACAACGAATGACATTTACCCGAATCCTTCAGTGGGCGATGTAACCATTCCATTGTCATTGAACAAGTCGGCTGATGTTTCCGTGAAAATCTACGATCTCACCGGACGCAATGTGATCACACTTGCAAATGGTTTGCTTTCGGAAGGCGACCACCTGATCCGTTGGGATGCGGTGGATGAAAGTGGAGCGGGAGTTTCCGATGGAATTTATTTCTGCGAAATCCGCAGCGGAGAAACAACCGTTACAAAACGAATTGTGATAAGCAGATAAAAAAAAATAAAAAATGTGATAAGAAAAAGCCGCTTCGAAAGAGCGGCTTTTCTTTTTGGTTAATGAAGAAGAAGCTTCTGAAATAGCCCTCCGAAGGAGTCCTTCGGACCGATAGAACCGAGCTCCGCCGAGGTGATGGCGGGAAAAGTGTTTCTAAAAAAAGAATCGTTTCCGCTTCTGGAAATATTTCAAATCACGTGCCTTGTTTGTGCGTTCGCGTTTTGATTCATTTGAAAAACCACAATAAGATACCGATGAACCAAATCCAAATGAAGCCGAGGATGCTGATGACGATCAATGAAACCAAATGCCCGAGTGCGGTTCCATTTTCGTTTTTGGCGAATTTGACGATGGCAAGAATGAGCGAGGTGATCAATTGGCCGGCAAATGCAATGATGGACAAAACAAGAAACCCGTCGGAATGAAAAAAGAAACAGGGAATGGCAATGAGAATGGTGTATGCCATCAAAATAAGGAATTGCATCCGAAGCACTTTCCAAATTTCCTTTTTCCTGTTTTGGGATTGTTGAGGTGAATCGATTTCGTTATTCATTTGGGGCAGCCTGAATTATTTTCCTGTACTAAGCTAAATCAAACAGGTGAAGAATCGGGAAGACGAATCAATATTTATCGCCTTTCCCTTTCAGCACATCGCAAACGCATCGGAATCCCAACCAAGCCTGTGGCTTCCGATAACGGAAAGTGTATTTGTAATCGTAACCGTTCGAAGTGCTGGTGACAATCTCATAATTTTCCTTTTTCAATTTGAACGTGCTGCCGTCGAGGGAAGTTTCATAGTTCAATCCCTTGAACAACGTGTCGGCGATTATTTCCGAAACATTTCCAAGCAGATTGAAGATGCCGTATTTGTTTTTCTCACCGGCGAAAACGGGAGTTGTAATGTCTGCTGGGATGCAATACTGAAAAATAATTCCAAAAGTATCAGGAGAAAAATATGTTTTCGTTTTGAAATCATAATAGATGTTGTCTGATTGGCGAATATTTGAAACCGGTAAATGTTTTTTATCCACCAAACATTCATATCCCAAAGGGAAAAACGAATAGGGAAGGCTTGCCGCCGATGCATATTCCCATTCCTCTTTTGTGGGCAGACGGAATTTCATGACGGTTGGAAAATGGTTGAGTGTATCCCAATCGAAATTCTTCGGCAGCTTTTTCGAATTCTCCCTGATGTAAATGAAACGGTTCACCATTTCACTTCTC
>CAYMZV010000277.1:1692-6017 GCA_964394965.1 uncultured Chryseobacterium sp.
CAATTGCAAAACGCAACCGCCTGTTCATAAGAAATTCCAACCACCGGATAATCACGGTAGGAGGGATGACGCAAATAATAAAGCACAAACGGTTCATTGTACATGGATGAGTCGCGCCAAACCAAAGTGTCGGGCAAAATGGAATTCAGTTTTTCGGGCTCCTTTCTTTTCGTCCAATAAAGGAATTCCAGATAATCCAGATTCCGCACTTCCGTTTGATCCATGAAAATATTGTCGTGCAACCAGACACATCCCGGTGGCGTTTCATAATTCAGCTTGGGGATTTTCCGTTCCACATCGTATTGCGTGCGTGTGAGCATGCAGCCGAGCAGGAGGGAGGAGATGAAAATTCCGAGAAAAAGTTTTTTGTTTTTCATTTTGTGATGGCGATGATTTTGAATTCTGTGTGAAGGTTTTGTTGGTAAAGCGATTCCTGTTCCTCTTTCGTTTTTGCCTTTTTGATTCGGTCTTCCGGAATGACCGGTTGTGATTCGCCATAACCGCGCCAACGTGTGTTTTCCTTGGGCACACCTTTGCCGATCATGTAATCATAAATGAATTGCGCACGCCTATTGCTCTTGTGAAAAAGCGTTGGACAAATGCCAAACAAAAAAGAAACAGGATTTTCCCCATGAAATTGCCGCAATCTTCACTATAACGGCGAGACTTCGAAAAGATACATTTTTCAATTACTTTCGGGAAAACAAGTATTGCGTATTGAGGCAGAATGCTGTAAGCCCCAACCCCAACCGATCCATGTCGCATAATCACGGTAAAGACCATCCGGCAAAAGAGGAGCAGTGGAAGCAGGATCATCCCGAAAACAAAACGGATGATTCCAATTCGAAAAAAGCGGATATCCCGATTCATTTCCCCGCTTACGATCCGAAAATTTTCTGGAAAATGGATTGGAAAGGATTGCCGGTCGATTGCGCACTCATCATCTTCGGAATCATTTTTTCCAACGGATATTTTTCAAACCGATTCTTCACTGAAATTGCGCCCGGAAAATTATTGGTCATTTTTCTTTTTGTCGTCATTGCCGTTTCGTGGTACATGGGATTCATCCTTGCCCGTTACCAGGTTTATTACAGCAGGAAAATAAATATAATGGCGAGATGGGTTTTCGGTATCACAGGAATCACGTTGCTCGGTTATCTCATGGCTGCAACTTTTCCATTGCTCAATACACCCGACAGCGATAAAACCGGAACAAGCCTGGCCATGTTTGCCACTTTCTTTTTGGTGCTCGGACCTTTTTTCGGAATCGGCGGTTGGATGACGGGCGATCGCATTTTGAAAATGGAATCGGATGAAAAACCGAAAAACAATGAATTGGGCGCCGACGAAATGTTTTATGTCGTGATGGTTGCCATTCTTACCTCCATCGCTTTTCTGATCAGGACTTCGCAATGCGATTTTGTGCAACAGTCTTCCTGGAGTTTTTTTTGGTTCATCCTCATTTTCATTGGAGCCGCATTTGCCGGTGTATTTGCCATTGGAATCCTCATGGCAATAAAATGGATGCTGGTCAAAATCGGGATTTATTACCGTCTCGCTTTTATTTTTGAAACATCATTTCCGCTCTTCATCATTTCGTCTCTCATTTTCTGGAATGAAATCCAACGGCATTATTTATCCGGAATCAACCCGACGGAATATTTGGGGATATTATTCTTCACCGGAATTCTCCCGTTTCGTTTTCTGCTCATTTTCAATCCGCCTTTGCGTATGATCAATTTATTGATCGGAATCGCATCATTCATTTTTTACATCATTTGCATCCGTTGATGTGAAAGGATTTTTGGGAGCGGAAGCCCATTCCCGTTTACAGGCATTCATCCCGCTTTCCGCTGCAAGTCCTCATGCACATGTTGGTTGTATTATAATACAATCATCATCTTGTGCATTCCGGGCTTTCTCCAAAGGAGTCCTTCGGACCGCTGCAATCGGGGCTGGCAGGCATCTTTTCCTCATCTCCCAAAAAATCAGTGACGATTTTTAAAAACAAAAATGCCGTCATCGGTGAAAATAACGGCATCGGTATTTTTATCGGAAACGATTTCAGGTCTGCAAAACGCCGGTATTGTATCGCTTTGTAATCGGCGCATGATTGGCAGCTTCAATTCCCAATGAAATCCATTTGCGTGTCTCGAGCGGATGGATGATCGCATCCACCCACAGGCGGGCGGCTGCGTAATACGGAGTGGTTTGTTCGTCGTAACGTTGGGAAATCTTGTCGAGCAATTCCTTTTCCTCTTCGGGGGTGATTTCTTTTTTGCCTTGTGTTTTCAATGTGCTCACTTGGATCTGCAACAAGACTTTTGCAGCCTGCGCTCCACCCATCACTGCAATTTTTGCAGTCGGCCAACCCACAATCAGGCGGGGATCGTAAGCTTTTCCGCACATCGCATAATTTCCGGCACCGTAAGAATTTCCAATGATGATGGTGAATTTCGGAACAACGGAATTGCTCATTGCATTCACCAGCTTTGCCCCGTCCTTGATGATTCCCCCTTGCTCGGAACGCGAACCCACCATGAATCCAGTAACATCCTGCAAAAAGACCAATGGGATTTTTTTCTGGTTGCAATTCATGATGAAACGCGCAGCCTTGTCGGCGGAATCGGAATAGATGACACCACCGAATTGCATTTCGCCTTTTTTGCTTTTCACCACCTTGCGTTGGTTGGCAACAATTCCCACCGACCATCCGTCAATGCGTGCCAGTCCGCAAACAATCGACTGACCGAAAAGTTCCTTGTATTCTTCAAACGATGAATCGTCAACGAGGCGCAGGATGATGTCGCGCATTTCATAGGGCTTCTCGCGTGAATCGGGAATGATTCCGAGAATTTCGTTTTCATCCAATTTCGGAAGGGTGGGAGTGGCGCGGTCAAAACCCGCCTTGTCGTAATCGCCGATTTTATCAATGATATTCCGAATGCGGTCAAGACAATCCTTATCGTCCTTGCATTTGTAATCCGTTACACCGGAAATTTCGCAATGCGTTGTTGCACCACCGAGTGTTTCATTGTCGATCGTTTCACCGATTGCAGCTTTTACGAGATAGGAACCGGCGAGAAAAATGGTGCCTGTCTTATCCACAATCATTGCCTCGTCGCTCATGATGGGCAAGTACGCGCCACCTGCAACACACGAACCCATGATTGCCGCAATCTGCAAAATCCCTTCGGATGACATGATTGCATTGTTGCGGAAAATCCTTCCGAAGTTTTCCTTGTCGGGAAAAATCTCATCCTGCATGGGCAAATAAACACCGGCGCTGTCGACGAGATAAATAATCGGCAAGCGGTTTTCCATTGCGATTTCCTGAGCGCGCAAATTTTTCTTTCCTGTAATCGGAAACCAGGCTCCCGCTTTTACAGTCGCGTCATTCGCAACAACGATGACCTGTTTTTTATTGACATAACCGATCACCACAACAACTCCACCGGAAGGGCAGCCGCCGTGTTCCTTGTACATTTCATCGCCCGCAAAGGCGCCGATTTCAATTTGTGGTTTGTCTTTGTCGAGAAGGTATTCAATCCGTTCGCGCGCAGTCAATTTTCCCTGCTCATGCTGTTTTTCGATTCTCGATTTCCCGCCACCGAGCGACACTTTTTCGAAACGCTTTTCCATTGCGGAAATAAGCTGTTTCATCGTGTCCTCGTTTTTATTAAAAGCAATATCGACTGAAGATTTTGCAGTTGACATATTTCAAAAAAATAAAAAAATTAGCGGAATGAATTATTCATTTTCATCGGCACCCTCTTCCTCATCCGATTCTGCGCTTTCTTCCTGCAATTCATACAGTCGGAAAAATTCTGCGAGTTCAGTCGGTTTGAGATCTTTCGCTCTCACCTTATATTTTGCCTTGAGATAATCAGGCTCTCGTTGTTGCAATGTTTCGTGAACGAACGTCCACAATTCATGTCCGCTTTTTCCATTGAGCAATGGACGGGAATCCTTTTCGAGCTCGAGACGTTCTGCAAGTCCGTCGGTGCTGAGCTTGAGATAAATGGTTACACCGTTCTCATTCATTTTTTCCATATTGTCGCCAAAGCAGGGTGTGCCGCCACCACAGGCCATCACATAATCATCCTGTTCAAGGAGTTCGTTCAATGTCTGTGATTCAAGATCGCGAAAATATTTTTCGCCCTCAACAGCAAAAATGGAGGTGATTTCCTTACCCGATTTTTTTTCAATCTCTTTATCCAGATCAATGAAATCAAGA
Source organism: uncultured Chryseobacterium sp. (assembly GCA_964394965.1). GTDB lineage: Bacteria > Bacteroidota > Bacteroidia > Palsa-965 > Palsa-965. Next base: position 5,930 of record CAYMZV010000277.1, read on the forward strand.
CTGAGTTCTTTTGCCAGAGCCGCTCCCATTGCTGATTTGCCGCTGCCCATGAAGCCGACAAGAAAAATGCGCATAATTGTTTTTTTTA
>CAYMZV010000278.1:0-5980 GCA_964394965.1 uncultured Chryseobacterium sp.
GGTTGAAGCCGTGTTCAAGGGAGTAAGGCCCGCAGTGATTGGAATGATCGTCGCTTCCGTTTGGGTCATTGGGAAAAGCGCTCCGCAAGATTGGCAATCGCTATTCATTTTTACGGTAATACTTATTCTTTCCCTCTGGAAAAATCTTGATACAGCAATTTTAATTCCCATTGCAGGATTGATGGGTTGGTCGCTTCATCTTATCTGATTGAATCCAGGTCCAAGAATGATTCTTGTTTTCTCCGATGCCCATGTAACTCAATAAATTGTGAAGTGTGACTATGAAGTGATATTTTATCGATGTATTTTTGATGTCTTGAAAACCACTCTCGTGAAGGAAAATACAGAATGAGTTTGTGTTTTGCCCCAATCCTTTTTCCCTGACCGTTTTCCGAAAATAATTTCAGTGCTAATGCCTAAACGAAATGCTTTTTCAGTCTTGAAAAAAATGACACCCAGACGCGCTGTCAATGCATTTCTTGTGTGGATCAGTTATCATTTTTCAAAATGGGACAAACACCCCCATCAATGGGGAATGCCCATCAGTATTGCTGTCGAACCTACGACTTCCTGCAATTTGAGATGCCCGGAATGTCCAAGCGGATTGCGCCAGTTTTCCCGGCCAACGGGAATGCTCGATGAAATTTTTTTCCGCGAAACAATCGATCGTGTAAGTCCGCACTTGTTTTATCTCACATTTTATTTTCAGGGAGAACCGTATCTCAATCCGAAATTCCTGGACATGGTGCAGTATGCATCATCAAAAAACATTTACACATCCACTTCCACCAATGCACATTATCTCGACGATGAAACAGCAAAAAAAACAATCGAGTCGGGATTGGATCGCCTGATCATTTCCATTGACGGAACAACGCAGGAAACCTATTCTTCATACAGGATCGGAGGGAGCCTTGACAAGGTAATTGAAGGGACCAAAAATATTTTGAAATGGAAAAAGCAATTGCGGTCGGCAACACCGCATGTTGTTTTTCAATTTCTTGTTGTGAAACCGAACGAACATCAGGTAAATGAAATCCAGATGCTCGCGGAAAAAACAGGCGTGGATGAAGTGCTTTTCAAAACGGCACAGGTTTATGATTTTGAGAATGGCAATGAATTGATTCCTTCCGAAGAAAAGTATTCCAGATACAAACAGAAATCGGATGGCACCTGGATCCATAAAAACAAAATGGAAAACCATTGCTGGAAAATGTGGCACTCCTGTGTCATTACGTGGGATGGTTCCGTTGTTCCTTGCTGCTTCGATAAAGACGCCGCACACCGTCTCGGCACACTCAAAAATTATTCCATGAAACAGATTTGGCACAGTGAACCCTATAATCGGTTTCGCACTTCTGTTTTGAAATCGCGGAAAGAAATTGATATTTGCAGGAATTGTTCGGAAGGGACTAAAGTTTGGGTGGAATGAAAAGACATTCGGTGCAACACAAGAAAAACCTGCAGAAAATAATACTTGTTTTTTGCGTGTTGTTTGGTTTTTCAGGATGTGGCAATCATGCAGAACAAAAAATCAATTCTGTGTCGAAGAACCTGATCGAGGAAATAAAGCACAAGCATTCCGTTTCTTACATCGTTCATCTTTTCCCCATCGCTGATCTGCCTTCCGAAATCAGCGAATCTTCCGGACTTGTAATGTCGTCGCCGAATTCATTGTGGACACATAATGACAGCAGGGGAGAACCGAAAATTTTCAATTTGGATACGTTGGGAAATCTTCGGCGCGCTATCACATTTACGAATGAACCGAATATCGATTGGGAGGAAATCACGAAGGATGAAAAGGGGAATTTTTATGTCGGTGATTTCGGGAACAACGATTGCAAACGGCATGGATTGAGAATAAATAAATTTTCAAACCCCGATCTTGACAAAACGGATTCGATCGCTGCACAGGATATTGACTTTTCCTATCCCGACCAACTTGATTTTCCACCATCCATTGAGAAAATGAATTTTGATGCCGAAGCGATGGTGGCCTTCAACAATGTGATTTATCTTTTTTCAAAAAACAGAACCGACCCTTATACCGGATATTCGAAACTGTATGAACTTCCTGCCATTCCGGGTAATCATGTTGCGCAGCTTGTCGACAGTTTGTACACTGGAAAGGGTCCTGTCAAGGAATGTTCCATTACGGGCGCTGCGATAAATGATTCACACACGATTCTTGTTTTGATCAGTCATGAAAAAATTTGGGTGTTCACACATTTTGTCGGTAATAAATTTTTGGATGGCAATATGACTGAACTTTCCTTTTCTGAAAAAGGATTGAGCATGGAAGGTGTTTGTTTTAAAAGTGAAAATGAATTGTATCTCACCGAAGAAAGATCGGAACCCGGAAGCGGGAAATTATTCTATTTGGATTTGTCGGGGATTTTGAAATTGCAATAAAAAAACGCGCCGGATTTTTCCAACGCGTTTCTCGAATATCGATTTTCAAATCTTCAAACCGTCATGATCTCTTTCTCTTTTATTTCCAAATGCTTGTCGACTTTCAGTATGAAACCGTCGGTCATCGTTTGGATTTTCGCTTCGGCTTCTTTTCCCTCATCTTCCGGCAATCCGCCCTTGATTAATTTTTTCACTTCCTCATTTGCATCACGGCGTGCATTGCGGATACTCACTTTTGCTGTTTCGCCTTCGTTCTTCGCTTTCTTCACCAAATCTTTTCTGCGTTCTTCCGTCATTGGAGGAATGGAACAAATGACGAGTGTTCCATTGTTGGAAGGATTGAATCCAAGGTTCGCCGCTTGAATCGCTTTGGTGATCGGGTCAAGCATTGATTTTTCCCAAGGCTGAACGGAAATTGTTCTTGCATCGGGTGTATTGATATTTGCCACTTGTGAAAGAGCCGTATTCACTCCGTAATAATCAACCATGATGCCATCGAGTATTCCTGCATTGGCACGGCCGCCACGGACCTTGGAAAGTTCGGATTCCAAATGCTGGACGGACAATTGCATGGACTCTTCGGCCGTATCGATGATGAGTTGAAGGTCTTCGTTCATAGGAGTTTTTGTTGAGTGATAAAAATAACAAAAGTTTAATGTTATGCGGTTGAAATTTTCGTGTCAGGATTTTTTCATCTGAAAATAAAAAGTACAATGAAATTTCTCCCCGACCTCAGCAGTTGGTTTTTCAGAATCCAACCAATGTGCCAACACGGTCACCGATAACCACTTTTTTCAGATTCCCTTTTTTATTCATGTCGAATACAATGATGGGAAGTTTGTTCTCATTGCAAAGCGTGAAAGCGGTCATGTCCATTACATTCAGGTTTTTTTCATACACCTCATTGAATGTAATCGTTTCGAATTTTGTGGCCGATTTGTCCTTTTCAGGATCGGCAGTATAAATTCCATCCACTCGTGTTCCTTTCAGGACGACATCCGCTTCAATTTCTATGGCACGCAATGAAGCGGCAGTGTCGGTGGTGAAATATGGATTTCCTGTTCCCGCACCGAAAATCACAACACGATTTTTTTCAAGATGCCTTACTGCGCGTCGACGAATGAACGGTTCGCAAATCTGATTCATTTCAATCGCCGATTGCAAGCGTGTTTGCACATTCAGTTTTTCAAGCGAAGATTGCAATGCCATGCTGTTGATCATTGTCGCAAGCATTCCCATATAATCTCCCTGCACGCGATCCATTCCTCCGTCAGCAGCCTGAATGCCGCGAAAAATATTTCCACCACCGATTACAATTGCAATCTGAACACCTTCATCAACGATTCCCTTTATTTCCAATGCATATTGACTCAACAAATCGTGATCGATTCCGAATTGTTTATTTCCCATCAGTGCTTCGCCACTGAGTTTCAGAAGAATTCTCTTGTATTTCATGTGTATGGTTTGTTCAGACAAAAAAAATCCTCCGATGAAGGAGGATTGAAAATTAACCGAGAACGATTCGTTTAAATCCAGTAACCGTAAGCTCCTTGTCCGAGTCCTGCAGATATTGGCGAATGGTTTTCTTTGCATCCTTGATGAATTCCTGATTGAGCAATGTGGATTCCTTATAGAATTTATTCAGTTTTCCCTGCGCAATTTTCTCAACCATTTCTTCCGGTTTTCCTTCCGCACGAACCTGCTCACGGGCGATATCCAATTCGCGCTCGAGTGTGGTTGTGTCAACATCATTTTTATCCACTGCAACCGGTGCCATGGCGGCAACCTGCATGGCAACATTTTTCGCCACTTCATCGGAAATCTCTTTGTTGAATCCGACAATGCAAGCCAATTTATTTCCAGGGTGATTGTATGCGACAACTTTTGCTGCGGAAATCTGCTCGTATTTTGAAAGTTGGATTTTCTCTCCGATTCTTCCAACCATTTCCAACACCTTTTCGCTGATTGTCATTCCTTCATAAGGAAGGGCAAGCAAGGCATCATGATCGGCAGGTGCCTTTTCAAGTGCAATTGCAGCCATTGCATCGGCTGTTTTGCCGAAGTCTTCATTGATGGCAACAAAGTCAGTTTCACAATTGAGTGAAATCAGAATTCCACGTGTACCATTTGTTTTGGCAATGACTTTGCCTTCCTTGGCATCACGGTCACTTCTGTTTGCAGCGACTTTCTGGCCTTTTTTACGAAGGAGATCAATTGCAGCTTCAAAATCCCCGTTGGTTTCGGTAAGTGCTTTTTTGCAATCCATCATACCCGCTCCAGTGGTGGTGCGGAGTTTGTTTACATCGGATGCTGTGATTGTAACAGTCATATCCTAAAGAATAAAATTCAGTTAGTAATAATAAAAACGCACAATGGTCAATTAAGCGCGAGTGGGACGACGTGATCCGCCACCGCTGTTTCCGCCACCTCGTGGTCCACCTTTACCCTGTTGACCTGATTTGCCTTGTGCTCCAGCGTTGGCAGGTTTACGTTTGAGACCGGGTTTTCTCTGAACACCCGCTTCTTCTTCTTCTTCGGCAAGGATACGGGCGGCTTTGCGCTGCTCTTCGGTCATCTCCTCTTTTTCCTCTTCCGCTTTGTCCTTGTCAACTTTTCTTTCTTCCAATCCTTCAGTGATCGCTTTGCAAACAATATCCATGATCAATTTGATGGACGTTGATGCATCATCATTTGCAGGGATTGCGTGATCAACCTTATTTGGATCCGCATTGGTATCAACTATTGCGAAAGTTGGAATTCCAAGACGTTTAGCTTCAGCCACTGCAATGTGTTCCTTTACAATATCAATAATGAAAATTGCGGAAGGAAGACGTGTAAGATCGGCAATGGAGCCGAGGTTATGCTCGAGTTTCGCGCGTTCGCGGGAAAGCATGAGTTTCTCTTTTTTGGAAAGATTATCGAAAGTACCGTCTGTTGCCATTTTATCGATGCTGCCCATTTTGCGAACAGCCTTGCGGATAGTGGCAAAATTGGTAAGCATTCCACCAGGCCAACGCTCGGTTACATAAGGCATTCCGACAGCTTTCACACGTTCAGCAACAATGTCTTTTGCCTGTTTTTTGGTGGCAACAAAAAGAACTTTTTTTCCGGAACGGGTAATTGTTCTCAATGCATTGCAGGCTTCCTCGATTTTCACAACTGTCTTGTTCAAATCGATAATATGGATTCCATTCTTCTCCGTGAAAATGTAAGGAGCCATTGCAGGATTCCATTTGCGTTTGAGGTGGCCGAAATGAGCGCCAGATTCGAGTAGTTCGTTGAATGAAGTTCTTGACATGTACTTATGCTGTGATAAAGTGAAAAATTCTGATTTGGATTAACGTTTGCTGAATTGGAAACGACGACGGGCTTTGCGACGGCCGAATTTTTTACGTTCAACCATTCTTGGATCACGTGTCATCAATCCCTCTGCGCGAAGTTTTGGTTTGTTTTCAACGTCAACTTCCACAAGTGCACGTGAAATGGCTAGACGGATGGCCTCGGCTTGTCCGGTTACCCCACCACCTTCAACATTTACAACAATATCCCACTGACCGGCATTATT
>CAYMZV010000279.1:0-5961 GCA_964394965.1 uncultured Chryseobacterium sp.
GCCTGCATCGGATAGCAGGATCCCATTGAGTAGGTTCCCATGAATCCATTTCCGCAAGCGACAACTTGTCCAGTGACCCTTGAAACGGAAACATCATACACTGCACTTGGAGTGGCCTGTGTGGAAAGCTGAACAAGATTCGCGTCATATTTTACAATCTGGTTTCCCGATCCGACATAAACATTTCCGCAACTGTCAATGTCAAGTCCGCTGCAACCGAATGTATTTCCAAATGCACTCGATGTGCTTATTCCTCCCGGAATCGGAGATGTTGCCAACACGGCTCCGTTTGCGGTACTTCTCTTTTGCACATTCGAACCATTGACGGTGTAAATGAAATTTGCATTGGCACGAATCGCACTCATTCCCATATTTCCCTGAATGGCGTAACTCGGATTTCCATAACCGAAATTATATCCCGAAGTGGTTTTCCATTGTTGCACCACCGCCGCATTTACATAACCGATGGAATCCAACGTGAGAAAATAATATCCTCCGCTCGGACAAGTGCAAAGTGAACGCACCTCTTTAATGTTTATTCCGGCCACCCATCCCAGTGGTGTAAATCCGGTCACTGCACCCGAAGCCATATTGATGGTGATGATGACACCGCGATAATTTGCAATGGAAAACGGATTCGGTGCACGCATTCCTCCAATGACAAGAGTGGTCTGATCGCAATTGAAAGCCATGTGCCAATATTCAAACAGCGGACCGAATAAGCCATTCGGATTGTTGTACCATACTTGCGCACCTGCCGTACTCACTTTTGAAATTTCCCCGTTTGATCCTCCCGTACAATAGGAAACACCATTGTTGTCGGTCAATAAAGTCCCGACCCAATAATTTGCAGTATCCCAAACGGAATTGAATGTCCATTGAATGGTTCCCGCTGCATTGAACTTTTTCAATCGCATGGGCGTATCGCCTCCCCAGAAATAAGAATTGCCCGGACTGTCATGCTCACATTCCCAAACCTTATTGCTGTTGCCGAAACCCAATCCGGAAGTGGATTGCCAAGGATCAATCACAATTGTTTTTGAATGGTCATAATTCCCAATGGAAAAAGAAACCTGTTTTCCATCCTTCACGAATTCGGAAGGAATATTTTCTGACGTGTTGTTCTCATAAAAAGTGACGGGGGCATGATCGATGATATCGCCGAAAATGGTGGTGATGAGGATTTGTCCGGCGGCATCCTTTGAAATCCTGTTCATTCCGCTGTAAAGCATTTTCACCGATGAAGGATCGCCGCCAGGGTGAACGATGATGGAATATTTTATTCCACCATTGGGATGAAAAACGAAAACAAGGTCAATGTTGTCGTAAATGTTTTTGTAAGTCAGTTTTGAAAATGCGTGCAGATTGTCAATGCTGTGTTGGTGCTGATCGTCATCCTTCACAGCATAATTGTAATAATCGCTCACCATTCCATCCGCTTCAACCTGCACACCCTGATTTGAATTTTCCCACTTGATGAAAATGTCATCGCGCTTGAAAATTGCACGCGACTCCTCCTTTTCATGTTCCGCCCACTCTTTTTCATTGCTGATGCTTTCCCCTTCGTCCTCATCTTTTTTTGTTTTCTTCAGGAACGAATAGGAAAACCCGTCACGCTTGAAATAGATCAGTGTCGATCCATCGTCATAACCATAAAGGATGTTCGGATCCTTTGCTCCCGTAACCGGAAATTGCCCCTTGTTTTCAATGAATACCTTGGGAGTGGACCAATCGGTTGTCCAGCTGTTGCCGTTTCCGTCAAAGGCAAAACCGGATTTGAAAAATGTAAGAAACAACACTGCCGTCAATGGCAATGCGCGGCGAATAAGATTTTTCATCGTGTAGACTTGTGTGAATTGAAAGGCGTTTACCGGGATTTTTGCAGCAACCCGATGATCAAATATAGACCAGGCCGCTCGGGACGCAAGTACAAATTCAACGTATTATTGGATATCTGATTTTGACAATAATGAGCATTAAAATCATTTTTCAATGGTAATTTTCATAAATTTCAAGGATAATCTTGTATATCTGAAAACAACATGAAAGCCTCGCCCGACCTTCACCAATTGATCCGAAGCATGAGCATGTCGGAAAAAAGGCATTTCAAGATTTATTCTTCGGGACACATCAACGGCGATTCAAAAAACTATCTCCGTCTTTTTGATGCCATTGACGGCCAGGAACATTATGACGAAGCTTCCATCAAGAATGATTTTGAAGAGGAAACATTCATCCGCCACCTTCCTTCCGAAAAAAATTACCTGTACGGCAATATTCTCGAAAGCCTCAATGCCTTCAACAAGGAAAAAACATTTCTCGCCCGCCATTCCAATTTCCTCATTTCAATTGAACTGCTGTTCAACAAGGGATTGTTCGAGCAAAGCAAAAAATTAATCCGCAAGGCGAAAGCGGAAGCGTATCAATTGGAAAAATTCTCCCTGCTGTTGCTTCTCCTGCGTGGCGAATTGCTCATTTACATCAATAACGAAGACGATAAAAACCTGGACAAATGCATTGCGGAGGAATTGCGGATTCTCGACATCATGAAAATCCAAACCACACTCATGCGCATCGCTTTCAATATCCAGATTCAAATTGACAAGGGAAGAGTTTCGGATTCGTTTTTGAATGCGCAATTAAAAACGGTCAAGCGGAATTATCCGCAACAATATGACCGACGCACGTTCTGGGTGAATTATTATTATCACTCGGCGCTCGGACTCATTTACACGGTTCAGAATAAAAACCTGAAACGGTATGAATGTTTCAAGCAAATAAAATCGATCATGGACAAATCGCCGCAGTTCATCAAGGACCTTCCGTCGATTTACCATTCCAATTCCAACAACCTCGTCAACGTGATGTGCTTTCTCGAAAAATACGACGAGGCGCAAGCAATAGTCAGACGGCAAAAGGAATTTCTCAACGTTTACGGAATAAAACGTGCGACACTTTCTCGCATTGTTTTCCTGCACACAAGCGAAAGCGAACTGTATATTTTCTACAAGACGAAAAATTATGCCGCGGCTTCAGCTTTTGTGAAACAGATTGAATCGTCAGTGAAAAAAATCGAAATCAATTTCAACCCGATCCTCTTCGATCTCATTTTCATGATGGCCGTAAGCGAATTGATGGTGAACGATTTCAAGGGAACACTCAAATGGCTGAATCAGATTATCAATGCCGAACGCGAATCGATCATCCGGAAGGAATTGCAAATCAATGCACGGATACTTTATGTGATCGCCCTTTTCGAATCGCACGATATCCTGTTTGAAAACAGGTTGAATTCCGCGAAACGTTTTCTCGCGCAGGAACCGCAATTCAGGATGCAACTGAAAATCCTCGAGGCGATAAAATACCTTTCCGAAGGATCGTCACGCAAAAAGCAGAAAACGGAATTCGCGAAAACCATTTCGGAAATCAGGAAACAGCAGAAAAAACTGAATGCGGAATCATTGAACAAACAATTCGATTTTGCAGAATGGATTGAAAGCAAATTGAAATGAAAACCTCATCGTTGTTTTTCACGATTCACGAATTCGTATGATTTGTAATCCCACCCTGCTATATTTACTTTTCAAAACATAACCCATGAAAGAATTCACCTTCAATTATTTCGCCGCAAAAAATTCGGTTGCATTCGACGACTTCACCGTAAAAATAAAAATCGGACCCTTCCGGAAAATGGAATTCCCATTCGGGAATCTCCAGAATTTCTATGTTTTCAACAACAAGGATTACCGCTCCATTTATTTTGTCTACACGGCGAACAATGGAAAGAATAAAAGAATCCAGGTGTTCGCCACTCCTGCAGAAATGGGATTCGATCAGCTGGTGGCGGAATTGCAGGCGAAAATCCCGCAGAAAAGCTTGAATCACCTTTCAGAAAAGGAAGCGTTTGCGGCCATGCACGCAACCAATCCGAAAAAATGGGCGCCGATCGCAGTCTTTTTCATCATGTTCGCGATCCTATCCGCGATCTTTTATCCGCAACTGCGGCATTATTTCGATTTCGGTTTTGCCAATGCAACGGTGGAAGATGTCGGAAACGGGAAAGACGTGGGTTCGAGAAATATTTGCGTTACAGGAACGCCTCTTGACCAAACGGAAATCGAAACAACCACAAGCACCAATCATGGTGTTACCACAACTTCAAAATCAAGTTACATTCCATTGGTCGGAGCGAATTACAAGGATGGCGATCCGGTAAAAGTGATGTTGAAATTCAATGAACTTTCCGATGACCAGTACCAAGCGGCGTTGGCCGACAGCGCATTTACGGGCGTCATCCGCAACATTGCGTGGGAGGGACTCGGCAACAGTCAGATCGATTTTTTCAAAACGAATTTCAAGATGAATTTTCCGTCAACTCCCGTCCTCATTGAAATCACCAATGAAAAACACAACGATGTTTATGCAATCTGGATTGTCGCAGGAGTTTCACTTTTCCTCGGCATCATCGTATTGTTCGTTGCGCTGAAGAAAAGATAACGTTCATCCCTCGTCCCAATTTCCCGATGTGCTGAAATCCCCTTTCGCGTTTTCCCTTTTCACATTTGCAGTTGTTGCTGCACTTGTTGTTCCCGCACTTTTCATGGATGGCATGTTTGCCGATGGGATCCTGTATGCAAGTGTTTCAAAAAATCTTGCGAATGGTTTCGGAACTTTCTGGCATCCGCACTTTACCGTTTTTGTCCACGACCATTTTCATGAACAGCCGCCACTCACTTTTGCGCTGCAATCATTGTTCTTCCGCATTTTCGGGAATAACATTTATCCCGAGCGGATTTATGATTTGGTGATGGCGATCCTGAATGCTTGGCTCATTGCAAAAATCTGGAAACAGCTCCTGAAGGGAAACGACCTGTTCGCGCAACATTTTTGGTTGCCGATCCTGCTGTTTTTCATTTCTCCCATGACGTTTTGGTCGTTCGACAACAACACGATTGAAATCACGATGAGCGTTTTTGTCTTGGCTTCCGTCAGCGCTTTCATTTCGGTTTTCACCAATGAAAAAAATGTTGTGCTGCATGCCGCTCTTGGAATCCTTTTCCTCGTTGCCGCGAGTCTGTGCAAGGGTTTTCAGGGTCTTTTTCCGCTGGCCGTTCCTTTTCTCTTTTGCATTTGCCGTTGGAATGTTTCATGGCGCAGGGCAACATTTCTCACCGCACTCATTTTATTTTTTCTCGCCTTGTTCTACGCGCTCGTGCTCCTGTCGCCAAGTGTGCGTGAGGCGTACACGAGTTGGTTCGACGGAAGGATGGTTTCCACATTCAAGGGATTGAACGATACGTCGGGCTCGCATTTTCATTTGCTCTTCGAATTGTTTCTCGACCTGTTGCCCGCCCTTTCGCTTTTGGCAATTGTTTTTTCCCTTTCGCGCATTTTTCATTTCAGGAATGAAACACAACAATTGAAACGTCCGATCATTTTCATGTTGTTGCTTGCCTTGTGCGGATCGCTTCCGTTGATGGTTACAAAAGAGCAACGCGGATTTTATCTGCTCACGTCTTTCCCTTTTTATTCCATTGCCATTGCGTTGATGATCATTTCTCCCATTTCGGCTTTCTGCAAAAAATTGGAAAACAAAAAGACGCTTTCGTTTTTGTCCTTCGTCGGTTTTCTTTTGCTCATCGGTGTTGTCATCATCACTTTCGTCAATGCCGGCAAACCGAAACGCGATGCGGAATGGCTGGCCGATATTCGCACAACGGGAAACATCATCGGCAGCAACAACACCGTTTCTTCCGACGATTTTATTTTCAACAATTGGGGTGTCATGAATTATTACAGCCGTTTGTACAACATCAGTCTCACCACGCAAACGGATATTCGCGGAGCCGATTATTTCATTTCCTCCAATGAAAATGCTCCATCGGGTTATGTGTCAATTCCCTTGTCGACAAATAGAATCCATCTCTGGAAAAAGGGAAAGTAAAAATTTCACATCACCCT
>CAYMZV010000280.1:0-5959 GCA_964394965.1 uncultured Chryseobacterium sp.
GGGGGAATTGATCATTTCAAAAGGCAAGGCAGACTTCCAGCTTTTCAAGGTCTCACGCGCTTGATCCATGTTGTTGTTTTGAATTTCAATTGAAGAGAGACAATAAAAACCATACCAGTAATTCGACAGGAACTCCGGCACTTGCAAAACCTGTCCCGGCGTAACACCATAATTATAATTTGTGCGCATATTCGCTTCCATTTTTTTCCGGTCATAATAAGTTCCGGAAAAAAGTGTTCCGGGATTTTCCGATGGAATCACCTTGTTGATCATGCCCTCACAAATGAGGTTGTCCGATATTGTGCCTGCCACTCCTTCCTGTCCTGTGGTGATGGCAAAATAGCAGGAACGTTTTTTATAATTCGAAGCCAAAATATCCATAACCGCCAAATCACTTTTGCGAAAAAAACCGGTTGGCCATTTTACGACAGGCGCCGATCCGTCATTAGGATCCAATGACAAGACAAGTTTGTCGCTAGGAAAACTGAAATAGGATTTGGTGCGATCAGGAAGAACAACATCGCTTTTGTTTTTCATTTCCTTGACCGCATCGCAAAAATCAAAAAGGGGATAAGTGTCTTTCTGCACATAAACATAATCGGTGAGGGAATCGCGGTAAATGTTTTCGGGAATGGACAAATCAAGTTTGTAATCTTCCTTGGCGGCAAAAATCCAATCCGGAATTGTGATCAGACTCATGTTCAACACAGCCACATCCTTTCTGAAATTCAATTTCTGTTGCACGTAATAGAGCGGATAAGTGTCGTTGTCCCCATTGGTAAACAAGATGCCGTTTTCATCCACACCCATCAACGTGTTTTTTGCAAAATTGATCAGCAATGGATCATAAAGATCGGGAACGAGATATTTTGCAGCTTCGGTTTTCCGGTTTTTTTCATTCAATTCACTCCACAGGAACAAATAAGTGTCCGAAAGTTTTGTCTGTGGTTTTCCAACCAGCATTACATAAAGCGGATTGATACTCAGCAAATTTTTATAGGCCGCCAATGTCTTTTCGCCCCATGCACAAAATCCGGCAACTTCGGCATCGGTCAGTGTGCGATTGCTTGCGTTGTATTTTCCATAGTTCGGGCGGGTGAAATCGGTACATTTTTCTTCGTCAGCCCTGCCCAAAGCCTCAAGCAACGTGTCATTCAAATTGGTTGCACCCTCCAATTCCGCAATGACATCGTCTTCCCAATGTTCGTAACCGAAATAAAGGTTATGGTTGTAACAGTATTCGTTTGGATAGGGATTGCGTGACAGTGTTTCCAATTCACCTGCGGGTTCGTAATTGGGCGGCATGGATTGCATTTGTTTGTGAACGTCATTTACAGAAATCCATTTTCGAGATTGCAATGACCAAATCATGATTTCAGAAATGGGTTTTGCATCAGATCCATTTTTTCGAACCAAATACCATCCATCCGTTTTTTTCGCCAAGTCGAGATAAGAGTTTTGGTCCCTTGTCATGGACAGGCTATCATCAAAATATTTTGCGACGGCAGCGACTTTCGGATAAGCGCGGTATTTTTCAAGATCGATTTTTTTGTTGTCCGAAAAAATGCTGAACAGGGGAATGAAAAGCAAAAGGAAATGCATAAGAGTCGGGTTGGCTGATAAAAATAGAAATATAAACGAGAAAATTGCAATCGGCGTATTTGTAAAGTCTGCCGTTAGGGGCTAATCGGCCGCTCGTTTTTTATTTGTTTTTCAAATCATTTTCTCTACTTTCACTAACCCGAAGTAAAAAAATTCCTACCCCGAACTTCGGTCCCGTTCAAAAAACAAATTTTTCTAAAATCATTTTCATGAAAAATCTCCGACTCTTTTTGTCAGTGGCACTTTTGTCAACAACCGGTTTTGTGTTTGCGCAGCAGGATCCCTATTCCAATTCCTACAACAACCTCAAGGGCGCAACTGTAGTCGAATACAGCAAACTCACCGGACTTCCCAACTTCATCAAATTCCAAAGCGGTGATGAGATGACGGAAGCGAAATTGGTTCCCTGGCTGCAAAACGTTTTCAATCTCGACCCTTCCGTTACATTCAAATCCTACAGTGTCGAAAAAGACAAGATCGGTTTTACACATATCCGTTACAAGGAATACATCGGCATTTATCCGATCGATGGATCGATGATGATTGCCCACATAAAAGACGGTCAGGTTGTTTCTGTCAACGGCGATTTTTTCCGTGACGTGAATCCTGCACTCAGTCCATCGCTTTCGGAAGATGTTGCATTGCGTGATGCATTGAACAAGGTGAATGCCGTGAAATACATGTGGGAAAATAAAAACACGGAAGCGCAAATGAAAATCGTGCACAACGATCCCAACTTCACTTTTTATCCGAAAGGAATACTTGTTGCCGTTCACAAAAACGGAAAGGATTATTCAGCGGCAACCATCCGCCTCGCTTGGAAATTTGACATTTATGCCGAACAGCCACTTTCTCGCGCATACATCTACGTCGATGCGCTTACAGGCGAAGTGATTTCACAGGAACAGGAAATCCATACGGCCGATGTGCTCGGAAGTGCAAATACGGTTTACAGCGGAACACAACCCATGACCTGCGATAATTTCGCAACAAACAATTATCGCTTGCGTGAAACCGGAAGGGGAAATGGAATTCAAACCTACAATTTGCAAAACGGAACAAACTATGTCAATACCGATTTTACGAATAACAGCAGCACATGGACACAAGGTCCGCCCGATCAAGCGGCTACCGACGCACATTGGGGAGCGGAAATGACTTATGATTATTACAACACCGTGCACAGCCGAAACAGCATTGATGGAAACGGATATGCCTTGTTGAGTTATGTGCATTACAGCAACAATTATGTAAATGCCTTTTGGGACGGACAGGAAATGACTTATGGTGATGGAGATATTTCGCAAGGATTTTCCATCATGACCGGATTGGATGTTTGTGGTCATGAAATCACACACGGACTCACTTCTTTCACTGCCGGATTGAATGGTGGCGAAGCGGATGCACTCAACGAAGGAAACAGTGATATTTTCGGAACAACGATTGAACATTTCGCCCGTCCGACACAATGGGATTGGATCATGGGAAATGACATCAGCACCAATCACCTCGGTTTCCGCGACATGTCGAATCCGCACAACTCGGCTTATCCCGGACCGCAACCGAATACTTACATGGGACAATATTGGGATCCGAATGGCGAGCCGCACAACAATAACGGCCCGTTCATTTATTGGTATTACTTGTTATGTCAAGGAGGTAGCGGAACGAATGACAACAGCAACACTTACAATGTTACGGGAATCACAATGGCGGAGGCACAAATGGTGGAATTCCGCGGACTGACAGTTTACATGACACCGAGTACCGATTATGCAGCGGCACGTGTTGCAACAATTCAAGCGGCGAATGATCTTTATGGTGCATGTTCTCCCGAAGTGATTGCAACTACGAATGCGTGGTATGCTGTTGGAGTGGGTCCTGTTTTTTCTGCAACTGTTGCAGCATCATTCACTTCAAATGCGACCACCTCCTGCATTGTTCCGTTGACAGTGAATTTTACGAATACAAGTACCAATGCAAGCAATGCAACCTGGTATTTCGGAGACAATACAACGAGCACCGTTTTTTCTCCAACACATACTTACAATTTGCCGGGAACGTATAATGTTTCCGTTGCAGTGAATTCCGCTTGTGGCAATGATTCCATCATGCAAAATGCGTTGATTGACATTAACCCGCCGGCAGCGCCGACTTCTGCCGATGTGACCAGCTGCTCTTCGGCAAGTTTCAATTTGACGGCAAACGGATCAGGAACCTTGAATTGGTTTACAAATCCAACGGGAGGTTCGGCTGTGGGAACGGGAACAACCTATACAACTCCTGTCCTGAATACAACAACAACTTATTATGTTGAAAATGATGTGGCGCAACCACCGGGATTTGTCGGACCGACTTCTTACAATTTCGGAACAGGTGGACAACACAACAACACATCGACGCAATATTTGACATTCGATGTTTATCAGAATTGTACGTTGCTTGCCGCTGATGTGAATGCGGGCGCTGCAGGAAATCGCACGTTCACCTTATGGGATGGAAGTGGAAACCAATTGAACCAATACACGGTCAATGTTCCTGCCGCAGGCGTGCAAACCATTCCGTTGAATATTCCATTGACGCCGGGAAGTTACCGCATCGGTGGAACGCAAATGAATTTGTACCGCAACAACAGCGGAGCAAATTATCCTTACACACTGAATGGTGTTGCAAGCATCACGGGCTCTTCCGCAGGAACGGGCTTTTATTATTATCTCTACAACTGGAAAATGGGATTGCCTGATTGTCAAAGTTTGCGTACGCCGGTTGTCTGTTCCATCGGTTCGCTGAATGTTTCTTTCTCCACGCTCGCGTACGATACCGTGTGTGTGAATGATGGAGCGTTCGCACTTACAGGCGGATCACCAGCGGGCGGAACCTATTCCGGTCCGGGAGTTACGGGCGGAATGTTCAATCCTTCAACGGCGGGAGTCGGTTTGCAAACACTTACTTATTCCTATACCGACACGGTACTCAATTGCACAGGAACAATTCCTTCTACGATTTATGTGGATGCCTGCACGGGAATCCATTCATTGGATGCTTCAACCGGCATTTCAGTTTATCCGAATCCGGCAAACAGTTTTGTAACGGTGGAGTTGCAATTGCCGACATCGCAAAAAGTAGAATTGGATTTGGTGAACATGCTCGGACAAATTGTTTTTGCAACCGAGCAGGAGGAGTCAGCAGGAATTTCAAAATTGAATATCAATACCACTTCTTTGCCGAGGGGAATTTACCTGTTGAACGTAAAAACCCCGAATGGAAATCAAGTGAGGAAAGTTGAATTGCAATAAAGGAAAAGTGGCGGGAAAGAAGCGGCACTAACAGTTTAAAAGTAGAAAGGCGGGGACGATTCGGTTCCCGCTTTTTTTGTAAAATGAATTCCCGGCCCGAGGAAAATCTTGTGGATGTTTTTTACCATCCAATCACAGCAGCACAATAAAAAAAACGGAAACCATTGCAGTTTCCGTTTTATCTCATGTCTCACGTCTCAAATCTCAAGTCTATTTTCCATGACAATTCTTGTACTTCTTGCCTGACCCGCAAGGACAAGGATCATTGCGTCCGATCTTCGGATTTTCTCGAACGACTTGTTGGATCGGTTGCGGCTGTTGCGGCATGTTGGGTGCACCGGGCGAATTGATCTGTTGCGGTCCGCCACCGACTTCCTCGCGTTGTGTTTGCAATTTCGGTTGTGGTGCAGCTTTCCGTTGACGCGCTTCCTGAATCTGGTTGCCGCCATCGCTGTTCGGCAAACTCGCCTTGAACAGGAATGAAATCAATTCACGGTTTGTGTCATCCACCATGCGTTTGAAAAGATCGAACGATTCGAATTTGTAAATCAGCAATGGATCTTTCTGTTCGTACACCGCATTTTGCACCGATGTTTTCAAATCATCCATCTCGCGCAAATGTTCTTTCCACGCATCATCGATCATCGCGAGAATCGCACCTTTCTCAAATGTCTGAACCATTTCACGGCCTTTTGTCTCGTAACATTTTTTCAGGTTGGCGACACACTGCAATGTTTTCAATCCGTCGGTAATCGGCGTGACAATATTTTCATACGTCGCCGATTGATTTTCATAAACATCCTTGATCGTTGGAAACATGCGTGCGGCAAGGGTTGCAGACTTCTCCTTGTAATGTTCCTTCACCGCATCAGTCATTTGAACCGCCAGATCATGTGGCTTTGATCTTGTGAATTCCTCTTCCGTCACCGGACTTTCCATTCCGAAAATGCGGATGAAATCCATTTCGAACTGTGCAAAATTCTGTGACTCGTGATTGTTGATCACCACGCTTTCCGTCACATCATGCATCATGTTCGAGATATCGACTGCAACACGTTCAC
>CAYMZV010000281.1:0-5920 GCA_964394965.1 uncultured Chryseobacterium sp.
CCGATCTGATTCACTCCATTACCAACTCCATCATTTGCTCGTGAGCATGTACTGCACACTCACCGATCACGCCCACCATTCTTTTGTGCTCATCAGTGCCAATGCGGGAAATGAGGAAGACCTGAAAGATGGTCCCACATTTTTCCAAAGCCTTTTCGATTCGGACAACTGCCAGTGTTATGAACCGCACGTGAAGGCGATTCATTTCTACGGGCAACTCCGCAGAACTGTTTTGCGCCTCATCCACATCCGTGCCGTCAATCAACTTTTGTCGTGGCAGGCGATGTGAGAATGATTCCAGATTGCAAATGTGCAGATTGAAATTCCTGACCGATTTTCAATCCAGAATGTGCCTTCCGGACACTTCAACTCCAATCATTAATTTGCACATTTTTGATTTGCACATTTTTAATTCATTGTACCTTTATAAAGATGTCAATCCCACAAATGGAACTCGATTTGCTTCCGCTCTCCACCTGGTTAAAATCGGGAAAGAGAAAATTGATTATTGCCGGACCATGCGGTGCCGAATCCGAGGGGCAGATTATGGAAACGGCAAAAGCGATTGCTGAAAATGAAAAAGTGAGCTTGTTCCGCGCAGGTGTGTGGAAACCACGTACACGTCCTGGCGCATTCGAGGGAATGGGTGAAGAAGCCTTGAAGTGGTTGCAGCAGGTGCAAAAGGAATTTTCACTTCCCGTCACAGTTGAAGTGGCGAATACGGAACATGTTGAACTTGCCTTGAAATATGGCGTGGATGTCTTGTGGATCGGTGCACGTACAACGGTGAATCCATTTTCTGTTCAGGAAATTGCAGATGCGTTGAAAGGCGTTGACATTCCCGTGCTTGTAAAAAATCCGGTGAATGCCGATTTGCCCTTGTGGATGGGCGCACTTGAAAGGATGAACCGTGCAGGAATAAAAAAACTCGGAGCCATTCATCGCGGATTTCACACGGCCGTAAAAACACAATACCGCAATGCACCAATGTGGGAACTTGCGATTGAATTGAAGGCAAGTTGTCCCGCACTTCCACTCCTGTGCGATCCAAGTCACATCAGTGGACGTCGTGACCTGATTGCGGAAGTTGCACAACGCGCACTCGATCTCGACATGGATGGATTGATGATTGAAACACATCGCGATCCAGCCACTGCATTGAGTGATGCGGCACAACAACTCACTCCTGCCATGCTGAATGCACTGCTCGAGAAATTGGTTATCCGCGATGCATATATCGGTGATGCCGGATTCGAACACATGTTGAGTACGTTGCGTGAAGTGATTGATGAAATCGATCAGGAATTGATCAATGCCTTTTCGCGGCGCATGCAAGTGGTGGAACGCATTGGTGAATTCAAGCATGATCATGGCGTAACGATCCTGCAAATCGACCGTTGGCTGGAAATCCTGCGCACACGCACGGCTGCAGGTGAATCGTTGGGACTGGAAAGGGATTTGGTGGTTGAACTTTGTCAGTTGTTGCACAAGGCTTCGATCAGAAAACAGACGGAAGTGATGAGTCGTGAGGAAGCCACGGATTCCGCAGATTTCACAGATTGATTTTCACCGAGACATTCGAATAATGAGGCAACCGATCTTTCTGTTTTTTTCCATTTCAATTTTATTTTCCACAGTTGTTTTTGCGCAGAAGAAAATGGGCAATGCCAATTTGCAAGTGTTGGAACCGGGCGAAGTGAAATTTCCGGTTGGCGTAAAAAAACTGGTGCTTGCGAATCGCTGTTATGAAAAAACATTTTTTCCCGATAAGAATGAGTATTCCAATCTGTACGAGTTGCGTGAGATTTTAATTTCCGCAAAATCCTACTCCGTGGAAATCCTGCAGGTGGATTCCAGTCTTCGCAATAAAAATCCGGAAAAGGTTGCGCCGCCGCTTGACTGGAACACGGTTGCCAAATTGGTGAACCATGACACAACGAGTGAATTGGTTGTACTCGAACAGGAGCTTTACATCCGTTATGATTACGCCTATGAACAGCAATACGGATACTGTTATCCGGGATACAGTTACAAAAACAGCAATGGGGACAGCGCCGGATTCATTTACAAGAATTTTTATGCGTATGAATATTATCCGGCTTATCCTTATGAACGCACCTATATTTCCCCATTCATAAGTACGGTTGGAACAGGAATAAAAACCGGAACACAATATTTATGGAAGATTTATGATTTGAAAACAAAAAGGATAATTGACGATTATGAAGAGCGCACAACAGACAATTATTATTTCACCAATCCTATCACTTTTCCTGATGCTCCCGACCAATACATGCTCATTTATTACAACGAGGAAATTTCATACGCCTATCATCTTCTTCCCCATTTGATCAATGCGAACCGTGACTATTATATCGAGGGGAGTGCGGAAATGAAAACGGCAAATGCATTTGCAATAAACGGGGAAATGGATTCGGCAAAAGTGATCTGGAAAAAACTTTGCGGGGATCCGGATACAAAACTTGCGCGCAAGGCCTGTTACAATTATGCGTTGACTTTTGAAATTGACAGCCATCTGGATTCCGCTTTGGCTTACGCTGAAAAATCAAAATTGCTTGGCGACAAGAATGCGCCGTTTTATATGGCTACGTTGCGAAAGCAAATGGTGCTGAATGAAAAATCGGATGCGGAAATAAAAGCGGGGGAAGGAATTTTGCCGGTGATAAAATATTATCGGAAAAAATATTAGTTGAGTGAGATGGACCGTTGTGAAATCCCCGGATTATTTTTCCGCAGGAGTTCTTCGGACAGTTTGACTAGAATTGTTTTTCCCATCCGGTCCATGACTGAAAATTTTTCCTCTCGATTTTCCGGAGAGGTTACGCAAGAGAAAATTTTATCGCAAGAAAATCAGGAGTGTAGTTACTCGACTTTCGAAAGCTGTTCTGTCCAAACCTTATTTCCTGCATGGATGCGAAGCAAATAAATTCCGGGGGGCAAACTTGGATCGGCAGAAAAAACAATCGTTTGTGTATCGCCGTTGTGCTGTTGTGTTTGAATCGGTTGTACATCCTGCCCGAGTGCATTCACCAATTCCATTTGCACCATTTGCGGTTGCGGCAAATAAATGGAAAGATTGATGGTATTGCCGAATGGGTTCGGATAAGCGGAAGAAAAATCGGTGTAGGAAATTTGCGGAGAGGAAATCCCCGTTGGATTGCAGCCGCTCATTGTTCCGGGAATATTTGCATCGAGCCAATTCCACCGCAGATCAATCCAGTTTTTCAATTCACTGATTTCCCCTTGATAAGTTGTTGGAATCGGCGATGGATTCGGCCAGACATATACACCTAGGATCGGCCACTCGATGAAATTCCGTTGCTGACTTTCATTGAGCATCAATGCCATTGAATCGCAATAATTGTATAAAAACTGTTTGCTGAGAATGGTCTGTTTCAATTCTTCCCAACGGCATCGCACCTTGTTTTGAAAAACGGTATCCTGCATCAAACGTTTCCACCAAAAAGGATCTTGCCAATAATCACCAGGACAAACATTTCCATATTGATACGCCCATCCGGTAGGATCATCACCGCCGCAATAATTCGCATTTCCCCAAGCGATGTCATAATCCCAAACCGGGCCCATCGTCAGTTTTCCACCCTTGCTGTATCGGTCCTTGTACAAAAAAGTGCTGAGCCGATAACCATCCACATTTTTACTCATCTCATTGATCAGAAAATAATCGACAAAGGAATTTTCGTAAATGAAGTGATGGTAACCGATTGATGTATCACGGAAATTGGGACCGGCCAAAGCGGTTTCAAAACTGTCGACATACGCTTGAATGTAAGTCTGTTGTTGCGGATTGATGACCGTGTCGCCGGGATAATCGTAAAGGAAATAAATCGTTTGTCCCGAAGGTGCGGTATCGGGCGCGAAAGGCGAAACCCATCCCGCTCCAGTGCTGCTGGTTGTTTTATCGATCTTGATGATGTAACCGCCGGTCAATTGATCACCTGAAGTATCCGCCAATGTCAATTTTGAAATGTCAACACGATTCGGATCACGTTTTATTTTTTCGGTGAGCAGATACACCCCTTCATATTGTCCGTCAATCACCACTTCCACACATTGCCAACGGACGGCAGGCCATCCCATTTGCCGCGAGAGATAATAGGAAAGCGAATTGTTGAGCAGCGATTTGTCCGTGTAATTCGCAATCAGGCACCAATCCGATTCCTTCGGCATTCCGAGCAATGAAGAATCGATTTGCCAATGAAAACTGTTCCATAATTCAAACCCATACGATTTTTTTGGAAACATCTGCGAACTTGAACCGCGGATTTCTATTCCAATCTGTCCATTGTAATTATTCCATGGATCGGTCAAGTGATTCCTGTTTCCCACACCATTGTATATGATTCCCATGTCGCACAGAATTTTCGGACTGTCAACAATAGTTTGATTGTGTGTGTTGATGACAACGATTGGAAGATTGGAATCATGGAAGGAAAAATAACTTGCGGGATTATTTCCGAATGTCAAACTCCAATTGAAAACAAATCCTGAATCCTGGGCAGCCATGTCAATCACGCGGAGTATCCAGGTTCCATTTCCGACTTGTCCGTTATTCACCACACCCATCTGCCCTTGCGGAATGAATGATCCTGTAAAAGGAGCGTTTCCTGTCACAATATTCGTCGGTGCCGTTTCATCGAAACAGGTGTTGTTGTAATTGTCACCCGATCCGCCATTCGCACTGCTGAGAATTGCACTCGTCCCATCCGGCGCAATGATCCTGATTTCGAGATCCGAATCGTAAGTATGATTGAGGTTGACGCAAACGGTCATCAATCCGAAATTGCTTGTATCGATTATTGCTGGAGACAACCCGGAAACGACAAGGGGAAAATCGTTCGTTGAAACATCATGGATGATTCCGCTTCCCCCGAAAAATGTTTGTGCGAAAAGCGAGGATGCGAAAATCATTCCGCAAAAGGAGGTGTAGAGTTTTTTCATACTTGCGAGCCTGGAAAATATTTCAGCTGGAAAGAATGAAGTTAATAATAATTAACGGAAATTTAATTTGCGTTTACGCGCCGAACTGGCTCAGATGATGATCCAGGTGTTTCCATTGCGATGTTCCCCATTCTTTCGGAGTGAGATGGCCGAAAAAAGAATGCGGGTGTGTGGTTGCCTTTTTTTCGCCGCCTTCGTGAAAACGTTTTACCAAAGAAAGGAGTTCCGCTTTTTCCTTTTCGAATTCGCGTTCATCGATGATCACGATTTGTTTTGCGGTCGGACTGTTTTTGTCCAATGGTTTTTCGCCGAGAAATTTTTTCTTGAATATTCCCCCGAGCAATCTTCCGATAAAAATCCTTTTCAGTTTCATATCGCCGACTGCAATTTTCATGGCTCCATTACAGTGTGCGAGCATTTGTGAGGCATCCATTTTTCCCCATAAACGCGGCGAGTTAGGTTGGAATTTTTCAATCCGGGAAACTATTTCAGCATAATCATTGGCATCGAAAAGGGACTTCATGGGACAGGTTTTTTTAAGGAAAAACCAAAAATAGGTAGAATTAAAGCGCAAAATACAGGCTGGCAGCCAAGGCCGAATTATCATATAATCAATTCACTTACAGTAATTTACAATATATGTGTCAAGCTGCCCGATAAAATATTTGGCTGTTTACAACTTAAATTGTATTATCTTTACCGTTCATCAAAAAAATCATTATCACAATGGAAAGTGGAACAGTAAAATTCTTTAACGAATCCAAAGGTTTTGGATTCATTAAAGTAAACGGATCAAATCAAGAAGTATTTGTACACGTTTCAGGTCTAACAGATCAAATCCGTGAAAACGACGAAGTGGTTTTCGAACTACAGCAAGGCAAAAAAGGCCTGAACGCCGTTAATGTAAAACTGGCTTAAACACCTTTTTTATACTAGG
>CAYMZV010000282.1:0-5887 GCA_964394965.1 uncultured Chryseobacterium sp.
CCCCCGAAATCCACCGGCATGATCACTTTTGTTTTTTCCGTAATTGCGTTTTCGATCGCTTTCACCGAAATATTGAAATCATCCGCATTCACATCCACCAAAACGATTTTCGCGCCCACATGCATGCACACATTCGCAGTGGCGCTGTACGTGTACGCAGGAACGATCACTTCATCGCCCGCCTTCACACCGAACCAACGCAACATGATTTCCAATCCGGCTGTTGCCGAATTCAAACCGAGTGTCGCCTTGTTTCCATTGTATTCGGAAAGTTTTTTTTCAAACAACTTTGTTTTCGGACCGGTTGTCACCCAACCTGAACGCAATGTTGCCACAACTTCATCAATCATTTTCTGATCGATACGCGGAGGTGAAAAAGGAATCATGCGAGAAAGGAAATTGGTGGTGCTTTCATCGGAGAAAGGCATTTTCTGTCGATGGAAAACAAAATTAAGGAATAAAAGAAGCTGAAAAAGATGACACCGGCCTGCAACTGGAACATGGATTCGGGAATGATGTTGAGCAAAACCAGCGATGTAAATAAAACCAGGAATCCGAATTGATTGCGTATTGCCGATAAGGTGGGAACAACAAAAAGCAACAGCAATAAAATCAATCCGGGAATGCCAATCGCAATTGCCGTTTGGAATAACTGGCTGTGCGCATTCAATTTTTTTTCATAGGCACCTGTCATTCCACGCACCTGATATTCCTTCATGATCGAATCCTGCACATCACCAATGCCAACGCCATTCCACGGATGCCTTTCCACCAATGCGTAATCCGCCTGCCAGATCAGCAAACGCACACGGTTGCTTTCCACCTCGGTCGGATTGATCGGTCCATGCGAGGCAAAGGTTTCCTTCAGGTTTTCGAATCGTTGCGCAACGGTCGGGAACATTTTCAACGCCACAAAAAAACCGACGATGATGGTCAGCAATGCCGCCGCACCGACAAAATACCGTTTGAACCGCAGAATGGAATAAACAATGTAACCGATGAAAATAAGGATCATCGACAGCATTCCGATTTTTGACGAGAGGAGAAAAACAACGACAGCGAAAAAAAGTGAAATGCCGATTGCAATTATTTTCCAGGGTTTCGGTGAAAAGGATTGCAATAATATTCCATGAAAAAGAATCATGATCCCGACACAATAGTACATGGACAGGTAACTCGGATGCATGACGCCCGAGGAAAAATCTTGGTAATAAAAAGTGTTGATGTGTTCCGTGAAAAAAATGTACGTGGACCGCGACAGCATGAACAATCCCGAAACGATCAATCCGCAGATGAAAATGGCGAGTATCCACCGTGTTTGTTTGGTGTCGAACCGAATGGTGGAAATGATGATCGGCACAAAAAGCAAAGGAAGTTTCACTTGCAAACTCATCATCCCTTCCACCCGGTTTTCCGTCCACATCAAGCTGATGAGATTCAGCATGAAAAATGCAATCCAAATCCAAAGGAATCTCGCCGATCTTATTTTTTCGATTTTATCTTTCCATCCTCCCGACAGCAACCAACACCCAACACTCAAAACCGTTATCGGTCCCAAAATGAAACCCAAGGGAAGCAAAAACGCAAGCAGATAAATCAGCAGCAATGTGCAAATGCGGAAAAAAATCGACAGGCGGGAAAATAAAGTGATTAAAGCGCTGAGCATATCATCTACTTTGGCAGGAGCGAAAATACGTATATCGGTTGCAACGCAGCCTATACCACTTAAGAAGTGATTTGCCTACCTTTACTCCCTTCCTGAAAAACGCATCAAATGAAAATTGCACCAAAACGCATTCTTATTCTCGCTCCCCATACCGATGATGGTGAATTCGGTTGTGGCGGAACCATTCACAAATTGATCAGTGAAGGAAACGAGGTTTATTATGCCGCTTTTTCCGCTTGCCAACAATCCGTTCTCCCGCAATTCCCTTCCGACATTCTCATTACGGAAGTGAAAAGTGCCACGCAGAAATTGGGTATCCAACCGGCAAATCTCATTCTCTACGATTTCGAAGTGCGGACTTTTAATTTCAGGCGACAGGAAATTCTCGATAAGCTCATCAAACTTCGTACGGAAATAAAACCTGAACTGATTTTCCTTCCTTCGCTTTCCGATCTTCATCAGGATCACCGGACCATTGCCGATGAAGGCTTGCGCGCATTCAAATTCAGTTCCATCATGGCGTATGAAATGCCGTGGAACAACATCACATTCACCACTTCGAGTTTTGTCATCCTGAATGAAAAAAATGTAACTGCAAAAGTTGACGCGTTGAATGAATACAAATCACAGGCACACCGTCCTTATGCGAGTGAAAAATTTGTCCGTTCACTTGCCACGACACGTGGCGTGCAAATCGGCGAAGAGTACGCTGAAACGTTTGACATACTCCGATTAATCATCAATTGATCGCACAATGCTGCTCAAGGAAATCATTGAAAAAATAAAACCCTCTGGATTTTTCGGCAATGAACAAACACGCATTGACCGGATCGTTGAATTGAACAGCAGCATTTTCGAATCAGGCGATTTGCTCTGGTGCTCCGATAAAAACGTGTCGCGGCTTTCAGGATTGCTAACAGGAAATGTCATTCTCAGTCCAAACGCATTTGCAATCGTAAAAACGGAAAACAGGAATTTTGAAAAGCTGAATTGGATTGTTGCGGAATTCCCCCGCCGTTATTTCATGCATGTGCTGCAGGCTTTTTTTGTAACGAAAATCACGCCATCCGTTTCCCCGTATGCACACATCCATACATCCGTCAACATCCCATCCGGTTGTTCGATCGGTCATGGCGTTGTCATCGAAGAGAAATGTGTGATCGGGAATAATGTTGTGATTGGACACAACTCGGTGATCGGTCACTCTACCGTCATTGAGGACAATGTCATCATCGGCGCAAACAATACCATCGGTGGAACAGGTTTCGGTTACGAAAAATCGGAATTCGGCGATTATGAAATGATTCCACACATCGGGAATGTCCATATTTGCAAGGGCGCTGAAATCGGAAACAATAGTGCCATTGACAGGGCCGTAATCGGTTCAACAATCATCGGACAGAATGCAAAAATCGATAACCTCGTTCACATTGCACACGGCGTAAAAATCGGAGCCAACTCATTGGTCATTGCGCATGCGATGATTGCGGGCAGTGTCGAAATCGGCGAGAATGTCTGGATTGCCCCTTGCGCTTCTGTCCTGCAGAAAATAAAAATCGGGAACAATTCCGTTGTTGGAATGGGATCGGTGGTGATGAAGGATGTTCCAGAAAATAAAATCGTTGTCGGCTCTCCGGCAAAAATCATCAGGGACAACTCGTGATTGCAAGCGTCATCATTACCTGCCGCAACGAAGAGAAAAACATTGCGGCCTGCGTTGAAGCAATATTTGCCAGTCAACTTCCTCCTGATTTCAAAATCGAAGTCTTCATCATCGACGGGGAAAGTGACGACGGAACAATGACAGTCATTTCCGAATTGCAGAAAAAATATTCTTCGCTGCAATGCATTTCAAATCCACAGCGAATCACTCCCGTCGCTTTCAATCTCGGAATCAAGGCATCGAACGGCGAATTCATCCAGATCGTGGGTGCGAGACAAATCATCGAAAAGGATTACCTGAAAAAGGGAATTGAACGTTTGCAAAAACAACCCGACATCTGGTGTGTCGGTGGAAAAGTTGAAAATGTTTTTGAGAATGAATTGGGCCGTGTGATTGCAAGGGCGATGGATACACCGTTCGGAGTTGGCGGCGGGAATTTCAGGATATTGAAAGAGTCGGCTTTCGTGGATACCGTCGGTACGCCGCTTTTCAAAAAATCCGTTTTCGATAAAATCGGAATGTTCGATGAAGAATTGGTGCGGAATCAGGATGATGAATTGAGTTATCGTATTTTGAAAGCGGGAGGAAAAATATTTCTGGATGTGGAGATGAAAGTGAAATATTTCGTCCGTGGAAATTTCAGGAACCTTTTCAGGCAATATTACCAATACGGTTTTTGGAAAGTTTATGTGAACAGAAAACACAAGACCATTACCACCTTGCGGCAACTTGCACCTGCCGCATTGATGCTTTTTGTTTTAGTGATGCTGCCAATTGCCGCTTTTTCATTCTTTGAAGTTTTTTCCCAAATCGTAAAGACGAACAAAATTTCAAACTTCAATTATATTTGGCCGATACTTGTCTATTGCAGCATTACCATTCCGTATGTTGCAATTGCAACTATAATTGCATTCAGAAAAGCTGAAAAAATATCTTTGGTTAATGATTATTTCAGGACATTTTTGATTCTGCATTGCAGTTATGGACTTGGATATCTCGCGGGGATTTTTCGTTTCCTGATCTTGGGGAAAAAGTCCGGCGGAAAAAACACATCTCTTTCGAGATAATCCTACGCTTTTAATTTCCCGTATTGCACTTCAATCGCATCCAGGTTTTTTTCCCAATCGTAACGGTTCAAAACCCTTTCTCTTCCCGCTTTTCCGAATTGCAACGCTTTCTCAGGATGATTCAGAAAATCAAGAATTGCATCCGCGGTTTTTTCTACGTTTCCGGGAGGAACAAGAATTCCCGTTACATTATCCTCCACCACTTCCTTCAATCCTCCGACAGCCGTTGCCACCACCGGTTTTCCACAAGCCATCGCTTCCACAACGGCAACACCAAAACTTTCCCGCAGCGAAACGTTCACGAAAATGTCAATCATGTTCTGGTAACGCGGCACATCGGGCTGAGGGATTTTTCCCGTGAATAAGATATCATTCGAATATCCCGTTGATTCAGCCAGATCTTTCAATTCCTTTTCTTTCGTTCCTGAACCGCAAATCAATAACTTCAATTCACCGGGATATTGTTTTTTCACCAATGGAAATGCATTGATCAACACATCAATTCCATAAACCGTTTCGAGTGTCTTTATCACACCGATCACTTTCGCCGTTTCCGGAAAAACAGATTCCACTTTTGCCGGAAAGAATTTTTCCGTGTCAACGCCAAACGGTGTAACGGCAACTTCACGGTTCACATAATTCAACACTTCTTTCTTCATGATTTCGCTGGTGGAAAAAATCATGTCGGCATTTCTCAAATTGTTGAACAGGATCAAACGGTGAATGATTGATTTTTTCGGGAACTCGAAAATATCCGATCCCCAAACGGAAATGACCAACGGATGAAAGTCGGACCAATTGCCAAGCAAACCATAGGATGAAGCGTAATGTGCATGAAGGATATCGGGACGAAAAAAACGGATCACTTTTTTCAGTTGGGGAATAAGTTTCAGGTAAGAAATTTTCGAAGCCGATGTCGAGTGAAATTTATCTGCGCCGAAACCGTCACGGTCAAATATTCTGATGGATGGGAATTCCTCGAACCAATCCGTTTCACTTTTTTTCAAACTGAAAATCCCAATTTCATATCCACGCGCATCCAATGCGATCGCCCATTTGCGTGTATGTGCGGAATCAACATCGGAAAGAAATAAAATCCTTTTTTTCATTCGGGAAAACGGATAGGGATAATTGGAATCCAAAGATAAACAAACCGATTCTGCTGAAACTTTCCACTTCATGTTTTCAAACCTTCATTCTTGATAACAACTTTCCGGAAAATGGCGGTAATCGGGGAAAAAGCTGAACTTTACTTTCATGAAAAGGCTTTCCATCGCTTTCATAACTGCAGATGATCCGCGCGACAAACGTTCCTGGTCGGGAACAAATCATTTCATGTACAAGGCGATTGAAAAAAACATCGGAAGGGTTGATCTTCTCGGTCCGTAGTCACCACAACCGCAAAAATTCATCTGTTCAGCGTTCAATTTCCTTTCCGTCAAACTGACGGGAAACCGTTTCGACTATCGCCACTCGAGATTAATGAGAAGG
>CAYMZV010000283.1:0-5859 GCA_964394965.1 uncultured Chryseobacterium sp.
CCAAGTGAAAAGCCATTGCGGCCAAGAGAGAATGACAAAAAGAAAAACGTAATAGAAAATATCCCAGACGGCGAATGCATAAAGGAAAAACACAAAGCGTTGCGGCGCATTTTTCCCTGCGAAAATCCCGACTGCGATCAACATGATTATTGTTGCGGCTTCACGCCAGAATTCGGTTGAGGCGATGTCGGGTGAAATCGGAACAAGAGGAAACTGGAATCCATTGGGATAATATAATTTCCGCATGTAAACGACAACAGCGGTTTCAAGAAAACCCATGGCAATGCTGAAGATCGTGAGCCTGGTGATTGTCTTGAAGATTTCTTTTCTATTGATGGTGATGGACTTCATGGAAAATAATTTTGAATTCTGAATTTTGAGTTTTGAATTGGGTTGGATAAACCGGAATCAATATTCATTCCTGAATTCGAGTTTCGGATTTGTATTGTGAAGTTTGATCACCCATTCGTTGGGGATTTCATTGATGCCGATTATTTTCAGGTTTTTCAATTCCAGTAGAGGGGAATAATCGGTAATCTTCGTTCCGTAGAGATAAAGGTTCTCGAGGGTTTGTATTTTTTCAATTCCTGAAATTGACGTCAGGTTTTCGTTGCGGCTGAGATCAAGTGTGGTGAGGTTGCTGTACTTCCCTATTTCATCTACATCGGCAAGATCGTTGGAAGAAAGATCGAGCGACTGCAGTTTTTGAAATCCGGGGAAATAATAAATGCGTTTGAGTTCCTGATTGGAAACCGTCATGGCGCTGTCTGTTCCGAGATCGTTTTCATTGCGCAATGTTTCATAATTCTGCGCGGCTGTGAATTGGTAAGAGGGCCATTTCATTTCATCACGCAGCCATTCCTGTTTGCTGAGAAAAACAAAAGCCCGTTTTGGCAATTCATTTGCTTGGCCGGTGGAACTCGACTCCGGATGTGTTTTGGAATACTGCAAAAGTTGGGGAAGAATATCGTCCGACAGGGAATCCAAATAAGTGATGTCACTTGTGGAAGGAATCTTGCTGTTGTAATCGAAAATCATTTTATCCCAATTCACAAAACAGGCAATGATCCAGACACCACAGAACAACCAGGAATTCGCGCGGATGAGAAATGCATTTGTCCTTTTGCCATAAACCTTTCCCGCCGTCACAATCAATCCGATGAGTGTGAGCAGGAGATAAACAAAAACGCCGATGCGTTTGTAGGTCAATCCGAAAAGCATGCAATACAAATCATTCCTGTAAAAAGTAGAAAGCAGCATGAATGCATTTTGGACAATCCACAACACGGCGAGATTCCTCAACCATTTTCCATTTGCAGAAAAATTCATCCGTCCGCGGAAATAAAACAGGATGATGAGGATCGCAACGACAATCGAAGTGATGAGCATTCCCACCCCCTGATGCACATATTGCGTATAGGTAATTCCATCCGGCAATTTTCCGCTGCCACCGAAAATGAAAGCGGCGTCCAATCCATTCACCACCAACAAAAGGATATTCAACAATGAAAACAGGACAACTCCGGAAAATTGTTCGCTGTCCATGCTCATCAGTTTATCCATCCATGTTTCTTTCCTACCGGGAGAAAGTTTCATGGGTTGCTTTTCATCCCATTCGGAAAATCCCGGAATTGCATTGTGAAAATAAAATCCGAAGAGTACGATCGCCCCAATACAAGTGAAGAAAATCCACGGAAGTGAGATGAAATCCAGGTTTATCTTTTCCGTGAGATTATAAAACATCACGCTCGATTCGCGATACATGAAAAAGAAAACGACCACAATACCCAACGCAATGAGCACGATCAAAAACCTTTTCCCGGATTTATTTCCCGAAGGTGTTTCCAATCTGTTCATTCTCCTTTCCACCGCTCCTGCAACCATGTACGCAATGGATGCACCGATGGCAAGCAGCGATGAGCAAATTCCAATGAGAATGGAACCTTTCTTTATATAGGCAAAATAAGAAACCGCCAACAATGAAAACAGGCATGCTAAAATACCGAGTGTGTTTCCATAATACATTACACAGAATGAAGAACACAAGGATCCTGCGGCCGCCAATATCCAATTCCTGTTTTTGATGATTTGCTTATTCATGAGCAACTGTGCAAACAGGAGAATGCCGGTGAAAAGGAAAAAATTCAAGCCGGGCATCTGTTGCCAGAACAGATAACTGTAGATGAAAACACTTGCGAGAAAAATAAAATCGTTCTTTTTCATGGTGAGGGATTTTAGGTTGACTTATTGGGGAATGGGATCAGAATTGGTGATTGCCGACAGTGGAAATTGTCTGTGTCTTTTCGAGTGTGCGAATGTGTTTCTGTACAATCAGCAAGGGAAACATTCCGAAAAAGCCGAATGAGCAATCTGTCATCGTCCAGAAAAAAGGGATTCCGCGTAACTGTCCGCACACGAATGCGAGAATGAATACACCCGCACATGCGAGCATTCCCACGCGCAACACCCAAGCGTTCTGGATCGGATTCCTGTAAACACCGAAGAAAAAAAGTGCGATGACAATGTGCGAATAGGCCAACCAATCGTAACCGTAAAGCAGGTAAGGATATTTTGCAACCACTTCGTCGATGGCAACGTTGATATTGACCAACCACCATCGCATGAAATCGGGAAATACATCCTGGAATCGGAGCAGCAGATGCAGTTCACGTTGAACCGGAAATGCAGTGATCCCGCTCAACACAAGCAGAACGATGAAAGCGAGAATCCAGCGACGGATTTTTGTGAGCAATTCCTGCTGGTAATCCGTTTCCGTTTTTGTTTCCGCCATCGGGCAGATGATTGAAATCGGGTTGAGAATGTTCATGGTGTTGTGGATTTTAGATTGGGATAAAATATTTTCATTTCAGGTTTTGGTTTTTACATTCGATGGGGCCAGGTATTTTGAGTTGTCAATTTTTTCATGAAAGCGGAGGACTAACAACAAAACAGGTGATGAAAAAAAATAAAGATGAAGTGCGCAATCGAAACATAATCCGAGAACAACTATCAGATAAATCGAAAGCCAATAGACCATCAATCCCCGTTTGGGTAAACGCATTACGAAAGCCCTTACCGTAATAAAAAAAACAATGGGGATGGCTATCATATTAACGAAACCGATAATGGCCAAGCCCACCATGAAACTATCCCAACCGTTTCCGAAATTATCCATGTTTGTTTTTTATTTTATACAAAGTCCTTTGCATTGCAAAGTTAAAACGCAAAAAAAAGGACAATATTATTTTTTGCTTTTTTTGAGCAGGTTTTCGAGTGCGTTCAAATGTTCGTTGAATGCTTTTTTCCCTGTGGCGGTTACGGCATAGGAAGTTTGTGGTTTGCGGTTCACGAATTGCTTGATCACCGCGACATAACCTTCTTTCTCCAATGCGGAAAGATGGCTCGCCAGATTTCCATCTGTCACTTGCAACAATTCCTTGAGTCGGACAAATTCCACGCTGTCGTTGACCATGAGTATTGACATTGTTCCGAGACGGACCCGGTTTTCAAATGTTTTATTGAATTTCAACAAGTAGTCGTTCCCCATTCCCTGCTATTTTCCGCTTTCGTATTTGAAATACAAAACTGTTCCATAAATGATGTGCAAAATTCCGAAACCGATGGTCCAGAAAATCAATCCGTGTGCGATAAAAACCGTTGCAATCAAACCCAAAG
Source organism: uncultured Chryseobacterium sp. (assembly GCA_964394965.1). Classification (GTDB taxonomy): domain Bacteria; phylum Bacteroidota; class Bacteroidia; order Palsa-965; family Palsa-965. The sequence continues at coordinate 3,676 of CAYMZV010000283.1, forward strand.
CGATTTCACACATTCCCAAATAACGAATGTCGTTGAGTGTGTATTTGCTCGCGTTCAGTAATGCCAAACCATAAAAAATCAAGGTGGCAGGCGAAATCAGTCCGATGATGCCGTGCCATAACATGGCCAAACAGAATAATCCTCCGGCAATCAATGGGATGAATAAATTGATGAGCATGATTTTCGCTGTGGGATTCCAGAAAGGGATTTTCGCCTTGTCGGCTTTTCGTTTTGAAAAATACCATCCGAAAGCGAGTGACAAAAAAAGTACAGCTGCCGCAATAATAATGAGCAAATTGAAAATGGAAGAAAAATAAACCGCATCCAACACTTTTCCGAAAGGGCTGCTTTCCCGATCCGTCACCACATCCTGGATTTGAAATGGCATTCCGAAGAATATCCCTTTCATCACGCCATACGCCGCGCCTGCTCCCAACAATGCAAATATGCCCGCACACACTCCCGATAATCCGCTCAATGATAAAAAGCGTGATGACTTGTTCATCAGGTCGCGCATTTCACTCAGCGCTTTCAATTGTTCTTCCTGTTCATTCATGCCGTGACAGTTTTACTTTGTACGGCAAAGTAACGAGGAAAAAGAATACAAGTCAAGGGGTTTTTATTTTTGGGGAAGGATTTTTGCAAAGGAAAGTTAATTGGGTGATTGGGCAATCAAGGTAATCGGGAAAAGATCCTTTACAATTAAGTCAAACAAACTCAATCCCCAATTACCTCAATTACCTCAGTTACCCTAACTACCCATTCACCTATTGCACCCTATACTTAAACGGGAACGCCTTCAACTCTTCATTCGCTTTCAGGATTTTCGCTTTCAGGTTTTCCTTGAATTTCAAAACTTCTTCCAGCATCTGATCATCGCCTGAGGCAAGAATTTGCACGGCGAGAATTCCTGCATTTTGTCCACCATCGACACCCACAGTTGCAACAGGAATTCCCGGAGGCATTTGCACGATTGACAACAGGGAATCCCAACCATCGAGAGAGATGGTGGAACGGCAGGGAACGCCAACGACCGGAACGGGAGTCAATGCCGCAACGACACCGGGCAAATGCGCAGCACCACCGGCTCCGGCAATGATGACACGGATACCACGCTTGTGTGCACCTTTTGCAAATTCCATCACTTGTTCTGGAACGCGATGGGCGGAAAGAGCGTTGATTTCAAAAGGGATTTTAAACTGGTCAAGGATTTTGGCAGCTTCCTGCATGACAGGCATATCTGAAGTGCTGCCCATGATGATACTGACTTTGGCTTGCATAGTGGATTGTTTTTGGTGGGCTAAAAATACAGAAAAAGTTCGGTCGTGATTTTGGCATTCTGCCAGAAGCGGGATTACATTTGAGCTTCCATTGAAAAGATGGAAAACATTTTCCCGATTTGTCTATTGTATTTCAAATCGAAATGGGAAATATTTTACCTTACGTTGACAAAGACAATTTCAAATGATTTCCTTTGGCAGAATGACGATTTTTTGTTTGGGCACGATTATCATTCTTGCAGTGTGTTATTATTCAAGGATCAATTTTTGGTTACACGCAAAATTTACAACCGGAACAGTGACCAATAGCGTAATTATCAAAGCCAGATACGATAATGATTCCTACGATGAAGTGGAATTTTCGCTGGACAGTACTGAATATTTCTTTAAAGGCCAATCGATTTTGCATTATCCCCAATTGGCAAAAGTCCCTGTGATTTATAATCCCATAAATCCGGGCGATGCAAAAATTTTCACCTTGCTTGGATTTTGGTCAATGCCTTTGGCTTGGTCGCTGATACCGATTTTTCTTTTGTATGCGATAATTTTTTCATTCTGGTCGTCATCCGACGTCATCACCATTGGTTCCAAAAGGGAAAACTGAAATGTCATTCTACAACTTACGCAAAGAGGAACGCATTCATGTTGTTGGAAGAATCAACAAGCAAGTTTTGTCGGATATCAAGTCTGCAAGAAAAAAACATCTCCTGAACTATTTTTCGGATGAAGACACCTACATCCGTAAGGCGGCTTATCAGGCAATCGGGAAAGTTTACCACACCAATGAAAAATTACGGAAACCCGTCATCCATCAACTCGAAAACCTGCTCGAGAATAAAAATCCGAAAGTGCGGCAGACTGCCATCAATTCAGCAGGCGAAGTGGGAATGAAAGATTGGAAAGC
>CAYMZV010000284.1:0-5856 GCA_964394965.1 uncultured Chryseobacterium sp.
TAACGAACCCCAGGCAAATCTTTTACACGACCGCCACGAACAAGAACAATGGAGTGTTCCTGCAAGTTGTGTCCTTCACCAGGAATATAAGCGATGACTTCAAGCTTATTTGTCAAACGTACTTTCGCTACTTTGCGAAGAGCCGAATTCGGCTTTTTCGGTGTAGTTGTGTAAACGCGAGTACAAATGCCACGCTTCTGCGGGCAGCTGTTCAACGCGGCTGACTTACTCTTGTTGAGAGTCTTGAATCTGCCTTTGCGTACGAGTTGATTAATCGTTGGCATGAGTACTTTACAGTTTATTGATTATCAGTTGCTTTAACAATAAATACTTACCCCACTTCGGTTTTTGGGGAGGGCAAAGGTACAAATTCTTCTTAATAAACAACACGTCATAAAAATAATTTTTCTGCCAATTCGGGAGCTTACATTCCCCTTCGATAGTCCAAAAACTCAAATCATGTGTTCTCGAATGGATTTCAACGCCATGAATCAGCTGTTTATCGCTTGCAATGCAATGAATACCCTCTCAAAGTAAGTTCCTGCCTGTTTCAAATACCAATATCTTTGATTCCATGCCGGCTACAATCAAAGCGATCAGCTACTTTCTTCCGCCCGAAATTTATTCCAACGAGGAATATTTTACCGATTTCCCAGATGCAAAAACATCAAGCATGGAAAAAATCGGGGTGAAGAAAAGGCATATTGTCGCTTCAGGACAAACCGCTTCCGATCTCGCTCAGGGAGCCGCCGAAAAACTTTTCTCAGAGCATCGGATCAATCGCCATGACATCGATTTTTTGCTTGTTTCCATTCTTGAACACGATTACTATACCCCTTCCACCGCTTGCGTTCTTCACGGGAAATTGGACTTGAAAAAACAATGCGGGGCGCTTGATTATGACTTGGGTTGCAGCGCTTACGTTTATGGACTTGGCCTCGCCGATGGCGTAATGAAATCGATGGGGGCAAAAAATGTTTTGCTGCTGACCGCTTCCGTTCTCACACACACATTTCACCCCAAAGACCGGAGCTCGCATTTTGTTTTTGGCGATGCCGGCAGTGCCACTTTGCTTACGTTTTCGGAAGAGGAAAATCTTGGTCCATTTGTTTTCGGAACGGATGGGACAGGTTATGATAAAATAATTGTGCGTGATGGCGGAGCAAGAAATCCATTGACGGAAAATTCCAAAAAGGAAATTGTGGACGAATACGGAAACGTAACCAGCGCCGCAACTTTTACAATGGATGGATTGGCCGTTTTTAATTTTTCATTGCGGACCGTTCCCCCAATGATTCAAGAATTGCTTGACAAATCGGGACTGACACAAAATGACATTGACCTTTTTGTCTTTCATCAGCCGAATGTTTTTCTCAACGAAACATTGCGCAAAAAAATGGGAATTCCCGAAACGAAATTTGTTCACTGCATGGAAAATTTCGGAAATACGGTTCAGGCAACGATTCCAATTGCACTGTATGAATCGAAACTGAATGGACGGCTCAAACCCGGAATGACCGTCCTACTCGCCGGGTTCGGTGTCGGCTTATCCTGGGCCGCGACAATTGCAAGATTTTGAAATTTTTCCGCAAACGGAATTTGTTACTTTTGAATACAGGCACCTCATAAATTATTCAGGAAAAAAAATCATGGATGACATTTCCACCTTTATCAAGAAACTGGAAACTGAAATTGATGGAATCCCTACGGGCACTTTAAAACCCGAAACCCATTACCGTGAAATTCCCGAATGGAGCTCCATGCATGCGCTCGTTTTAATCGCACTTTCCGAAACCGAATACAATGTTCCGCTCTCGGGCGAAGACTTGAGAAAATGTGGAACCGTCAAGGAAATTTACGATCTTATCTCAAGCCGCTCCTGAATGGCGCTCTTCCCTGTCAACGGTATGCAATTGCGCGGAATAGCTGCGGCTGTCCCGAAAGAAAAAGAAAGTAACCGCGATTATGATCGCATTACCGAAGCCGAAAGAAACCTGCTCATCAAAACCACCGGGATTTCAACACGCCACATCGCCCCTCCAGGAATTACCACCGCCGATTTATGTCAGCACGCCGCTGAAAAATTGATCGCCGAATTGAATTGGGATAAAAATGAAATCGGATTGCTGATTTTTGTTTCCCAATCGCCCGATCATTTTCTCCCCGCTTCCGCCGTTTTGCTTCAGGATAAACTCGGACTTCCGAAAACAACCGCGGCTTTCGATATCATGTTGGGATGCAGCGGTTACGTATACGGACTTTCCGTGATTTCCTCTCTCATTGCAACCGGCGGATTCAAAAAGGCGATTCTATTGGCGGGCGATATTTCCACTCATGGAATTGCAAGAACCGACAAAAGCACGTGGCCGCTTTTTGGAGATGCGGGAACGGCAACCGCCATTGAATTCGATCCGTCAACAAAAACATTTTTCAATTTGCAAAGCGATGGAAGCGGATCGGATGCCATCATCATTCCCGACGGAGGATTGCGGAATCCAATCAGTGAAAGGACTTTTGTGAATGAGGAAGTCGAAAAGGGAATTGTCCGCCACAGGAGAAATCTTTGGCTGAACGGGTTGGATGTTTTCAATTTTTCTGTCCGTGAAGCGCCACTCAATATTTCCGCATTGTTGGAGTTTGCAGGAATTTCACAGGAACAAATTGACTTTTTCGTTTTTCACCAGGCGAATTTGCTGATGGATGAAACGATCCGGAAAAAATTGAAAATCCCTGCCGAAAAAGTCCCCTATTCATTGAGCGATTTCGGAAACACCAGTTCCGCTTCCATTCCACTCACCATCGTTTCCCAATTGAAAAACCAAACGCTCACACCGAAAAAATGGTTGCTCTCCGGATTCGGCGTCGGACTTTCATGGGCGTCGGCAATTTTCGAAACGGAAAAAATAATTTGTCCCGACGTGTTGTATATTTAATGCAGCGAATTTTCATGAGCCAAACTCCTTTCCATTTACACGACAAAAAAATTCTCGTCACCGGCGCGTCTTCGGGCATTGGCAGGCAAGTGTGCATCAGCGCGAGTGCAATGGGTGCACAAGTGATTTTGAATGGAAGGAATATTCTGCAACTCGAGGAAACATTCGCACACTTGAAAGGAACCGGCCACAGGATAATTTCCGCCGACTTGCTCCAACAGCACGAACGCGAAAAACTGGCCATGGAAATTTCCACACTCGACGGTCTTGTGCATTGCGCCGGAACCGTAAAACCTTTTCCGATAAAATTTCTCGACCAACAAAAAATTGACGGCACATTGAATCTCAATTTCGAAACGCCCGTGTTGATGATGGCCGCACTGCTCAAACAGAAAAAAATAAACAAGGACGCCTCACTCGTTTTCCTTTCTTCCATTTCAGGCCAGCATCCGCACAAGGGTGGTGCAACGTATGGCGGATCGAAAGCGGCATTGGAATCATTTGTAAAAGTGCTTGCACTTGAATTGTATGCGCAAGGCGTGCGTGCGAATTGCATTTCTCCCGGCATTGTGAAAACCCCGATGTATGACCAGGCGGCAACGGAAATGTCGAATGAGGAAATGGATAAGCATGTTGCACGTTATCCGCTCGGCGTAGGTTTTCCGGAAGATGTTGCGAACGCTGCAATCTTTTTGCTCTCGTCTGCGTCACGCTGGATTACCGGAATAAATATTACTTTGGATGGTGGATTCCTATTGGAGAAATGAAAATATTTCCCGGAAATTTTCCATCGCGGAAATTTCCGGAATTGAAAAAAGAAACAAGAAAATTCGATGAATACCCTCCAGCTTTCCGTTGTCATTCCGGTTTATAACAGTGAAGCCACGCTGGAGGAATTGCATGCGCGATTGACAAAAGTCCTGAGTGGCGAATCGGCCTATGAAATAATCCTGGTGGATGATGGAAGCAAGGATGGCAGCTGGAAAAAAATCGAACAGATTAAAAAAAATGATCCGACTCACGTAGTTGCAATTTCACTGGCGCGGAATTTCGGCCAACACAATGCGCTCGTATGCGGGTTCGGCAATTGTTCGAGTGCGTATGTGATTACAATGGACGATGACCTCCAACATCCGCCGGAAGAAATCCCGAAATTGTTGGCATGCCGGAAAGAAAAAAACTGTGATATCGTTTACGGGATTTACGAAGACAGGAAACACGGAATGATCCGCTCGGCAGGAAGTCTGATCCTTCGCCGCTCATCAAAATATGTCGAGAAAACAGTGGGCGAAGGAAGTTCATTCCGCGTAATCAGAAGGGAAATCACGGATAAAATTGTTTTTCACCACAGCACGAATTTCATTTTCATCGATGAGGTTTTGCAATGGTACACACAGGATATTGCAACCGTTCAAGTGGAACACCATGCGAGAAAAGCGGGACGCTCCACTTACACTTCCTCCAAACTCTTTTCACTTTGGCTCGACATTTCATTCAATTACTCCGCCATTCCGCTTCGAATGATGACATGGATCGGATTGAGCAGTTCATTGATTACGTTTTTGATCGGTCTGCGATTCCTGCTGCGTAGACTTTTTTTCAAGGTGCCGCTCGGTTATACTTCCATCATCGTCAGCGTACTTTTTTCGGCGAGTCTCATCATGTTGAGTCTTGGAGTTGTCGGACAATATTTATACAAGCTTTTCACGATGCAGAATAAGCGTCCGATCTATTCCATCAAAAAAATCCTGCGATGATCATCGACAAATATGGAATCAGGTTGTGCCGGTTGAAAGAAAAGGATATTGAACTCGTTCGCCAAAAACGCAATGCCGATGAGATTCGGCGTTACATGGATTTTCAGGAAATCATTACCGAAGAGATGCAGAAAAAATGGTTTGAGTCGGTGAACAACATCTACAATTATTATTACACCATCGAACACGAGGGAAAAAAAATCGGATTGATCAACGGAAAGAATATCGATTTTGAAAAACGGACTTCCGAAGGCGGGATTTTCATTTGGGATTTGAACTATCTCGGAACATTCATCCCCGTCATCTGTTCGGTCATCATCACCGATCTCACTTTCTACATCAACAATTTCAAGAAAAATTACGCAAAGGTTTTACGTGCCAACCAACGTTCCGTCTTCTATAATCAATCACTCGGTTATGTTCCGTCAAAAGATTTTCCGGAAAACGAATCGGTGCAGTATTACGAATTGACAAGGGAGAATTACACCAAAAGTGTCGCATCCATCCGGAAAGGAATCATTTCATTGACGAAAGATGGCAGTCCGCTTTCCTTGGAGAACATTTCATTTGAAACGGATTCGGAATCCGAAATCAATAAATTGTACAAAGGCCTTCCTCCCGATATTCAATCTTATCTCGATTTTCTCATCCAAAAAAGATTGAACCATGCCTCATGAAACTGTCAATACGCACGACCTGAAATTCAATCAGCGTTTCCGTTACGGTACTTTTCAGGTGCTCGATCATTTTATCGGACGTGCACGCGTGAACAAGATGATCGGGAAAAGGCGTTATGCATTGCAACAGGGCATCCTGAAAACGCTCAAGGAAAAAGGTCCCGCAAAGTTGAAACCGATTGACAGGAGAAAGGATTTGTCGCTGAAGGATTTCATCCGGGAATATGTGAAACCCGGAATTCCCGTTGTGCTCGAAGGTGCTGCGCTCGAATGGGAATGTTGCAAAAAATGGTCGATGGATTATTTCCGCGACTTGCATGGCGACGATGAAATTGTGATGGTGGACCAATCGCAAATCGCAAACGCATTCGAGAAAACAACCTTGCGTGATGTGATCGACAACATCAGCAGCGGCGGTTCAAAATATTATCGCTTTTATCCGTTACTCGAACGCCATCCCGAACACATCCTGGATTTCGATTACAAATG
>CAYMZV010000285.1:0-5848 GCA_964394965.1 uncultured Chryseobacterium sp.
CCAGATGTTTCTGTGTGATGTTGGTCCGTTCTTTCAAGGCATTCCGCGAAGCTTCATTGACCAAAAACTTAAGGTCACTCGAAACATAATGATTCGTGAAATGTGCGAGACGGTCAAAATCAATGTTGCGTTCCGTTGGGCGATCGGACAAATACATTTTGAACATTTCCCGTCGCGCTTCCATATCAGGCGGTGGAACATAAATCACTTTCTCCATCCGGTCCTTTCGGAGAATGGCATTGTCGGTTTTTTCAGGACGGTTCGTTGCACAGATGATGAAAATCCCATGCCGGTTGGATTCGCTCATTTGCGCAAGGAATTCGTTTGCTTCGGGAGAGTAACTGTGACTCAGATTCCCTTCGCGGCCGGGAAGAATGGCATCCACTTCGTCAATGAAAATGATTGTCGGTGATTTTTCTTTAGCCTGACGGAAAAGTCTTTCGATTTTTTCTTTCGTTCCCTGCGCGTATGTGCCTGTGAGATCGGAAGGTTTTATCTCGACATAATTGTACCCGAGCTCTTCCGCGAATTTTTGCGCAATGAATTTTTTCCCGCAGCCGTGCGGACCGTACAACAACATTCCATTGGGAACGGAAACCTTATATTGCTGATACAATTTGCAGTCACCCAACGGAAGCATAATGTCGTGATAAAGCAATTCTTTCAACGCATTCATTCCCGCAATCAAATCGAATCCCCTGCCCTTGTTCCTCACCTTGAAGGTCAAGGCCTTTTCACTTGTTTTCGAAGGAGCTGATTTGCCCAATGGGATATTCGGAAAGTTGGGAATGTTCGGAAATTTTTGTGCCGGTTCTTCCTCCTGGATTGAAGGTTGGGGAATTATATTTTCTTTGCGGCTAAAATCCTGAAGGTCATCCAGGAATTGGCTTGCGGTTTTATATCTTCCCTCGAGATCCAGGCAAAGCGCTTTCATCACGGCACGGTCAACATAATCAGGAACCTCGCGATTGTGAAAGGATGGTTTCTTCGGCTCTTTTTTCCGCGCAACAATAATCGTGTTTGCAATTTCCTCCGGCTTGTCGGAAGTCATTTCATATTCCCACGGATGCATGCCTGTCAGCATTTTGTAAAACACAACTCCAGCTGCAAAAACATCGCTTGTGGGAAGATAAGTTCCGAGATAACATTCCGGTGCAAAATACATGTACCGTCCTGCCGCTCCCGCCAGTTTTGAAAGTTGATCCACCGACTGCGCCAATCCGAAATCGGAAAGGAGTGCAACCGGTTTTGAATTTTCGTACGACAAAAGAACATTGTCCGTATTGATGTCGCGGTGCACGATCGGTTTATTCTGTTCCTGCACGTATTTCAAACCATTGAGCAAATCCATTCCGAAACCGATTGCTTCCGCTGCAGGCAATTTTATTTTCCTTGCCAACAGTTGCGTAATGTTTTCACCCGATACAAATCCCATCGAGATGAAAAATATTTTCTTACCGTCTTTCTCGAATGAGTTGGTTTCAAAAACACGTACCACATTCGGATGCGTGAGCTTCGACAGGATTTTCGCTTCCGCGGTAACCGTTTCCAGATCGGTTTTGGAAACATAATCCTCCTTGAAAATTTTCAGCACTTGTGTGCCAAGGTATTTGTGCTTCACACGATAGACTTCACCGAACGCGCCTTCCCCAATGAAAAACTGGATTTCATACGTGTCATTGACAATCTCGCCCTTCTTCAGGTTTCCTGTTTTCGGTGAAGCCATTTCTTACTCCGCTTAATTCAAATTCGTTTACCGCGTCAGATATTCGTCATCATTGGTTGCATTGGAAACCGCCCTCTCCTTGTCGGGAATCAATTGCCAGATATCCTGAATGATCGGACGGAGCCTTCCCCTTGTCGGATTCTGCGCAATGATTTCTTTTGCCTTGTTGATCAACTCCCTCGCCTGTCCCGGATTTTTCCAATTGTAACTTGCAAAATGATCATCATACTGTTTGATCATGCTGATGTCCAAAGCAACACCCGCTCCCTGATCGATGAGCGCCCAATTGAATTGCCTGATTTGTGTGATCAATTCTTTAGCTGCAAGGATATTCATTTCCTTTATTACCGATGCAGCAATTTTTTCAAACTGGTCGACAGCAGGGCTTGTCTGAGTCGTTCCATAACGTTCCTGATTATTTCTCAAATCATCCAATGCCTCTTTCAATTCCTCTTCCACTTTCGGGAACAGACTCACTTCCTCGAGCGAATCAAGATCTTTCAACACCAAACGCAAACGTTCCATGACTTTGGTTTTTGTGTTGTAATCGGTTCTTCCATTCGCAAGAATCGCTTTCAGTTCTTCCAGTTCATCCTTTATTTTTTTTGCAGCGGCAATGTCAATTGTCTTCGATTCATTTTCAAGTTTAGTCAACGAAGCCTGTGCCGTTTTGATTTCGGTTTCCAGAATGTCGGCATCATACTCGGTTTGTTTGGACACGGCAAGTTCCCGTTCAACGGTTTCATCGATATCGGGGAAATAAGCCTTGAATGTTTTTCCATGTGATTTATTCACCTCAACCGTGATTTCAATCTCGGAACCCTTGGGCAAGAATTTCGGCAAGTCTTCGCCGGTGATCGTTACAATCCCTGCAAACTCATTGTAAGTGGCGCGCGTATTTTTTTCGCCCTCATAAATCGGGATTTTTATCTTGTCATCGGGATTGCCCGGACGAATATCCTTTTGTGTCTTGAAATTTCCTTTTCCTTTTGCAGGCAAGCTTTGGTTTTTTGACAACCCTTGCAATTCGCTCATCATTTTTTTATCCGATTCGCCCGAAAAAGCTTCAATGCACAAATCCATCGAAAGCGTTGCAGGCGGCTCCTTGAATCCCTGGATAATGGAAATGGAAGAAGGTTCACACGGAAACAGATTTCCTTTCTCATCGAAGATCGCAATCTCGAAACCGTTTGATTTCCCTTCCGTCAACAGCAAGGGAATGATTTCCGCATCATCCTGGATTTCCACTTTTCCACTCGACCAACCTTTGTCCTTTCGCGAAATCTCTACAAAAATCTTTTCCGGAATCTGTCCGGTTGTCTGTGAGCGGTCGATTTTAATTCCGATATCCTCTTCCGTTTCCACCGTGTTTTCAGGATAACGGAGAATCAATTGGATTTTTTCCTTGTCCCTTTCCTGAATGTGTGCCGGAATGTTTTTCGAAGATGCAAAAAGCGAAGCACCCACTGCAACGGATGTCATCGGATCAATGCTTGTGTCGATTTGTGCATTCAATTCTTCGCGCAACATTCTGCGCATGGTTTGGGAAAGTGTTGGACCTCCGACAAGCAAAACCAATTCAAGGTCGGATGTTTTCAAGTTATTCTTTTCCACCAACTTTTTTGAAATGTCAATTGCACGTTGGAAAATCGGTGCCACTGCCGTTTCATATTCTTCGAGACTCATTTTCATGTCAATCTCCATTTCATTTCCGTCATCGTCTTCACCCAACGGTTTGTAAGTGCAGATGTCGGCAGAAACTTTTGACGGAGGGGAAATGGAAATTTTCGCTTCTTCGGCAGTGGATTTCAACGCTTCACGCAACTCAGCTTTTCCATATTCGTTGGCAAGTATTTTCTTGATGTTGTAATTTTTCGAGAGATAAGGAATGATGATGTGATCCACAATTGCATAATCAAGATCTTTTCCTCCCAAGTGATTGTCGCCATCCGTATCAGCAACTTTCATGATTCCCTCTTCCACACGCATGAGCGCCGCATCAAAAGTTCCCCCGCCAAAATCGAACACCAACCAATAACCGTTGATGCTTTTTGAACTTACGCCATAAGCAATGGAAGCTGCAATGGGTTCCATCAGCAATTCGCAATATTTGAAACCTGCTTTCACTGCGGCTTGCTGGGTGGCATCAATCTGGTTATTCCTGAACCGCGCAGGAACGGTAATCACCACCGAAGAAATTTCCTCGTCACGCACAAGGCCTTTCAACGCAATCAAGACTTCCGATGAAAGCTCTTCCGATGTCAGTTCCTTGTCCGCACTGTTGCTCTTGTAGGTTTTATCCGTTCCCATCGTTCGCTTGAACTCAATGAACGTATTGAATTTGTGTCCGGTGTTTCCCGTTTTGGAAAAATCACCGAATGCCTGCAAGTGTTCATCGCTGATCCTTGAATAAGCGGTATCACCGACGAGAATGGTATTCTTGCGATAATGCACACAGGAAGGCATCGTGTCTTTCTGCGTATCGCTTTTGATGATTTTCACTTCACCGTTTTCCATTCGGGCTATTGCAGAATTTGTCGTTCCCAAATCAATGCCGTAATCGATTTTCACTCTTGCCATTTTGATGCGATTTATTTTTTACGATTTCTTTTCATTCCTATTCATACGATTTCCCAACTTCCACTTTCGCCACCTGAATGACTTCGCCCTTGTATTTTATTTCAGGCCGCAACACATCGGTGATCCTTTCCTCTCCCGGAGGAATGTCGGGATTGTCCACAAATCTCGCTTCCATTTTCATTCCGTCGACATATTTTTTTCCCATCAGGTCTTCCATTTCATAACCGTTTCCAATCAACTCCTCACCCAATCGGTTGATGGAATTCACCAATGCACCCAACCCTTTTGTTTCCTTGTCCATATTTTCAATCCGCTTGCGCATGCGATGAATTTCCTCTCCCACTTTTATCGGCAACCGGTGATCCGTGACGGGAATGAATTGTGCGAGCGGTTGTTCGGCAATCTTCATCGCCCTTTCATCCTTGATGAGACTGAGTTGTTCATGCAAGACTTGTACAAGCTTATTGTCGATCCTTACCGCCTCTTTTTCCAATTCATAAATATATCTTTCGATATCCCTTTTTGCCAATGAAATTTGCGAATCCAGTATCTGCGTACTCGTTTGCAACTTCCTGTTTGTCTCGAAAAACAATCGGAAACAAATGAATGCAAGCAGTGCAAATGCGATAATCCCATACAGTTTCATTGAACTGACCGATTTGCCGATTTCATCGTTATTCGGATTTGAAATCCGTTGTTCCAAGTCCGCCACTTTTTTCATTTCCAAACGCAAACTGTCTCTCAGGTTTCCCGGCGCCTGTTTCGCGTTGATTTCCTTCAGTGGAAAATAGTCTCCCTTGTCCATCCAATTGCGCGCGAATGCAAATTGCCGAATGCAGAAAGCAAAAAACAAAATGAGGAAAAAATATTTTTTCATTTCGGTCAGGAATTGATTGGTTTTTATTTACGCCGATGGTTTATGCATTTGCCATCCTTCACGCAACATTTGGCTGATGACCGGATAAGTCCTGAGCGTGGAATTTGCAGTGCTCTTGATATTTGCATTCGAGTTTTCCGCCGATTTCAATGCCACACCGATAATTGTTCCGATACCCGCACCGATCAAACCTCCAACAAGGAAATTCTCATCCGCCAATGAGGCTACGATAAATCCCAGAACAGCGGTAGCGACAATTGAAATGATAAGTTTGTTATTCGCTTTTGTATGGATTTTTTGGCACGATGCGCAACGCGGAATATGAATCGGCACATAGGAATATTGTACGGAACGGTAACCGCGGCTGTTCACTTTATAAATGGTGTGTGAATATTTGCAGGCTTCCACAGGCGGAACTTTTGTGCAGAACCAACAATTGTACAAATGGCGATTGTTCAACCATTCCAGACAGGAATCCAGATTTTCCTTTGCCTTTTCCTTTGCCCTGATCGATCCTGCAATGTTAACTGCGAACTGATACAGCGGCAAACAGGTTTCATCATTTTTTGTCTTGTTGAAATAATCAATCCCGCATTGCACAACTTCTCCGGAGAGTTTGTCGGCAAGAATTTGATATTGCACATCATTCGCACCAAAACAATTTT
>CAYMZV010000286.1:0-5847 GCA_964394965.1 uncultured Chryseobacterium sp.
ACAGGATAAATGATTTGGAGTGGTAGTGTAATTGGCAAAATGATTGCATCGGCAATAGATAAGGGTTCGAATCCCTTCCGTCCAACAAAAAAAATCCTGAATTGGTTTTACAAGAAAAACACCCACGCGACAATCGACAACACGATCAATAAAAGATATTGCCAAAAATCGGGAAAGTGAACCAAATATTTCCCGTAAAATTCTTTCCACCACTTTTTCATTCCACAAAATTACGGTTTTCTATTTCTTATTCTTGTACAGTGCCCCATTCAAATTCGCATATCGCAATGTCACCTCGAATCCGCCATTGTATTTTGAAGCCGCAGCATATTTGGAAACATTGATGTCGTAAGAAAGCCCAATGAAAATATCGCCGAGATCATAATACAGTTGCGGAACAATCGCATCGTTCCAACGGTAATGAAGCCCCAACCCCACTCCACTCTCGCTTGAAAAATTGGTCACCTTCGTCCCATTTTTTATGCGGTAACGGATGAGTGAACCGAAAAGCAATTCTTTCGCAGGCCCCTGTTGCATGTAATACGCGGACGGACGCAGTGACCAGCGCGTGCCGGGAAAATCGTAACGCACTTGCACATGAAAAACATCGCGCATGTCAAGACGCGCATCACCACCCTGATGGAATTTTTCCGTGGGCCGATTGAAATGGAAAACACTTGCACCGGCATTCAACTCAAATACATCCTTGCCATCGAGATTTCCGGTTGCATTCCTGTATTGGTAAGCAACGCCTCCCGACAAATCCGCATACGGAAACGAGGAAAGCAAATTCCCTTCATTGGGAGAAGCGCTAGGATCATACGCGCCATTCACATACTGGTTTTCCCATTGCAAATCGGAAATGGTTGCGGAACGTTGCGAATAACCGCCTTGGATTCCGGCAGAAAGTTTTTGGTAATCGTTCAAGTGAACAATTCCACTTACGGAAAGCAATCCCTGAAAAGTTCCGAATTTGGAATCTCCGGCCTGGTCGTGATAAATGAAAGCGCCGACGCCCATGTACGCGCGCGTTTTTGAAAACAACAATGGCATATCGAACGCGGCAGCTGAAGTCGTATACGGATGCCCCATCGACGCCCATTGGCTTCTGTAATTTATGGTTGCGCGGAATAATCCATCGAACATTCCCGTATATGCAGGATTGAGATGCATCGGGTTTTCATTGAATTGTGAAAAATGGATATCCTGTGCAACAATCATTCTTGTTGCCGTGAAAAAAAACAAAATGGAAAAACAAAAACTTTTCATGAAAATAAAAAGAGAAAAAATTAACGCATCAAGGTGATGTTGCCCGATTTTGTAGCATCGGTACCATCCGGATTTTTCACTTTCAAAAGGTAAGCGTAAACGCCAGACGGATCCTGTTTTCCTCCTGTCGTTCCATCCCAGCCTACCGTTGCATCTTTCGTTTCAAAAACCTGTTGTCCCCAACGATTGAAAATAATGATGTCGGCACTTTGTGAAGGATCAATTCCGTGAATGAAGAGCACATCATTTTGTCCGTCGCCATTCGGGGAAAATGCGGTTGGAATAAAAACATTCTGCAACGTTTCATTCGAACGGTAAACGGCAATGATGTGATCGGGACCGGTGAGATTTATCGTGACGCTGTCATTCGTTGAAGAAGGTGATGGTGTACTTGTCATTTCCCAATGGTCGAACGTGTACATCGCTGAAGTCGGAGCGGTTTGCAGAATCGTATTTATTCCACCGTAATACAATCCTGTCCATGGAAAAGCATCGAGATGAAGTGAATTCACATCAACCGTTCCTGCACCCACGGGTTGAACTTCAATCACAACATTGTAAGGTCCGGTGAGTGAATAACAATTCACCATCCCCGCTTGTATGTCAACACAACGTTGCTGAATGTAAGTGCGCATGGTCTGGACATTCGTTTGCCATTGATTGACGCTTCCGCCCCATCGTGCACATTGCGCAGGCATGTCGGGAGCAATCCGGTTGATCATCGTATCAAGCGTATTTACCATTGTATCGCAACTCAAGGAAGTGTTCAGCAAATCGGCATAACGCGTAATGTAATATTGCTTGAAAGTCGGATTTGCCATCAATGCATTCAGGATGAGGATGTGTCCCTGTCCGCCGGGATCGGGCAATGATTCCGGATTGCAAGGATCGGCATTAGGTGATGTATCAGGTATATTTGTATAGTTGATGTAATGGCCGAAAGTTGCGTCATTGTCCCACAAACAATATCTCCATTTCTTTTCCTGGCCAGCAGGATCGATTCCGCGCCACCATTGCGTATTCCAATTCAACCAATCGGAAGTGACACAAACGGAATTGAGAATGATGTAATCGCACAGGCTTCTCCAATTATAAATGCTGTCGACATGCGCAAAATTCGCAGGAATCGCCATGTTGTTTGAAACGATAAATGTTTCGATGGTATTCCAATCCGTTATCGCTTGCGGTCCGCCAAAAGCCGCATAAGTTATTCCCCATGTTTTCAGCATCTGCACATCGGGATTGTCCTGCTGGTAATAATACGCGGTGAAATCATTGTCATCCACTTTTTCGCGGATGTCATACACTCCCCAGTATTGTCCGTTCACATACAATTCGCAAGGTTCCCATGAACGTTCATCCAAATGCATGTTTCCATTTTGCGAAAGCATTTCACAATAGGCATCGCGAATGTGTGCGCTTCCCGCTTCAAAAGGATAATTGTCATTCGCAGCCGCTTTCAGGATGATTCGCTTGAAAGACTGTCTCGGTTTTTTATTGAAAATTTTCCACTTCAATGCATAGCCGTAACCGAATTGATCCTCGGAAATAAAATCGATTCCACGCTGCGGATAAGCCCAGGAATCATTTCCATGCTTGTTGCTTGTTCCTTCACAGGAAGTCCTGAAAATTCCATTCGGATCAAAATATTCCAATGAAGTGATCGGATACGATTGATTGCCGGCCATCAATGGCGCAAGATTATCGCCATAAACGGAAACGGTTGCGAGAGTATGAACGGCAACATTTATGAAATAGGAACTGCTTACAATAAAACTCTCAGGAATATCGGGTGTGCTGCTGAAACAACAGGCGCGTACAACTTCGGTTGATGAAATGGAAATCGGCGAGGAATAAACGGGATCCGTAATGGTGGGATCGAAACCGTTTGTTGTATAATGAATGGTAATGTTCGGATCGGGAGTGGTGATGGTCAATGTTTGTGTTCCGTTATAATATCCAGGAGCGAGACTGAAATTCGGTTTGGATGCATAAGGCAAATAAGGAGTGCCCGTTCCATTCGATGTTCCGAAAGTGGGAGTGAGAAAAACGCTCCAGGTATTTGCGCCATCGGTTGTCCTTCCCCAGGAATGATCGGCCTGGTTTCTTTTGATCGTCAATGAATCGATGATTGTTCCTGCGGGATTTGAAAGGACTATCTGTTCAGGCTGGCATTGCACCAAATTGAAATTGGTGTGATACCAACCGCTCACCACTTGATTCTTCCCATCACAGATGACTTTGAAAAAACCATTTGACGTTATTGATCCGGAAGGGAATTGATACTTGTGCGGAACAGTTGCATCATCACTCAAATAATAACCGCTCAGATTGATTGTACTTGCGGTTCCATTATACAACTCCACCCAATCCTGATACAATCCGAAATTATCGACGTCGGTGCCGGTTGTATTTGCCGCTGTGTACTCGTTGATGACAAGTTGTGCGTGAGCGGAAAAAGACGAAAGGACGAGGGAAAAAACCGTGATCAAAAAACGAGTAGCTGATTTTCCCATTATGGCTTTGTAAGGTTTATGTAAATATATTGTTTCCGATTATTGAAAACAAAAAAGCCGATGGAATTACCATCGGCCGATTGACTAAAAACAGCTTGTTAATTTCGGGAATTACCGGTCTGCTTTTCTTTCGCACAAGCCTCACGGATTTCATTTGTCCTACCGTAAGCATCATCCAGTTCGAGTAATGCGGCAATTGCCACCTGAGAATAACTTTGAGAGGATTTCCCGAACTGTCCGGCTTTGGTTTGCCACAACTGTTCTATCAATTCAATTCCGCCATCCTCATCACAGGGATTTATCACTGACAAGGCCTTGTCAACATTTCCTGCACCTGCATGATAGACATGCAAAACCAATAAGCGAAACCATAAATCATTCTCGTCATAACAGATGCCACGCTTGTCCAACATGGCACGTGTGTAGGGAATGCAAATTGTCTGCAACAATTTTGCGGCGGCATAAGCCGATTTGTCAAAATCTTTTCTTTCGTCAACTTTTTTATTCACGGTCAATCCCATTTCAATTGCAACGCCTTTCATCAATTGAAAGGCGCCATTCGCACCGACATTTGATTTGAGCGTTTTTCCGGGAGATTCAATCAGAAGAATCGCCTGTGCATAAAACGGATCAACACCTTGTTGAACAAAAATCGGAATCGCCCGGTCAATTTGGGGAATGACGGCTTTTGCATCATAGAAATCGTTTTTCCCTTTTGTGAATAAAACGGAAGCGCTATCATCCAATAAATATTCCTTACGGATACTGTCGCGAAAATGCTCTTGCCCTTGGTCACCCAATTTATCCCATGCTTCGGAAGGAATGGAACAGAAAATCCTGCGATTGGCAGCAAGGCTAATCAGTCCCGTATCCGGATTCATGTGCATGATTTTTCTCCAGAACTGCATTTGCGGAAGCGTATCCAATCCTGCTTCATAAATCTGGTTGGTATTGACCATATATCTGAAAACAGTATCATTCAATGCGCTTACGCGAATGACATCAGGTCGCACAATTCCATTTTCCTGTGCAGAGAGTAAAAGCTGCAAGGAAAAAAATCCCAAGGCAAAAAATGAAATGAAAAATCCCTTTCTCATGATCGGCTGCATGAATATACCAAAGAAACGAAACAGCCGGGTAATTAGGTTACATGTCGTTTGTTTTTTTTAACGAATAAAAGTTCATTAAAAAATTAACAGGTTGGGCAAGTATGGCTCAACTGGGATCCCTATCAAGTGTTTGGGCTTTTTTCCTCAGGACAATTGTCATATAATCATTGCCATGGGTTAGATACCCGTATTCATAGCAGAAGAAATAGGTGGTTGATTTCTGGGTGGTATAAATGTGCGTGAAGTGACCGAAGTTGAACCCAAGGTCGAGTACCTTCTCTCGCGAAATGGTGACTTTGCCTGTGGGTGTGAGATCGGCCAATATTCTCCTGTTCTTGCGCAGGATGTTATTGACATTTCGCATAAAATTATTGTTGTCGCTATTCAGTCTATTGTTGTGGCTGTTGCGGCATTGATCAGAGCAGTATTTTTTATCCGCTCTTCCATTAATTGATTCTCCGCAGTCGATACAGTGGCGTTCCATGTGGGGGGGTGGTTAGTTGTTAGTTTTAAATTTCCGACAAAAATAAATTATTTGTTAAATAAATAAATTATTTTTTTTGAATAAAGGAAAAATATCCGTTTGTAATCGGCTTTAATATTGAAAAATATGGGAAAAGTGATAAAATAAATATTTATAAACAGTTAATCTTTACAAGTATTCTTAAAAACGCCTGTTTTCATTATGAAATTGCAAATAAAAAAAATCCCTTCCCGATAAATCGGGAAGGGATGACTAAAAACCATGGCGTGATTTTTAGTAACCCGAGCGGAGGCCCACTCGGGTATTCCTTGGATTACTCTTTTTTACCCTGCTCTTTGTCTTCAAGTTGGGTTTTCAAATCTGCAAGGGCGGATACGTCACCGAACGTTGTCTTCTCGAGGTTGTCTTTCACCTTTTTGACAGCTTTTTTGGTTTCCTCTCCTCCTTTGGAAGCGGCTTCTTTTTTGCC
>CAYMZV010000287.1:0-5760 GCA_964394965.1 uncultured Chryseobacterium sp.
CACAACATGCACCAGCGTCCATCCGCATGAGCATGCATGCTGTTCCAGTTTTCGTGACAGGGTTGTTCAATGCGAATGTTATTCATGTTCTATTGATGGCTAAAAACTGTTTTGCTTCCTTTCGGATCGAGAATCGGATTGGACGGTTTTTGATTTTTCTGTTTGGGCTCAATCAGGAATTTTCCACCTGTAGCCTGTGTACGGCGATGATGGCGAAACACACTGCAAGAAGTAAACAGGAATGACCCGAAAACAAAATACAACGCCGCAGCGAAAATCTTCCACTTCGGGTTACACTGACTTCGTACAGGAACAACCGACAATTGTTCATCGTATGCACGTCCGCAAACCGTTTCTTTTCCTGCCGACAAAAGAAAATCAATGATCTCGTTGGTTGTTTTCGAAGTGAAATCGACAACAACCTTGCAACAGCTTTCACAGAATCGTCCCTGCTCTGCAGGCTTCATCTTGTCCCAATCCTCATGACAGGGTTTCGGGATACTGATGTTATAATCGTCTTCCGGTTTTTTCATGACAAATTCTTTTGAAGAAAAAAGATACTGCATTCAACGAAGAACACCAAAAAACGGTTTCCTGTTTTTGTTCACATTCATTTTCCGAAACTAAAACGTGTCCATTTCCACACCAATGGCAAGACGCGGCAAATCACGATAGTTGTCGGGCGCGGATGAAAATCTTATCAAGTCATTCAAACGGTAGGTCGCAAACACATTGCAATATTTGAAACCGTAACGAACCGTCAAGCCATAATCCACATGGTTGAGGAAATTCAAGTCTGTGATTTTTGTCTTGATTTTATAATTTCTTCCAACCGCTGAATTCGAATTCTGGAATTTATCATAATAGACATTCGAGGTACGGAAGGAAGCATCCGCATACATTCCCACATCCAACCAATTGGTTTCCTTCGCATCATCGTCATTCACTTCGTTGAAATCGATCCGGTCGCAGAATGCAATCGTAAAATCATTGATGGAAACACGCTCGCGGTCATGTTTCTGTTGCGACAGCGGAAACAGCTTCGGCGCATTCTGCCCAATGAAAAATTGGTTGAAACGATAACCAAGATCGGCAACGAGTGATTGGTGCGAATTGATGGCCATCTTGTTTCTCATTCCCGCAGAAAAAGAGAATGAATTCCACTTCACCTGTTTTCCATAATCCTGCATGCCGATCATCATGCCCATTTGCGCATAAGCTCCGGGCTGAACATCCGGGAAATAAACCTGCTTGTGATGTGACGGCGGTTGATAAGCCATCGCAGTGTCTGTCGGCAATGCAGGCGGAACAGTATCATTATAAACGATCGGACGGTATGGAGTCGTTGACGTATCATACACCGGAATTTCGCTGAGCTTGTATGGATGATACAATGGATCGGGCTGATTCCCCACTCCAACTCCGGTAGCTGTTCCCATACCATTTCCCGTTGCAGGATTGTAACCTCCATTGCCCGGATAATAATATTGCGGTTGCTGTTGAACCGGATTGTTTCCATACACATAGCCACCCGGATAATTTGTTGCGGATTGTTGAACATAAGCCGGCTGATAAACCGCCCCTTGCGATGAATCTGCAACCGTTCTGTCGGGATGGCCTGCAACAGTCCTATTCACGATTGTCGGATAAGGATGCGGCGGCAAATAAACGGCAGGATAATCGCTCCGTTTTCCAGGCACGTGTACGTAATAGCCCTTGAGGAAAATACGTTTCTGCACAATGAGATTTTTCCTGTTGATGTCGCAGCCCACGAATACAAGCAGGAAAAGCAAAAAAGAAAAACGGCGAACCATTACGGGGAGAGTTTTGGTAACGTAACAGTGTTTCCATCGTGGGGTTTTAGGAAGATTCAGGGATATAACGCGGGGAGTGCCAAAATGGTACAGGTATTCAACGAATCCGACACTTGTCAGGTTTATCCGGTTATCAACAAAACGACATCTATCTTTGTTAAAGGATGCGAAATGTTATCAAGAGAATGGGCGATTGGCTGAAATTGTTTATTGTCGGTTCAAAACAATTTCTTTCCCGAATATTCGGATGGTATTGGAATTTCCTGAAGAAAAAAAAAGGGAAATGGATCACGCTTTTATTCATCCTCGGTATTTTTTACGCGTTCTGTTTGCCCAACAAACTTTTTACCGATCCAACCAGTACCGTTCTTCTCGACAAGGATGGAAATCTGCTCGGTGCAAAAATTGCAGACGACGGGCAATGGCGATTTCCCGAACGAAAAGGTGTCCCCTACAAATTTGCGCAGTGCATCATTCAATATGAAGACCGCGCATTTTATTCACACTTCGGTTTCAACCCATTTTCTTTTGGCCGTGCAATAAGACAGAACCTGAAAAATGGCCGTGTCGTTTCGGGAGGAAGTACATTGACCATGCAGGTGATTCGCATCGCCCGGAAAAATCCTCCGCGAACTTTTTTCCAGAAAATAATCGAAGTCATACTCGCCACACGTTTGGAAATTTCATACAGCAAGGAAGAGATCCTCGCACTCTACGCATCGCATGCCCCATTCGGAAGCAATGTCGTCGGAATCGATGCGGCATCGTGGAGATATTTCGGACGTGAACCTGAAAAACTTTCCTGGGCCGAATCTGCCACACTCGCCGTTTTGCCGAATTCCCCGTCACTTATTTTTCCAGGAAGAAACCAGTTGCGGTTGAAAGAAAAACGTGACCGCCTGCTCGACCGTTTGTACGAAGCGAAAATAATTGACCGGACAACTTGCAATCTCGCAAAAGAGGAACCGCTTCCAGGCGCGCCGCATCAGTTGCCGCAATTGGCGCCGCATTTATTGGACCGTTCCGCAAAAGAAGGTCACACAGGAACAATTGTGCAAACGACACTCGACATCAACATGCAACAACGAGTCAATGCGATTGTAGAAAAACACCATCGCATCCTGATGGGAAATCAAATTGACAATGCAGCTGCAATTGTGTTGGATGTTCAAACCGGGAATGTGTTGGCGTATGTTGGAAACACTTCCGATGAAAACAATCCCGATGCTGCCGGAGAAAATGGAAATGATGTGGATGTGATCACTGCACCGCGGAGTACGGGAAGCATTCTCAAACCTTTTCTCTATGCAGGAATGTTGAGCGACGGGCAAATCCTTCCCAACACGTTGATTCCCGATATCCCAACGGATTTGTCAGGATACAATCCGCAGAATTTCAATCGCAGTTATGACGGTGCCGTTCCCGCACGACGTGCACTCGCGCGTTCGCTCAATGTGCCCGCCGTGAAATTGTTGCAGCAATACCGCGTGGAAAGATTTCATGCGCTGTTGAAAAAAGTGGGACTGACAACAATAAATCAACCACCCGATCATTATGGTTTATCGTTGATTCTCGGTGGCGCCGAAGGAAAATTATGGGATCTCGCCGGTGCGTATGCGTCGATGGCGCGCACGCTCACACGTTACAACGAAACGGGTGCGTACGATAAAAAAGATTTCCATCCGCCATTTTATATTCCGCAGCAAAAGGAAAATTCCGAATCACCGATCGCCGAACATTCTTACTTCGATGCATCCGCCATCTGGTTTACATTCGAGGCGATGACGGAAGTTACCCGTCCCGACGAAGAAGTGAATTGGACAGAATTCTTATCGGCAAATAAGATTGCATGGAAAACAGGAACGAGTTTTGGTTTTCGTGATGGCTGGGCAATCGGTGTGACGCCGAAATATGTGGTTGCCGTTTGGGTGGGAAATGCAAGCGGTGAAGGTCGGCCCGGATTGATTGGCGTACAAACTGCAGCACCGATTCTCTTCGACATTTTCAACACGCTCCGTTCACCCGAATGGTTCAAGAAACCGGAAAGTGACATGCAACAGGTCTTGGTGTGCAAGGAAAGCGGCTGCCGGGCGAATGAATTGTGTGATGCGGAAATGCAATGGATTCCAAAATCGGGAATGAAAAGCGGACCTTGCCCCTATCACCAATTGATCCATCTCGACGAAACCGGAAAATTCCGAGTGACGAGCGATTGCGAAGACGTTTCGAAAATGAAACATGTCGCGTGGTTCATTCTTCCTCCCGCCGAAGAATATTATTACAAAACGAAAAATCCGAATTACAAAACACTTCCGCCTTATCGAAACGATTGTGGAGGGACAACTTCCAACTCCATGGAGTTCGTTTATCCTCGGGCGGAAACGCAATTATTCATTCCCACCGAATTGGATGGACGTCCGGGAAAAGTTGTTTTTGAAATTGCGCACCGCAAAAAAGGGACGATCGTCTATTGGCATCTCGACGATCAATATATGGGAATGACAACCGACATCCATCAATTCGCAATGAATCCCGAACCGGGAAAACATACGGTGACAGTGGTGGATGAATTCGGCGAAACGGAATCGATGAAGTTTGAGATTGTGAATGAGAAGAAAAAATGATGTGAGGATTTGTCGGATTCCTCAGCGAGTACAGATTTTTATCATCACATTATTTTCCGAAATCGCTTTTTCCTGAAAATGATTCTGCTAATTTTGGAAAGGCCATTACCCATGGAATATATTTCGCCCTTCATCCTTCCCGATATCAATCCTGATGAGCATGACTTCAGCAAATACCTGCTGCAACTTGCGCAGAAAAAAGCGTTGGCGGAATTTGAATTGCGCGACAATTCTGCGACTATAGAGATTGAAGGGCATCAACTTGAAAAAAGCCGTTTGCTTCAACTCATTGCCGAACTGAATGATCCAAAAACACGCAGGTATCATTTCGCAATTTATGAGGATAGTCCGCTGCTGAATTTTCTCACCAATGGCGTGTTGCCTCCAAAAGGGAATTTCATTTCCAATCCGATTTATTCCGATCGGGAATTCATACAATTCATTTCCCCTTTTTTCGTCAGCGTTTACCAGCAGGAAATCGTGAATGCCTTTCGCCAGCACGATTCGGAGCGGATGAAACTTTTCAGGAAACTTGCCCTGCTGTGTACGGAAGAGGATAAGTCGGCTTGTTTCCGGAAGATCAGAAGTGAATTCGCAAGATTGCACGAAGAGATCCGTGAAATATATGAAGATGCCAAAACAAAACCCCGTGCGAGTTTTGCGCGGGCACAGGATGTTTCCGATACCAATTTGCTCAACACGATCAGCTCGCTCCCCGATGCGGTGAGTGAAATGAAAGATGCTTATGCGGATGATCTCATTGGCCTTGCGCGATTTGTTTCCTACACACTTTCCGAACCTGCAAGCGGAGAGGAAATCCTGAAGAAAATAACGAAGATGGAAGTGAGTCAATGGATTCTATCCAAGGCTCAAAATGCCATTGCACAAAGAAGGCAAAAACAAACTTCCGGTGGCGGCGGAGGCGGCGCAGCATTCGGTGGTGTCGGATTATTCATCGTAATCATTTTGAGACTTCTTATTTACATGAATTCATCCTCGTCCACTCCAAGCTATCTCAACAACACCAATCTGTATCCTCCATTCAATCCCAACAATACCGATGTATACAATCAAGCATTGGCACAACTGACCGGCAAAACTCCCGAACAGGTTTCGAATGATTTGTATGAATATTATAATGGACTGTCAATACACGCATCAACCGCTTCGGCAAATTCTGAAACGGATCATACCGGTGACCACCCTTATGAAATGCCGAATGACAATAATTATTTCGACACAACAGGATCCTTGTTTCAAATTTTCAATACGGCCGTGCTCAACAAGACGAAAGAGGACGTTGCCCTGATCCTTGAAAATGA
>CAYMZV010000288.1:0-5738 GCA_964394965.1 uncultured Chryseobacterium sp.
CATCATCGAATACGCCGACATCATCCAGATCGGCGCGAAGTCGATGTATGACCATGGCATTTTAAAACGCTGCGGAAAAACACAAAAGCCCGTTTTGCTGAAACGCGGATTCGGAACAACGTTGCAGGAATTCTTGCAATGCGCAGAATTCATTTTATCGGGAGGAAATCCGAATGTGATTTTGTGTGAGCGCGGTATCCGGACGTTCGAGACAAAAACGCGTTTCACGCTTGATCTCTGCGGTGCGGCATGGATGAAGGAATATTCGAATCTCCCGATCATCCTCGATCCGAGTCACGCAATCGGTTATGCGTATGGCGTGCCCGATCTCGCGCGCGCGTGTTGTGCAATGGGTGTGGACGGTTTGCTGATTGAAGTCCATCCGAATCCCAAAGTGGCGAAGTCGGATGCATCACAACAATTGAATCACGATGAATTCCGTGCGTTGACGGGTTCGTTGAAGACCGTTGCAAATGCAATTGGAAGAAAAATAATTTAACCTAAACCTCCGTGGCTTAAATCATTTGCCGCAGGGGCGCGGAGAACACAAAGAAAATACGATGAGCATTTACGCAGCAAATCTTTCTTACTTACTTCGCAAAAACAAATTGGGCGGAGAAAAAATTTCTGTTGAACTCGGAATAAAGGATTTGGCTCGTCCGTTGCCGGATGACATCAAACACATTGCTTCCCGATTTTCCCTCACAACAGATTTGCTTTTGAAAACGGATTTGGAATTGCGTGAGGAGCAACGCGGCAAGGAAATCAAAATGGTGATTTTCGACATTGACGGCGTGATGACGGATGCAGGGATTTATTACACGGAAAATGGCGACGAGATAAAAAAATTCAATGCGAAAGACGGATTGATGATTCGCAGATTGAACAAGCGCGGAATTCTGACAGGAATTATTTCACACGGAAGAACAAATAAAATAATTTCAATGCGAGCCGAAGTTTTAAATATTGGTCATGTTGAAGTTTCCAATGTTCCAAAAATCGAAACGCTGAACAAGTGGTGCGAAGAATTGAAAATTTCTCCGGCGAATGTTTGTTTTATCGGTGATGATGTGAATGATGAGGAAATAATTAAAGCCGTTGGATTTTCCGCCTGCCCTGCTGATGCTGTTGATATTGTGAAAAGTTGGGTGCATGTGGTGCTGAATAAAAAAGGCGGGGAAGGATGTGTGCGGGAGTTGATTGATTTGTACCTGTAGAAGGGATTACGGATTTTACGGATGTACGGATTACAGATTTTATCCGGGTGGCTTTTTCTTTCGTGTGGGTTCTTGTTGGTTTCGATTTGATTGTTGGTTTTGCAGCCCTTTTTAACTATTCATTTATATGCAAGCTACTTTAGAAAATAAAATTATTCATGCTGACTTAAGCTATAAGATAATCGGTTGTTGCCTCTCGGTTTATAATCAGTTGGGGCCTGGACACAAAGAGAAAATTTAGAATTGGGTCTGCTCTTCCGATTTGCTCCCGATCGCTTGATCTATCGAAGAGTTGTAAATCTTAAAAACGCATAGCTAATCCAGAATCCGTACATCCGTAAAATCTGTAATCCCGGAACTGTGATGAGTGGTAAATGATTTCTCAAGAAAATTTTCTAACTCTGTACTTCCAAAAAATAATTTCCAATGAACAGAAAACTGTTGCTGCCGGTTTTGATTTTCATTGCTGCGAATCTGTTCGCGCAAAAAAATGTTGATCCTATTTTAAATTCCACAACGATGAAGTGGCGAAGCATCGGTCCGTTTCGTGCAGGAAGATGCTTGGCGGTGACGGGAATCATGGGCGACCGATTCACCTACTATGCAGGAGCCGTGGGTGGCGGCGTTTGGAAAACAATCGATGGCGGAGATAATTGGAATTGCACCAGCGACACAACTTTCCATTCGTCTTCCATCGGTGCGATTGCGGTTGCCCCTTCGAACCAAAACATTTTATATGTGGGAACGGGCGAAGTGGAAATGCGCAACAACATTTCTTTCGGCGACGGCGTTTATAAAAGCACCGACGCGGGAAAAACATGGAAACACATCGGTCTCGAAAAATCTTTTGCGATCGGGACTATTGTCGTGCATCCGCAAAATGAGAATCTGGTTTATGCGGCTTGCCAGGGAAAAATTTTTGGCGTGAACAGGGAACGCGGATTGTACCGCAGCAAGGACGGAGGAAAAACGTGGGAGAATATTTTATTCGTGAATGATTCGACAGGATGTTGCGATGTGAAAATGGATCCGACAAATCCACTCATCCTTTATGCAACCATGTGGCAATCGCGGCGCACACCCTATTCACTCGAGAGCGGCGGCAAGGGCGACGGTTTGTACAAAAGCATGGATGGCGGCGACACGTGGAAAAAGATTTCGGAAAATCCGGGATTGCCAACGGGATTGGATGGAAAAATAATCGTGAGCATTTCTCCGGTGAAAGGAAATATACTTTACGCGCTTGTGGAAAATAAAACGAACGGTGGCGTTTACAAAAGTTATGACGGAGGGGAAAGCTGGAACCAGATGAGCACAAACAACAATCTGAAACAGCGCCCCTGGTATTTCTCACAGATTTTCTGTGATCCGAAAAACGAAAATGCCGTTTACATCTTGAATGTGCAATCGTGGAAAAGCATTGACGGGGGAAAAACTTTTCCAACGGAAATAAACAACAATCACGGCGACAATCATGACCTGTGGATTGATCCGCAAGATCCGATGCGAATGATTATCGGTGATGATGGCGGCAGTGAGGTTTCTGTCAATGGCGGAAAAAACTGGACAGAAGCGAATTTCCCGACCGGACAATTTTATCATGTGAATCTGGACAACGATTATCCGTATCACGTTTACGGCGATCAACAGGATAATTCTTCCGTGCGCATTGCGGCAAAGACGGATGGTTATTCCATTGGCGAGAGGGATTGGGAATCCGTTGCGGGTGGAGAATCGGGTTACATTGTTCCCGATCCGTTGAATCCGCACATTACTTACGGTGGCGAATACGACGGCTCGCTCACCAAATACAATGACATTACGCACGAGGAACAGGATGTTTCCGTTTATCCCGTTGCGGCAATCGGAAGTTCTTCGGGACAGAAAAAATACCGTTTCCAGTGGACGTATCCGATTGTTTTTTCGCCGCATGATCCGCATGAATTGTTTGTGTGCTCGCAATATGTACACCGGAGTTTTGACGGCGGGAATTCCTGGGAAACGATTTCTCCCGATCTGACTGCACACGATTCCATAACAATGAAACCGAGCGGCGGACCGATTACAAAAGACAATACGGGTGCGGAAATCTATGCCGACATTTTTACATTTGCGGAAAGTTATGTGCAGAAGGGAATTCTCTGGACAGGAAGCGACGACGGATTGATTTATGTTTCGAAAGACGATGGGAAAAACTGGATGAACGTTACACCGCCAACTTCCCTGCTTCCAAAGGGTGCGTTGATTTCCATTATCGAACCTTCGCAATTCGATGCGGGAACAGTTTACGTGGCCGCGACACGTTATAAAAGCGATGACACAAAACCTTATTTATTGAAGTCCACCGATTATGGAAAAACTTGGAAAATAATTACGAATGGAATCCGCGCGAACGATTACACACGTGTGGTGCGTGAAGACCCGACACGGAAAGGCCTGTTGTATGCGGGAACGGAAACCGGAATTTACATTTCGTTCAACGACGGGGAAAATTGGGAATCGCTGCAATTGAATTTGCCGAATACACCCGTGCATGACATTCAAATCCAAAAACGCGAACATGACCTGGTGATTGCCACACACGGAAGGGGATTCTGGATTCTGGATGATCTCACTCCGTTTTACGATGCAAAATTCCCATTGGCAAAAACGGGTTGTTATTTATTTCCTCCCGACACAGCGATGAGAACAAGTGGCGGAAGTTATTTTTACGAAGGCATGCAGGAAGGGCAAAATGCACCGAACGGATTGACCGTGGATTATTTCCTGAAAAACAAGGCAAAGAAAGAATTGAAACTGATTTTCCTCACTGAAAAAGGCGATACGGTAAAATCACTGAGCAGTACAAAAAGGGAAGATGGAGAGCCGATAAAAATTTCAAAGGATTTTTATGAGGACAAAAAAATTCCGCGTAACGGTGTGTTGCCGGCTGATTCGGGAATGAACCGGATCCATTGGGATTTGCGTTATCCGGATGCGACAAAACTTGAAAAGCCGAGTCCGATGTGGGGAGGATCCACGATTGGTCCGCGTGCGGTTCCGGGAAATTATGTGGTGAAACTTTTCATCGGCGATTCGCTGATGGGTGAACAGAAATTCGTGGTCCGCGAAGACCCGCGTTGTACTGCAACACAACATGACCTGGACGAACAGCTTGCTCTGCTGATGAAAATAAACAGGAAACTCAGTGAAACGCATCAGGCGATAAATGATTTGCGTTCGATACGAAGCCAGATGAACACGTACATCGGCAGTGTGGATGATACTGCGTTTGCCGCGCAGCTGAAAAAACTATCGAAACCGATTCTGGATTCGCTGCAGGGAATCGAGGATGCGTTGGTGCAATGGAAAGCGCAAGCCGGACAGGATTTGCTGAATTATCCGATTCGCCTGAACGATAAATTGGCAGGAATAGGCGGAGCTGTCGCGTCGGTTGATGGAGCGCCCACAAAACAATCGTACGTTGCCTATGATGATGTGAGCGCGTTGATTGATGTGCAATTGCAGAAGCTGAAAAAAATAAAGGAAGAAAAAATTCCTGCATTCAATGCGGTGGCGAAACAGAAATCGGGAGACCCGATAAAAGTGAAGTAGCGAGAGCGGCAGGAAAAAATAGCGGCAACTGGCAGGAAAAAAAGTTTTTCCACGACATTTTTTCGCGCGGATGAGTTGCGCGGAAAAATGCTGCCGGAAAAGAAAAGACTTTCTGAAATAGCCACGTCCCGAAGCATCGGGAGCAGGGAGTTCCGCGACCGGATAGCGGGAACGGTGATGCAAGAAAAGAAAGTGTTGTACTCCCGATTATCGAACGGTAAAAAATTCCGTTAGCTTTTTTTGATCAGCGTGTTGACGGTGATGTGCGGCCAAATGATGGGAACCGCTTTTCCCGTTGGCGGAAAAATGAGGTTGATGGTTTGCGTGTATTGCATTTGCAAAGCGGAGCTGCCCTTGATGGTTTCGATGCAGAATGTCGCATCCATGGACATGGCGCTGACGTTGCTTGTGATGAAAGGCAAATTCAGGATTCCGCCACCCGCATCCTTGTTGTTTGTTGAAAGATTGAGCGTTGTCATTGCCGTAATGACTTGGGTTCCCAATGCAGCCTGAAGCGCGCTGTTCGGATTCGCCTGATCAAACGGTGGAAATTGTTTGTCGGTAATTTGTTGTGTGTAGTCGAGACCCACATCATTTGCAGATACGGCGCTGCCATTCAGGTTTGTGGGTATGGCGGAAGCAACGGGAAAAAAATTATTGTTTTGCGGAGGTGTGGTGGACGATGTTCCCAATGCAAGAAGGGAATTGCCGTGCGGAATGGTTGCAAGGCGCGCAAGGTCGTAACCGCCGTTTGGTTTCAGCACGTTGAGGAACAATCCGGTTTCCTCGTGGATGGTGGTTCCTGCCGGAAATCCGCGCTGCACGCAAGGTCCGTTTGCCGGACAGGCACTGACAATGGATTGCTCATAAATCAATCCGACAATTTGTTGTTCCACTTGATTTCCATTGAACGACGGTCCCCTGTTT
>CAYMZV010000289.1:0-5702 GCA_964394965.1 uncultured Chryseobacterium sp.
CGGTGCGGTATTGCATTTTCACCAACTTAGTCACTCGCAACCCTTCAATGTTGCGGTCACCGATAAAATAAGTTTCGTCTTTTTTCCGGTAAGTGAAATCCGTTGCATTGAAAACATCATCCAAAAACTGATCGAACGTGGCATCCTTTATGCTCATCGTCGTTGTGCCTTTCATATTGGTAAAGAGAAAATATTGTTTTTTCAGTGAAGAGGAAATCGCGTTGATCAAATCCCCAATCGGTGCATCCACTGCATCCAGCGTAACCAATCCATCATCAGTCGACAATTTTGTTCCTGCAGGAAGTTGAATCTGCTGGTCGCCCTTTCCCGAACCGTTTTTATTCCCCGACAGATCATTCGTTTTGTTTTTTGGATTCACATCCGATTCGATCAGGAAAAAATCTCCGTCGGTCGGCGTCACTTTCAAATCGTTGGAGAACGCAAGGTTGTCGAGTGCCTGATCCAATTTTTCATTCTCGATATATCCGTTCACTTTTTTCCCGATCAGTTCTGGAGAAAAAACAACATTCTTTCCCGTCTTGCGTGTCAACTCGCGGGCAACCAGCGCAAGCGAATCGTTCTGCAAATCGAAACTCACTTTTTCGGCGGTATCGTTCCAAGTGATGTCGGGAAGTTTGGGAGAAAATGGGACAACAACCGGAGGTGGCGGAATGTATTTTGTAAATACCATGATGTTGCCGATGAATGTAATGTCGAGTTCATACCTGCGGCACAAAAAAAGAAAAACGTCCACCACATTCACATTCGAAAAATTATCGAAGATTTCCGTTTCCAAATCGGGAGCAACACTTACATTCAGGTTATTCGTAACGGCAAGCCCACGGATGAATTCCTGAATCTGCAAACCGTTCACTGAAAGTTCCACCTTGTTTTTCAGTCCCGGAACGGAATCGGAAAGTGCAACCAGTTTTTTTTCAAGTGAAACAAAGCGGTCATCGTCACCCGGATTTCCAAAACTGGTAATGAGCGGCAGGATAAAAACAAGAATAAAAAAACCGAAAAAATATTTTTTCATGAATAAAATTGTTTGGCGGAATGAATACATAAGAAAGGATTAGGCATAACTGTTGAATAAAATGGAATAAACCTCTTCAATGGATGTATCGCCTTTTTCAAACAGGCGAAAAGCATTTTCTGCAAGTGTCGTAATTGCCCGTTCCCTCAACAGGTTTCCAACTTGTGCATCATTCGTTTTAATCCGTTCCGACAATTCGTGGTCGATGGGCACCACTTCATAAATCGCTTTTCTCCCTCGGTAACCGGTAAAAAAACATTCCGGACAACCAACGGGAACCGTGTGCCTGCAAATCTCACGCGGTGGTTTATACGAGCGTGGAAAAAGTGAAACGTCAAAATCCTTTTCCTGTTTGCAATGCGGACAAAGCAGACGCAACAATCTTTGCGCAACACTTGTATTCAATGTTCCTGCAATCAGAAATGGAGGAACACCCATATCGGCAAGACGCGAAATTGTTCCCCAAGCCGAATTCGTATGAATCGTTGACAACACAAGATGCCCGGTGAGTGCAGCGCGAATCGCCATCTGTGCGGTTTCCGCATCACGGATTTCACCGAGCATGATGATGTCGGGATCCTGACGGAGAAAAGTGCGCAACGTACTTGCAAAAGTGAGACCGATGCTTTCCTTCAATTGCACCTGGTTGATTCCTTCCAGCGTATACTCGATCGGATCCTCGATGGTGAGAATATTCGTTGTTTCCTTGTTGAGCAATTTCAATGTCGCATAAAGCGAAGTTGTTTTTCCCGAACCTGTCGGACCGCTGATCAACAAAATCCCATGCGGTTTTTTTACACCTTCGAGATAATCCGCCAATTGCCTTTCCGTAAAACCCAATGTGCGGATGTCGATGTTGGTTGCATCATTGCTCAACAGGCGCAATACGACTTTCTCGCCATGCAGCGTCGGCAAAACGGAAACCCGGATATCGAATTTCATTCCCTCCGCCTGGAAAAAAATCCGTCCGTCCTGCGGCAAACGTTTTTCCGCAATGTCAAGGTTCGCGCGGATTTTTATTTTATTGATGAGAGCGGGATAATCCGTTTTTGAAATGGTATAACGTTCCACCAGCAAACCGTCGATGCGGATGCGCACACGGGAACGGTCTTCATAACATTCAATGTGAATGTCGCTGCTCCCCAATTGTTTTGCCTCGGAAATCAAGGAAGGCAAAAAATCGTCACCCTGTTTTGCGGAGAGCGATTGTATTTTCCCCGCTGGGGAATTCCTTGCATTGCGCAAATAATATTTACTGAGTGTTTTGCGGACAACGTCAGCGGCTGTTTTTTCAAACACGATTTTTTTTCCCAGCAACACTTCCAATTCCTCTTCCAGACTTTTTTTTTCGGAAGGGGTCCGTTCCGACCAAAGCGTTTCATCGATGTACAATTCCAGTGTTCCGTTGTGGGCGATTTTAGGAACCACCCCATAGTGCCACGCCTGCTCTGTTGTCAGTTGCTGCTGTAAATCAATCGCCAATGGAATGTGATCGTTCATTTTGATTCGGAATCTATTTTTCAGGAATTTCCTTCAAGCAGTTTCATCAACCACTCATCGCTGTAGAAATCTTTACTCGGGTCGACCATTCGCCACATGCACAAACCGATGAGCGGAAGTGCGAGTGCACCTGCAAGCGGAATTTCAGTTTTCATTTCAGAAATAAATTTCCTTGAAATCATCACCGCGGTTAACGTGAGAATCATTGTCAGGGTATAAAAAACCAGAAAATTGGCTGGAGAAAAAGCCAAGGCAATGCAAATCAGGAAAAGCACATCGCCCAATCCGATTTGTGTATCGATGATTTTTGAAAATTTCCTGTTCCTGATCGCAAACCAAATCCAGAGAAGAAAAAACTGGACTGCAAGAAAAAAAATATTGAAACAAAATTCCCTTCCGATTTCAGCTGCAGGATTTTTTGAAATGGAACAAACCAAAAGCGCACCGACAATGATCGGCAACAGCCACCATGCGATTTTACGGAAACGGAAATCCTGCCAGGAAAGAATTCCCAACGCAGTTATTCCAATCATATCGGCAAAACGTTCCATCAGTCGGGTGTCACTTCCTTTAGGTTTTTATCCTGATCGATTTCCCAAACATTGATTTGACCGTCATTGTCAAAATCCGTTTTGGCTGTGGCGCGCGCCTTGAAACTTGCGTTGCTAGCAGAAATTATCTCATACGAGTATTGCGCTTCGGCCGGATTTTCCAACTCGAATCCTATTTCTTTCAAGTCGGCATCATACTTGGAATGCTCCATGTACCATGATTTTTCCAGACTCTGGATATAGGTCAGGTTCTGTTTCGCCTCAGTGCTTTTCGATTTGCTGATCAGCGGCATGAGATTCGGCAAGGCAATCAACAGGAGAATTCCGATGATGGCCAATACGACCAACAATTCAGTGAGTGTAAATGCGCGGAGTTTTTTCTGGAATGAATTCATCGTTTTTAAAAATCTTTTTGTTTTTATAATCCGCTTTCAAAATATGATTCGGACAAATTGAAAGTAGACCAGAAAAGAAAGAATCGGTAGACAATAATTAACCAACGCGTCAATTTTTTAACCAACGCGTTGGATGGAATTTTTCATGCAGAATTTTTCATATTTATCGGTAAAATCAGATCGGTTCCGATAGGAAAGCTTGATGAGTTGATTGTCGACCATAAGGATATGTCCGCACCTTTTTTTCAGCATGCATGATTTCACCTGCCACAGGTTGATGATGTGTGACTTATGAACGCGGAAAAACATCTCCTGATTCAATTCATCATATACCTTTCCGATGTTCCTGGTATAGACGGGTTGCTGTCCATTCAACAGGAAAACTATGGTGTATACTCCGCAAGCCTCCAAACGAATGATCGTGTTGAAGGGCAGCAATTGTTTTGTCTTGTTGTGCGAAATGGTCAAATAAGGTTTTTCACGCTCAACCTCATGGGGCAGTAACGGATCGGTTATCATGTTGAAAGTTGTTATGTAGGGTAACACTTCGAATTTTTATGGGGCGGCTGTTTTTCATTCACTTCAATTGTCAAAAAAATTTCGATGGTCGGCTGAGACAGTTCAACTTTCCGGAATAAAAAAGCCGAAACAGAAAGACAAAGCAATCCCAATCACACCTTTTCAGATGAGTTGAAACAAATCACTTTGCCGCGGGTCACGGCTGAAAATTTTATCTTATTAAATTCCTTTCCGTCTTTCCTGATTCAATTTTCCTCGAAGGGAAACCATTTTTGTGAAACGTTGAATACACATCAAGAATTTAATTTCACGAAATATATTCCATTTAAATACCCATTGTCAAGTCAGATTTAATAAACGCGTTTTTGATTATTTACATTTATCTTTTAAGTAAAACGTGATGTTATTGATAAAGTTTCATCAAGTGATTATTAAATTCATTTTCCCATCCGATTCCGGATAAAATCATTCGTTCGGACAGATCAATGCAATATCAATCGATCATTTTCTTCTTTTTTCATTCTCAAATCCGTTGACGCGTTGGTTAATTCTGCTTCCGGAAAACAGGCGAAAGGGTATTTGACGATTTATATTTGTTCAAATTCATTCATCATGTTGAGGATATTCGTTTTGACTTTTGTTTTTTCAGGTATCAGCTTGTTTCTGGATGCGGAAAAATTCCCGAAAAATTCCAAAACCTACACCGTCTATGTCAACTGCGAGGATTGCTCCATTCATGCCGATGTGCTTTTCGAATCCGCAAACATCCATCCCAAAATCGGATACACTTATTATTGGTATACGGACAATGAAATAAAAAACACCGATGGCGGTTTTGACGGAAAACTTTTGCATGGCGAATACAAATCATTTTATCTGAACAAGAATCTCAAGGAAGAGGGGATGTTCCTTTACGGGTTGAAAGACGGTATATGGAAAACATGGTTTCCCAATGGAAAAATCCATGAAATCGTTCATTACAAAAAAAGCAGGATGCATGGCGATTGTGAAGAATATGATGAAAATGGAAACATGGTTTCAAAATCAAATTTCAAAAATGGTGTCCTCAACGGTAAAATGATTTCCTATAAAAAGGGAAATGTCGATACGGTTATGGTTTACAAAAAAGGTGAAGCTGTACCTGCAAAATCATCAAAACATATTGATCGTTCAAACAACAAAAAGAAATCCACTGTGAATAATGACCCGAAGAATTCCAGTGGGGTGCAAGATAGTGTTGCGAAAACCCCAAAGTCAAGTGTTGAATTGAAAAAGGTTTTCAACAAAATGAAAATCAATACGAAAAACAAAAAGACAGGCTCCAAAACGAAAACAGTTCCTCCAACGGACAAAATCAAAACGGACAAAAAGAAAAAAACAGTAAAGGATTCTGTTCCGCAAAAAAACAAACCGAAACATTGAATCATGCTGCGCGCCGGTTCCCTCTTTTATGCACTTTCCATTTCCGTCATACTGGCGCTCGTCAGCATTTCCCTGCTCCTGGGCGCACATTATACACGCATGGATCTCTTGCGCGACCAAATGCGTGAAGATGTTTTCCGCGATTCGAAATCCGGATTGGAATTGCTGATGGGAGATCAAACGGCGATTGGCTATGGTTCACCAAAAGACATCGATCTCTACGGAAAAGGAAGAGATTCCGTTTTGCTTGAAAAAAAAACAAGGGGGTCAAAAGATATT
>CAYMZV010000290.1:0-5699 GCA_964394965.1 uncultured Chryseobacterium sp.
AAAGAGTGACGAATGTACTGCGTTAAGGCACCATCATAAAGGAGATACGGGACTAGCTAAAGATCATTTCGAAAAAAAATTGTTTCAAATTTTTGATGCTATTGAATATCAAACATCAGATATTGTGAGCATCATGTTTGCCCATCAAAGCACAGGAGCATGGACAACTCTCTGCAATTCTATTCTTGGTGCGAGAATGAATATCACTGGCAGTTGGGCAATAGACAGCGAAAGATCAGTAAGAACTTTAGCTTTGGAGTCCTCTGCATTAGAATCGTCAGTAACAGTTTCATGTAAACCTGCTCAACGTTCTGGTTTTGGAGATTACAAAGAAGTTAAAAAGGCAATAGAAAAAACTGTTGAAAAGGAAGTTGCCTATTTATACCAATTAGGTTTTCGTGGGGCAGATTTATTAACTGCTTGCTTCGGTCAGGCAGTAAGTGAATTTGGTAAATATGAAAAAGTAGAAAAAGCAGACGGCAGTGAAGTCACCGTTGCAGAACTTTTGGAGATGGCAAGAGAAAGTGCTTTCAATGCCCTGCTTAAAGGTTTTGATGGGGATGATTTCACAAAATTCTATATCGGTTGGTTACAACTTTATAGTTTTATTGAAAGCGATTTTGACGATGCTGCAAAATTTTCAAGAGTAGGTTTAAGTATCGATGTGTCGGAATTATTTACAGAACATATTCTTATCAAAAATGGAAACAAACAAACACTTGGGACATTTGAACAACGAATTCAGGCTAATAAACATTTAGGTGAAAAAACATCTAATTTTTTAATTGATATGGTGCATCGTGCAATGGCACTTTACAAAGGAAACAACCGGAAAGTACTTTTGCATTACATTGCAAAAGTTGCAGCACAGCCTGAAAACAGTTTTTGGCGAGTGGTTACTTCACTATGTGAAGTATTGCCAACAGGTAGTGATGACCATAAACAAGCGCTCGGATTACTCACTAACAAAGACAGTTTAATTAGGGAAAGTAAAGCCACTCAAGGTGCGCAAGTAGAACAAGCAAAATTGTTTGAAGAATGAGATATAGAAAATTGCCGGAAGTATTAAAAGAAACATTGTCATACAATCCTGACGATGTGAACATCCGCCTGCAACATTTTAGGGTCTATGAAATAATTGAGATGATAAAAGGACAAAGGATGGCTTATGATGATGAAGATCTTAAACTCATTTCAGATAGACCTAAAAAATCATCCAATCAACTCGACATTTGGGGGGAAGATGATTTGCAAAGAAATAATAATCTTTGGGCTAAACCTGTAAAAAGTAAGTTTATAGAATCGCTAATG
The DNA here is from genome assembly GCA_964394965.1 of uncultured Chryseobacterium sp. GTDB lineage: Bacteria > Bacteroidota > Bacteroidia > Palsa-965 > Palsa-965. Next base: position 1,312 of record CAYMZV010000290.1, read on the forward strand.
ATCCGCCTTCCTATTCCCGCATTGTATTTTGACGGTAGTCAAAAACCATGGCGAATAATTGATGGTTTGCAGAGGATATATACTATTATTTCTTTTATTGATGAGTCACATCCTGATAAATTTAGCTTATCAGGCTTGGACTTTTTATCAGAAGAATGCGACGGGAAATTTTTTCCAAATATTCCTGGCTATTTAAGAGCAAGGATTTTAAATGCCGAACTGATTGCTTACGTAATAAATCCAGGGAGTCCTAGTGAGGTTAAATACAATATTTTTAAGCGCATTAACACGGGTGGATTAAAATTAAATGCTCAGGAAATAAGAAATGCTTTTTGTAAAGGAATACCTGCAGACTTCACAAAATTATTGGCGGCAGAAGAAATGTTCAAAAAAGTTACTGCTGGGAAAGTAACGGGTAGAAGAATGATTGATCGTGAGTACGTCACTCGATTTATTGCATTTCAACTGTACGATTACAAAGAATATAACTCTAATCTAGATTTGTTTTTAACTTTTGCCATGAAGGAATTGGAAAAAATGAAGCAGTCTGAAAGAGATGAATTGCATCAAATTTTCAAACTGACTCTTGATAGAATTTATGCAATTTTCAAAGAAAAATGCATGTATCGTTTGACTAGAGAGGGGGAGTTGACAAAAAATGCTAACAAAGCATTATTTGATGCCTTAGCGTGGAATTTCAGTAAGCTTTCTGTGGGAGAATTTAAGGAATTGTCACTCAATAAAACTTTATTTGTTGCAGATTATCAAGAAGAGTTTCGAAAAAATGTGGAATTGCAAAAATCAATCAACGATACTACCGGTAAAAAATCCTCGGTTATCAATCGCTTTGAAAAATTGAATGAATTTATCTTAACCTATACATCATGATTACTAAGATTAAACTGGATAATTTTAAAATATTTAAAAGCCAGGACTTTGATATTGCCCCTTTAACTCTCATTACTGGAATAAATGGTATGGGTAAATCATCAATCATTCAGAGTTTGCTTTTGCTTAAACAGAGTTATGCAAATACTTTGCTCCAATCACAAAGTAGGGTTGACCTTGTTGGTGACTTTGTAAATTTAGAATCTGCTGAAGAATTTTGTTATGAATTGGCAGATGATGCAAATAAAAATGTTGGTATTACAATATCTTATCAAGGTGAAGAATCTTATAAATGGTTAATAGATGCGTCAAAACCCAAATTGAAAATTTTGGATTGTACCCCTTCTATCAATTATAATTTGGCTTCGCTTTCATTATTCAGCAAAGAATTCATTTATTTAGATGCAGAAAGATGGGGACCGAGAAAAGAGTATTTGCGTAAAGAAAAAAGAACTTATAACACTAAGCTTGGAATACAAGGGGAATTAACGCCTGCTTATTTATTAGATGCTATTAATAACAATGAACAGATTGGCATACAGGAATTGAAACATCCAAATGTCGTTGACTCATTTAGTTTGTATGAAAATCTAAATGCATGGATGTCCGAAATTTTGAGTTTACCATTAAAAACAAAAGTCGAAGATATTGGTGAGGATAAAGTAAAACTTTCTTATAACATTGAAGGTTTTGTCGGTAATAATCATTCCGCTTTGCAAGTTGGATTTGGCTTAACTTTTTGTTTACCAGTGATTGTTGCCCCCTTAATTGCCAAGCCGGGCGATTTAGTGATTATTGAAAACCCAGAAGCTCATTTGCATCCTTCTGCACAGGTTAATATTGGGAAATTATTAGCACTTGCTGCAAAGAATGGTGTGCAAATAATTATTGAATCGCACAGCGACCATATACTGAATAGTTTTAGGTATTCGTTTCGGGAAGGAATATTGAATAAAGACTTATTGAAAATAATTTTTATTCACAGTTTTAAAAAGGATGGAGTAAACACACCTTTTCCTGACTATATAGATGTTTTAGAAAGAGGGAAACTTGATCATCGCCCTCCATATTTTTTTGATGTTTGGGATAAAATGTTAACCAAACTTATTTAAGACTATGGAGGCATATTTAAATGAACTTTCATTGCCTAAACTTAATTCAGAATTGGATGTTGTTAATGCATTCAGGCAATTTGGTGAATGCTATAGGCAAGCAAGAGCTTGTGGGATAACAGACATTAAAATTAGCGATATGTTTTTTGCATATCAATTTTCTGCAGGCTATTCTTTCTATAATTGGCTTGACGACAAGCGTGCCGACAAAGATTTACGTACTCTATTCACAAGCGTATTTGGGACTGTCCCTTCAGTCGATGTAATCTTTGAAAACTATAAAACAATGCATGACAGACCGCTTGAAATGGAATGTCAAAACCAACCTTGCGTCGGGTTAGGTTTATCAAGTGATTATATTTTTAATTCTGTTGCTTTTAGTCTAGATGCTGCAAATTGGCCTTTATCTAATTATCCTGTTTCAATTACATCGATAATAGAAGGTGAGGACGGGGAGTTGCAAGAAGTCACTGAAATTGCTAATGCCAAGAATATATCAACTATAAATCACGTAGAAATTCACCAAGAGTTTATCAATGAAAAAATTGCAAATACAATTCCCAATGAGAGGGAATTATGGCTTAGGAGAGAAGCATTATTCCCTAACTTAAAATTCTGTGCTTTGGTGGAATCTCAAATTGAAAAAATGAGTTCTCAAGATTTGGAATTCCAACAAATTGTAAATCGCTTATTTGATTTGCAAAATGTCGCTATAAAATTTGATGGCAACCCCATAAAACCAGAAGATTTTTCGACAAAAACTACTCCCGAATCCGCTAGTCGTATTAAAAAATATGGAGAGTCATTAACCATACGATGTCCCGATGGTCAATATCGTCTATTCAATTGGCATTCAAGGTATACTCCTGGTGCAGGAAGAATCCATTTCTATCCATTTGAAAACGACAAAATTATTTTAGTTGGATATATTGGTATGAAAATATTATAAAATACAATTCATGAAACCTTGGTTTAAAAACGTAAAGCCCCACAAAGACATTCAGGACGGTCACTTGGATGAATCTGTTTTTGCAGCAAACCTTGCTGAAGTGGCTTCCGGAACAGGAAGGGAAATTTACACCAGTCCTGAAATGTTTTTTCAGAAGACATATTTCACAGCTGCTTTAAAAAATATTGCAAAGCGAGTAGTGCATGGATTAAATGGGGGGCAGGATGCAGATAACAGGGTTATCTCTTTACAAACTGGTTTTGGTGGTGGTAAAACTCATACTTTGATTTCATTGTACCATTTGGCAAAATGGGGAAAGAAAGCAAGTAAAAGTGAAAACACAAAAGAATTATTGGATCATACTGGTATACCTAAATTTGAGACAGCCCATATCGCCGTTTTCACTAATACCACTAACGACCCAGCTCAAGGTAGAAAAGTAAACGGAATTACCATTCAAACATTGTGGGGGGAATTGGCATATCAGTTAGGTGGTAAAGAAGGGTATGAAATTATCAGAGTGAATGATGAAAAAAGAGTTGCACCAAAAGGTCTTTTCAAGAAAGTGTTAGAGCAATGCAAGCCTACTTTGATACTCATTGATGAATTGGCTGATTATTGCGTGAGTGCATCGGCAGTAAAAGTAGAAGCATCCAATCTGAGCGACCAAACAATTAGCTTCATGCAGGAACTCACTGAATCAGTTTCAGGAACTGACCAATGTGTTTTAATTGCAACACTTCCTGCAAGTGCACAAGAGTTGGCAGCTTCGCCTATATCTGCACAAATTCTTTCTGCACTGGAAAACAGGATTACAAGAGTTGGAGCAAACATGAAACCGGTTGAGGATGAGGAAATATTTGAAGTGGTTCGTAGAAGATTGTTTGAAGATTTAGGTGATGAAAAGGAAATAGAGAAAGTTATTTCTGCTTATTCTGTAATGTATCAAGCAATGTTTACAGAAATCCCAAGCTATGCGTTGAAAATAGATTATAAAGAAAGATTGAGGAAATCTTACCCTTTTCATCCTGAGTTGATTGATATGTTCCGTTTGCGTTGGGCAAGCAACCCATATTTTCAACGCACTCGTGGAGTACTTAGAATCTTAGCATCCATTGTTTCTGATTTGTGGAAACGTCAAACATCGTTGGATGGAAGTCAATTTCTTATTCATACTTCTGACGTAATGTTTTCAAATATTGAAGCACTCACAAGTCAAATAACAATTCTTCATGGTGCCAGCTGGGATGCGGTAATCAATGCCGATATTTCTGGAACATCATCTAATGCTTTCAAAATTGATAATGAAGTAAAAGGATTGGGTAGTCATAGCATCACTCAAGGAGTTGCTGCAACAATTCTGTTAGGAACATTTGGTTCAAAAGGACAGAACAAAGGTGTAGGTATTGATGAAATAAAACTGTGTATGGTAAAACCTG
>CAYMZV010000291.1:0-5659 GCA_964394965.1 uncultured Chryseobacterium sp.
CCTGAATTCGCCGATGAGGGAATAGTCAAGAATGGGTTCGGGGAAATAGAAACGCGCCGTATCCCTTGTTATTTCATGATGCGCTTGGAACTCAGGGCAATTGTTTTTTTCGGGTGAAAGTTCAAGAATACGATAACAATCTTCCACAGGCCGATGAACCGTTACATGATCCGAAATCAGATGAAAATATTCTTCATCCACAATCAGCTGCTGTGATGCCGCTTTCATCTGGCATTCCACACTTTTGAGAATGCCTTCTCCCTTGTAATAAAAACTTTTATTGAGGTTGCCGAAAATTCCCCAGTCCACATTTCCCTGCGCCAATCCTATCTTGATGCCGGTGGCAATGTTGATGTCCAGATTGATCGTTTCGAAAAATGCGATGATCTCCAGCGCAGTGTTCGCCACACACACGGGTGAATTGCCAGTGAAGATTGCAGTGAAAGAGTCTCCGGCAAAATTCGTAATGAAGCCGCCGTTCAGATATACCAGCCTTACAACAGGACCAAAAATGGAATTGAGAACGTCCGTCATTTTTTCAGCCCCTTCTTTTCCCTGTTGCTGGAAATAATGATTCGTGATTTTCGAAAAACCCGAAATGTCGGCGAACATAACTTGGGCATGCAAGCTCCCACTGAGAATATGGTTCCTGAAATTTTCCTGGATCGGATGCGGCAGAATATTGATCATGACAATTTCTTTTTCAGGTAAGCATTGAGCACCACACAGGCAATGATCGAAACTGTTCCAACGTAAAAGGAAGGAGTCATATACCTGTTTTCATGAAAAAGCAATGCTGCAAGGATAATGCTGTAAATGATCTGCAGGTTGATGGTGATGGAAACGGTATAAGGACTCAGGTGTTTGATTACGCCGATATTCACTACAAAAGGAATTGCCGTGCAGAACAGTGCAAGGATGAAAAGGAAAGTGAGATCGGTCGTATGTACATCGAAGAATGAACTTTTCAACTCACCCGCAAACGCAAGGTAAATGGTTAGCCCGATAATGGCAGAGAATAATTCGTAAAATGAAATTACGGTGGGTTCAACTTTTCTTACCATCAGTCCGTTAAGCAATGAGAACAGGGAAGCGGTAAAGCCGGCCAGCAAACCAAAAGTCAGAAACTGAATGTCGATATTCTGATTGTAAAAAATCATGGTTACGGCAAGAAGCGTAACCATGCTGAGCAGCAATTCATAAATGCGCATTTTCCGTTTGTAGAGCACCGGTTCGAAAATGGCCGAAAAGAAAACGGTCGTGCTGAAGGCAATCATGGTAAGTGAAACCCCTGCCTTTTTGATGGATAGATAAAAGAAAAGCCAGTGTGAGCAGATCAGGAATCCAAGCAGCGTCAGATAGACGAACTGTTTTTTTGTAATGGCGATGTTTACCCGCGTAACCGCATTGAATATTGCGATCGTAACAACAGTGATCAGCACCCTGAACCAGACAATCTGAAATGGATTTACGGTAACCAGCTTTCCCAATATCGATGACCATCCCCAGAGAAAAACAATCATGTGCAGAAGAACATAATGTTTTCTTTTGCTGCTGGGCTGTGAAAGCATAAACGGGGTAAACTTGTTTTACGAAAGTAACGGTTATACGGGGAAAACGGAATGGTGCATCATCTTAAAACCAAATCTATCGAAAATCTTCCCTGAAACCGAAACCCGGGTGGCGGAAAAAAATCCTCTTTTGTAACAGATTCCGCGAAGGAATAATCAAAAATGAAAGTGGTTTGAAAAAACATTTTTTACAATTCCTTCGACTGATCGGATCAGCCATCTTGACTGTCGCTTCCGTTTAGGAAATCCGAAACAAAAACTTTGTACTTTAATGCACGGATGATCGGTCAAAACCCGTCGACTTTTCATTGATGAAATCGCCAATCACTTTACGTTTCGCCTTACGGATGAAAGTTATCATGCCGGTGAAATTCCTTTTGCCCGTTATTTTCTTTTGTCTTTTTGTGCCATCCGTTGATGCGCAGGATTCTTCCGCTATGTTGGATTTGCAACAATGGAAATTCACATCTGCCAACAGTTTTCCCTTGGATGGCAAATGGGAATTCTACTGGAATAAATTATTGGGACCCGGCGATTTTAAACAGTCGGCAACAATTCATCCCGATACACTTGTTGTTCCTTCCTCGTGGGGAGAAATGAAATTGAAGGGAAAAGCGATCGGCAATATCGGGTTTGCCACTTACCGTATCGTTCTGAAAAATTTGCCATCCACACAACTTGTGATGGAAGTGTACAGTGTGCAGACGTCGTGTCGGATTTTCATTGATGACCGTCTTGTTGCAGAAGTCGGAAAGGTGGGAACAACGAAAGAAAGCACCCAACCGATGAACCGCGATGTGCAAGTGTTGTTGCCGTCCGATAAAAATGAAGTGCAACTCATTGTGCAGATTGCGAATTTCCATCACCGCAAGGGAGGGTTTGCACATCCATTCCGAATCGGTTTGCCGGAGGCGATCAATGGACAACGCGCCACTTATTACATGCTGGATTTTACGGAATCATCGGCGTTGGCAATCATCGGATTGTTTTTGTTTGCGATGTATATTTTCCGGAGGAAAGATCTTTCCGTCCTGTATTTTTCACTGTTCTGCATAACACTCAGTTTGCGCCCGGTCATTTCCGTCAATTATCTGCTGGCTTCCATTTTCCCGAATATCAGTTGGGATTTTCTGTTGCGGCTGGAATATCTCTCCGTTTTATTTCCCTGCCTTTTCATGTTGTTGTTTCTCAAAAAATTATTCACGGCACAATTTCCCGGATTCTTTGTGAAACTATTGGGTGCCGTTCTTGTCATCATGATTGCCATTGTATTTTTCTTTTCCCCATTGGTTTTTTCCTGGCTTGTGTTGCCGTTGCTGATCATTATTCCTTTCGGCATTCTCATTTTTACGATTACCATCATCAGGGCCATTCTGGCAAAAGTGGAAGGTGCGAATTATGCAGGCTTGGGTACGATCATCCTTTTCATCAGCCTCATCCTGAAAGTGCTTTCGTATGCGGGACAGATTCCGGAGATGAATGTGCTGAGTACAGTGATTGACATAGCATTCATTTTTACCATGTCGCTCGTTCTCGGATCGCGTTTTTCATTGCAATTCGTGAAAGTGGAAACGCTTCAGCGCCAGTCGGAGCTTCAGCGTCAGGAAATAGAAGTGAAAAAAGTGCAGGTGGAAAAGCAAAAAGCGATTGTGGAGGAGAAGAACAAGGAGATTCTCGATTCGATCACGTATGCCAAAAGGATTCAGCATTCCATTCTTCCGCCGCTCAAACTCATCCGGCAATTTTTCCCCGAGAGTTTTGTATTCTATAAACCGAAAGATATCATTGCAGGCGATTTTTACTGGATGGAGTCGCAAGGCGATCTTGTTTTTATTGCGGCGGCCGATTGTACCGGTCACGGTGTGCCGGGTGCACTCGTTTCAGTTGTTTGTTGCAACGCATTGAATCGTGCCGTGAAGGAATTCGGAATCAGCGATCCGGGAAAAATATTGGATAAGGCAAGGACACTTGTTGTTGAAACATTCGAGAAAAGCGAGAACGATGTGAAGGATGGAATGGATATCAGTTTGTGTTGCATACGCTTGAATGGAAATTCATTTTCGGTGAAATGGGCGGGCGCAAACAATCCGCTGGTTTATTTTCAGTCCGGTGAACGCAGGGAAATTCTGGCAGACCGCCAATCGATTGGGAAAACGGATCATGCGAAACCATTCACCACGCATGCGTTGGAGTTGGGAAAAGGCGACAGCATTTATCTCTTCACGGATGGTTATGCCGATCAATTCGGTGGACCGAACGGAAAAAAATTCAGGGCGAAACAATTGCTGGAAGGATTGACGTCCATTCAACAGCAATCGATGGATGAACAGGAAAAGGCACTTGACCGCACACTTGAAAACTGGAAAAATTGGCCAAGTGCGGATGGAAGCAAAATGGAAACGGAACAGGTTGATGATATCAGCGTGATCGGAATCCGGCTGTAATTTTTCTTTCACTTTTTCATCAACAGGTCCTTGAAACCGTTTGCGACAGGATGTTCACAAGTGAAATTCAAGCCGAGCAGCTGCGCAAATGTTTGTGCGTATTGGTTTTGATACAATTGCCCCGAAGTTTTTATTTCACCTTTTGCAGGAATGCCCGGACCCATCACCGCAAACCAAATCTGATGTGAGTCCGGAATTTTATTGTTGTGACTCGTCCATTGTTCCTCTTTCACATCTCCTCTTCCATGATCAACCGTAATGAAAAGTGCGGTCTTGTTTTTGTATTGTGGATCCGACTGAATGAAATTCCAGATATCGCTCAACCAATGATCCACATGATGGGCCGCATCCAGATAATCGGAATAGTGTCCGGCATGCGCCCACTCATCCGTTTCGCCATAGGAAATATAAAGCACACGCGGTTTCTTTTTCTTGAGGCAATCCATTGCAGCGTATTGCGTGAAGACATCGAGGTATTCCTCTTTGCCGAAAGGATCATACGAATCGCGTTTCATGGCGTTGATCAATTGTTCGTCGGCATCGGGATGCGCACCACCGCACGAATCGGTTCCACTCACAACGGGAAAACCCGAACGTTTTTCATTGAGGATCCTGTCGAATGCATCCCACGCACAAAACGCATCCACCTTTCCCTTGAAAGCGTCATGCTGATTGATGAACTCAAGCACGTTGGTGTGCGGATTCGCAGGATAGCCATTGGAATTGATTAACGTATCAACATAACCGCAAAAAATCTCGCTGTAACCGGGATACGAAAACCAATAGGGATTTGAATTGTCAACCTTGTTGTCGTAAAGTCGGTTGCCATAAATCTGCCCTTGCGATGCGATCGTATTCCAAAGGAAGGGCATCAGTTTTTTCCGCCGCTCTTCGGAAGTGGCTGCGCCATAACTTGAAAAAATCCCGGCACTGTCTTTTTGATTGAAGGCGGGATCGGAAGCGATTTTTGCATCCATGCCTTGAAATACTTCCTGCCAGCGAAAACCATCCGTTGTTACGATGACGATGTTTTCAATTTGTGCATTGGCGGATAAAAAATAAAAAAGGAAAATGAAAGTGATTGTCTTTTTCATGTGTCGGATTTGCAGTAAAGGTGATGAATGAATTTTAATAGAAGGTTAACAAATGATGTAATCGGTTGTTCCAAAACGATTTTTCCATTCAGGAATTTGTTCCCGAAGACATTTCTTTGCGCGTCCGCAACCACACATTCACCAATGCATACACGGGCACAAGAAAAAAAACATTGTACCAACTCACGTATCGGTACATGATGGGATGACTCCAGACCAACATCACGAATGACGAAAAAACGATGATGGCTACGGCAAGAAGTGAATTCAATTCGGAAATATGCCAATGAAAACGTTTCCGCGTGATAAAACATAAAAAAAGAAGGGGCAAGAATAAAATCAGCAAAAGTTGATAGCGGCCATAACCGAATGTTGCAAAACAGGAATAGAAAAAATCGTACCGGACAAAAAACTGTTTGTAATCCATGTTGAACCAGTCCGTCATATAGGAAGAAACCGGCGCATTCGGGAATGGCGTGAAATCGTTGTGGGGAACGAAAAGACGTTTTGCATTCGGCCACAAAAAATAACGTGCAAAAGCGAATGAGAT
>CAYMZV010000292.1:0-5649 GCA_964394965.1 uncultured Chryseobacterium sp.
TTTCTCCAGCCGCAACAACAACTTACACTGTGACAGGAACCGGTGCGAATGGATGCACAAGCACTTCGCAAGTTACCGTTACTGTCAATCCATTGCCAACACCAACCGCTACTGCAACACCCACTGCAATTTGTGTCGGACAAACTTCGACGTTGAGTTCATCGGGTGGCGCAACTTATGTTTGGAATGGAGGCAGTCTGGTAAATGCAAATGGTTCTCCGCAAACAGTCAGTCCGGCTGCAACAACAACTTACACCGTTACAGCAACCGATGCTTTGGGATGTTCAGCCAATGCACAAGTGACATTGACAGTCAATCCGCTTCCAACTCCGAATGCGGGTGTTGACCAAACGGTTTGTGCAGGAACACCGGTTACAATTACGGCAACAGGAGGTGGAACTTATTCGTGGAATGGAGGAACATTGGTGAATGCAAATGGCGCATCACAATCGGTTTCCCCTGCAAGTACAACTTCCTATATCGTTACCGTTACCAATGGTTTCGGTTGTACAAACAACGATACGATGACGGTGAATGTGAATCCGCTTCCAACGGTTTCCGCCGGACCTGATGTTTCAATTTGTCCGAACAGTTCCATCCAACTCAATGCCAGTGGCGCTTCCACTTATTTGTGGACACCATCGACAGGTTTGAATTTCAACAACATTTCAAATCCAATTGCATCTCCTTTGGTAACGACAACTTATGTGTTGACAGGAACTTCTGCAGCGGGTTGTTCGAACAATGATACCATGACGGTGACCATTTCAAATAATCTCACTGTAACTGCAGGTGCCGACGTTACCATTTGTTCAGGTGACACAGCACATCTCAGCACTTCTGGAGGAACAATTTATGCGTGGACTCCTGCGGCAACCTTGCAGACACCGAATAGTGCATCAACGAATGCTTTCCCATTGGCAACAACAACGTATGTAGTGAATGTTACCGATGCAAACAATTGCCATGGATCGGATACGGTTACTGTTTTTGTAAATGGACCGGTTACACTTTCTACAACAGGATCAACTACAATTTGCATTGGACAATCCACGAGCATCAATGCGATCCCTTCGAATGGACTTTCGCCTTACACTTTCAATTGGAGCAACAGTTTATCTGGTCCCGGACCACAAACAGTTTCCCCGACAACTACTACAACTTATTCTGTTTCCGTTACCGATTCAATCGGTTGTGCTTCGCCTGTTCAAACCATTACCGTTACCGTAAATCCGCCGATCAGTGTAGCGGCCATGGCGGGTTCAAGTGTTTGTCCGGGATCGCCTGCGACACTCACTGCCAATGCTAGCGGTGGCAATGGAAGCTTCTCTTACCTCTGGATGCCGGGATCGTTGAACACAAATCCGGTTACGGTTTCCCCTCTTGTCACCACAACTTATTCGGTGATTGTTACGGATGGTTGCGGAACGCCGGCGGATACACAAACCGTTGTTGTCACTGTCAATCCACCACCAACCGTTACACTTCAATCGTCGAGCAACATCAGTTGTTTCGGTGGAACAAATGGAGCGGCAACCGTGTTTGTGACTGCAGGAAATGGACCATACACTTATTCCTGGTCACCGTCGGGTGGAACTGCCGCGAGTGCAAGCGGACTTGGAGTGGGAACGTTTACCTGTACGGTAACCGATGCGAACGGTTGTACTCAAACACAACAGGCGACCATTACACAACCCACCGCCATTCAATTGACAAACACAACCTTGCCAGACAATTGCAACGGCAACAATGGAAGCGCCACTGTAACTGCAAGCGGAGGATCGCCCGGATACACTTATGCGTGGAATAATTCCGATACGACAGCCACCATCAATGGTTTATCGGCGGGAAGTTATTCCGTAACGGTTACAGATGCGAATGGATGTACATCCACTTCAACTGCGGTTGTGGGAACGAGTGGAAGTGCAACGGCCAATGCAGGAAGTGCGGTTACCATCATTCTGGGAAACAGCACAACACTCATGGGATCGGGTGGAGTCACTTACAGTTGGTCGCCACCGGGCGACTTGAATTGCCCAACCTGTCCGAATCCAGTTGCATCACCTACTGTTACCACCACCTATACATTGACTGTTGTCGATTCGCTCGGGTGTTCAGCAACGGATACGGTGACTGTTTTTGTGGAAGCCGATTGCGGAGATGTTTTCCTGCCGAATGCATTCTCGCCGAATGGCGACAATGAGAACGACGTTTATTTCGTAAGGGGAAATTGCATCAAGTACATGCAGTTCGAGATTTACAACCGTTGGGGAGAAAATGTTTTCTCGACAACCGATCAGACCAAAGGATGGGACGGAACATGGCGTGGACAAAAATGCGAAGCCGCAGTATTCACCTATTATCTCCGCGCAACATTGACTGACGGAACCGAAGTCGATAAACAGGGAAATATTTCTCTCGTAAAATAGAACTGAAAAAAGTTTTTCATAAAAGAGATGAAAATGAAAACAATAAAATATTTCTTCCTGTCGCTGCCACTTTTTTTTCTGCCGCTTTTTTTGTCGGCGCAGGATGTTCACTTTTCGCAGTTGACGGAAACAAATCTTTTGCTCAATCCTGCGGAAGCGGGGCTTGGACATGACATTCTCGCCGAGCTGAATTACAAGGATCAGTGGAGAAGCATTTCCACGACCTCGGCGTACAAGACATTCAATGTGAGCACCGATTTTGCCTTGTTCAAGAAATCAAATGGAAACCGTTTGGGATTGGGTGTGAATGTTTTTTCGGACAAGGCAGGCGATGCGGGAATGTCAACGACCACTGGCAATCTTCATCTTTCCGGAGTGCTTGCTGCGAATGACAATAATTTATTCTCCATCGGGATTTATGGCGGTTTCGGGCAACGCAGTTTGCAGTACAGCGCATTGAATTGGGACAATCAGTATGATGGCATGCATTACAATTCCTCATTGCCATCGGGTGAGCCGCAGACTTTTTCGAACCACAATTATCTCGACATGGGTGCAGGTGTTGCCTGGTTTTACGGGAAAGGACATTCAACCATGACTTCGAATGACCAACGGACATTCAACATCGGTTTTTCCGTTCAACACCTGAATCAACCTTCTTACAGTTTTTATGGTGATGGTGGACAGCGATTGCCAATGAAATATGTTGCACACGGAACGGCGGATTTCGGTGTGAGGAATTACAGTCTCGTCCTTGAACCGAGTTATCTGGTAATGGTGCAAGCCGGCCATCATGAAATAGATGCGGGGATGTTGGTGCGATACATTTTTCAGGATGCTTCAAAATATACGGGCAGGAAAAAACCGTCTTCATTCGGGCTCGGTGGATATTATCGCGTGAATGATGCATTTGTGCTTGACACCCGTTATGAATTCTCGAACTATTCACTCGGCATGAGTTATGACATCAACATGTCGAATCTTAAAACGGCCAGCAGGGCAAAAGGCGGATTTGAAGTGTCACTCCGATTCATGAATCCGAATCCGTTCGACAAATCCACTTCTTCAAAACTATTTGACTGAGATCAGGATCAAGTTGTATTATAAAACAATTTTATGTTGCGCACATCGGTTGCAGTAATTTTTCTTTTTTTCATTTCCCTCAACATGAATTCCCAATCCGCAGCTTCCACTGCGGTTCCATCAGGTGGTGCGTGCAGGGGATGCATGCAACCGCTTGACGGCAATCACACACTTGGATTGATTTACCAGAAAGATACCTGTGGATTGAAATACGCTGTGGTTTCACAGAAACTGGGTCAGCGTTTTACACCGCCGGGACCGATTCAACCGGTCACGCTTAACATCAGCGGATTGCCTCCTTGCATGGTGGTTGAAAAAGCTTTTTTATGGTGTGATGCTTCCGGAACGGGAGTCCCAATTACCGCAACAATCGTGAATCCCGCTTCCAACACATCGAACATTCCGATGACCATCATCGGTCAGGACGTTGACAAATGTTGGGGTTATGCAGGAACCTATTCGTATCGCGCCGATGTCACTTCCGCCATTTCAGGAAACGGCAATTATATTTTTTCGGGATTCCCCACCGGCAATCCGGATGATGTGGATGGAATGACCATGATGATCATTTACCGCGATCCGACAGTTACCGACGAAGGGCACATCATCATTTACGATGGGGCAGTTGAAATCACCGCTTCGAGCACCACACAAAGTATCTTGAACCTGAGTCCGTGTTCAAATTCCACGAGTGCAAATGCATTCATGATTGTTGCCGATTTGCAGAATGTGGGAACAACCGAATCGATGAACAACAGTCCCGCATTTTCCATTGCGGACGATTGGTGGAATTATGTGGATCAGCCCACGTCACAAATCACGACCGGACAAACACAATCCGATTTTACCATCACCACCAGTAACGACTGTTTCAACTTCATGATGATGGGGTTGTATTATACTACAACCTCCTGCATGACCTGCACGGCGAATGCAACGATTGTATTGAATGTGAACGCAACGGCAAGCGGCGGATGCGGCGCCACAACGGGAAGTGTGACGGCAACGGCTTCGGGTGGACAAGGTCCGTACACGTACACGTGGCAACCCGGAAACCTGAATGGGGCGACTCAAAATAATTTGACCGCAGGCACGTACACTTGTACCGTGACGGATGCGAGCGGTTGTGGTGCGGGAGCGGATACGGTGACAGTTACCACAGGTAATTTTCCTGTTGCGCAATTTTCGCTTACACCATCGCCGGTTGCTTTTTTCCCCGGGCAATTGTGCATGACGGATCAGACCGTGGGTGGAACGGATTGGCTTTGGTTGGTGAATGGTGTTCCGCTGGATTCGAATTCAACCTATTGTTATGCACTTCCCGACACAGGAAATTATTGTGCGGAACTCGTTGTGCAAAATGCTTCGGGCTGTGCCGATACAGCGACCAGATGTGTGACGGTGCTGGGAGAATCGTTGATCAGCATTCCAAATGTATTTACACCGAATGGCGATAATACCAATGACGTTTTTCAAGTGACATGGATCGGATTGACTTCCTTGCAATGCGATATCTATGACAGATGGGGCGTTTTGATTTACAGTTGGAATGGATTGACAGGTGGATGGAATGGAGTGACGTCGGGTGGAAAAAAAGCGGTTGACGGTGTTTATTATTACGTGGTGAATGCAACCACAACCAAAGGCGAGAATAAAACGCTCACAGGATTTGTGCATCTGATCAGGTAGGATTTTTTGATTTTCGATTGCCGATTTTCGATTGGGAAATTTCTCTTCCTGTCACTGCCACTTTTTTCCGCCACTTCTTTTTCCGCGACAAATTCCTTATCCCAAACCATTCAATCGACAATCAACAAATCGCCAATCCATTTTTCATTTGCTCGTAACCGACTTGATTCTTCCTCCCTTGAAAAAATATTTTACATAATAAGCTTCGTCGAGGGAATTGATGATGACACCGTGATGAGAGGAGGCGTGAAGGAAATGGCGGTTCTGAAGATAAATGCCGACGTGGGAAACCTTATCGGAATCGATTTTGAAAAAAACAAGGTCGCCCTCTTCCAGATTTTTTTGTGCAATCACGTCGCAATTGTCATAAAGCGAAGATGCGGATCCGGAAATGGTTTTTTTATAAACCTGTGCGTAAAGGACACAGACCAGATCGGAACAATCTATT
>CAYMZV010000293.1:0-5648 GCA_964394965.1 uncultured Chryseobacterium sp.
AATTGATTTGGCCAACGCACAAAAATCAGATCTTTTTGTTTTCACCGGTGATCTTGTGAATAACAAGGCGCGTGAAATGGAACCGTGGATGGATGAGTTCAGCAAACTGCGTGCACCTTACGGACAATTTTCCATTCTCGGAAATCACGACTATGGCGATTACATCAATTGGGTTTCTCCGGTTGCGAAGCAGAACAATATGGAGCGTTTGTACATGACACATGCGAATCTGGGATTTTGCCTGTTGCGCAATGAGCATGCGGTGATTGAAAAAAACGGGGAGAAACTTTATTTGATCGGAGTTGAAAATTGGGGTAAGGGCGGATTCACAAAAAAAGGTGATCTCGACAAGGCATTGAAAGATGTTCCCGCTGACGGATTCAAGATTCTCCTTTCACACGATCCTTCACACTTCGATAAAATCGTCAGCAATCACCCGACACACATTCCTCTCACACTTTCCGGTCATACGCACGGCGGACAATTCGGTGTGGAAATTCCCGGAATAAAATTTTCCCCGATCGAAATGAATTATCCGCACTGGGCCGGATTGTATGATGTGAATGGACGGAATATTTATGTGAACCGCGGTTTCGGTTTTCTCGCTTTCCCGATGCGCGTTGGAATTTGGCCGGAAGTAACGGTGTTGACGTTGAAAAAAGGACAAGCGCCGGCAATCGCTTGATTTTAGATTTTAGAAATCAGTCGGCATTCCTGTTTTTTTCCACAATGCAAATCATGGAATATTTTCAATCGAACGGTGGAATCTGAAATTCCGTCTCTCAAATCCGGATTCCGATCAGCAGGATATCATCCACTTGTTCGAGTTCACCTTTCCATTCTTCAAATGCCTTGTCAACCGCATCCTTCTGGTGTTCCATTGACAGACCTGCAATGCGGATCAACAGCTCACGCAACTGTTTCTTCCCGAATTTTTTCCCTTTATCGCCGCCGAATTGATCGGCATAACCGTCGGAGAACATGTACAGCATGTCTCCCTTTTTGATTGGAATGGTGTTGTCGGTGAATTTCCGTTCGCCCACATCATAACCGCCACCGATGCAATATTTATCCGGTTTGAAATCTTCCGCATCTCCACCGCGCACAACAAACAGCGGACGATTTGCTCCGGCATATTGCACTTCCCCTTTTTTATAATCGATCGAGATCAATGCAATGTCCATTCCGTCGCGCGTTTCACTTCCGGCATCCTGCTTGAGCGAATGTGTGACTTTCAAATGCAAGCGCTCAAGGATGATTCCCGGATCGGAAATTTTTTCCTGTCCCGCAATTTCATTCAGGTGCGTATGTCCGATCATGCTCATGAACGCGCCCGGCACACCGTGACCTGTGCAATCTGCGCACGCGATCAATAATTTTTCTCCCTGCTGATACAACCAGAAAAAATCGCCACTCACCACATCGCGCGGATGATACAGGACGAATGAATCGGGCAAAAGATTTTTCCATTCCACTTCACCGTGCAAAATCGTATTCTGAATCCGTCTTGCGTAATTTATCGAATCCTGAATATCCTTGTGTGCGGCGGAAACTTTTTCCTTTTCAAAACGCAATTCGGTTGTGCGTTCCTCCACTTTATTTTCGAGAAGCTCTTTTTCCTCGCGCAATTTCTTTTCACGCCGGCGGATATATCCCCACACAAGAAGCACACCCAACAAAATGCAAAGTGTATAAAACCATTTTGTCCGCCAGAACGGTGGGGTAATGACAATGGTGAGTGATGTTCCCGTTTCATTCCAAACACCGTCATTGTTGCAGGCTTTCACGTGCAAGGTATATTCTCCCGGAGAAAGTCCCGGATAGCTGATTGTCCTTTTCGAACCGAGATAAATCCATTGGTCATCCACTCCGTCCATTTTCACTGCGTAACGGTTTTTGCCGGGCATGTAAAAATTCAGCGCAACAAAATCGAAGGAAAGGAAATTCTGTTTGTAATCGAGTTCAATGTATTTTTCGGCAAGAATATTCGTGTCGGACAGATACGGTTTTCCATAAATTTTCATTGCTGTGATGTACACGGGCGGAACAAAAGAATTTTCTTTCGCCGATGCGGGTTTGAAATAATTGAATCCGTTTACCCCACCGAAAAACAATTCGCCGGATTTTCCATACAACAACGACGCGGCATTGAATTCCAATCCCTGCATGCCATCTTCCGGACCAAAAACTTTTATCGTTTCTTTTTGGGGATCGAATCTGCACAAACCCTTGTTGGTGCTGATCCATAAAAATCCGAGTGAGTCGGCAAGAATTCCATCAATGAAATTATCGGGCAATCCGTCTTTTTCAGAATAGTTCTTGAATTTCCCGGTTGCCTTGTCCAATTTCCCGAAACCATAATTTGTAGCCACCCAAATTTCACCTTTCAAATCTTCCGCCACTCCATTCACATCATCACTGCTGATGGAAGAGGAATCTTTCAGGCTCAAGCGATAGTGTTTTACGCTTCCGCTTATCGGATCAATCCAATTCAATCCCTTATCGGTGGAAGCCCACAATTTCCCTTTTGAATCGAGGAATAAATTATTGACCCGATTGCTGGAAATGGAATTCGGATTGGAGGAATCGGCGAGCATGAAGTAACACGTATTGTTCGCCGGATCAACAATTTCAATTCCCTTTTCTTTTGTCGGCAACCAAAAAGTCCCGTCTTTCAACCTGCACAAACCCACACATTTCGAGTCCTTGAGCAGATTCTCTTCGGAATAGATTTTTTGTTCTCCCGTTCTCGGATTCAGATTCACCAATCCGTTGATCGCGCCCCTTCCGAAAAACCAGATGCTGTTGTTTTCCCCCTTGACAATTCCAACCACATCGATTGGAAAATCTCCGGGATCTTTTCCGTGCAACAAATCACAATCCGTCACCCTGCCCGTTTTCAGGTTCAGCACATCGATTCCCCAGCCGGATCCGATGTAAACCGAATCGCCGACTTCACAAAAGGAAAGGACATCCGGATTTTTTACGTGATTCAAGTCAACGGGATCGGAAGAGACCCAGGTCATTTTCGTGGAAGTTGTGCTATAACACCACACACCCTTTCCGATATCGCCAATCCAAAGCATTCCCTGGCGATCGAGGATGATCTGGCTGTAATTCGTGAAATTCTTGTCGTCGTCCGCTTCGTTGTTGATCAGGCTCCATGTTTTTCCCGTCTTGAAATCGATCATGGAAATTCTCCTGTCTTCCAACAGGCAAAACTGATCCTCGCCCATTTTCAGCACATTGACATACCCGGAAGTGCAAAGTGTATCGGCAATTGTTTTTCCTTTCCAATAATCCGTGATCGACTTGTTTTGAATGTCAAAAAAACGGACACCGCAATTCGATGCAATCACCAGGGTTTTTTCCCTGTGAACGGAAATCGCATTGATGGTGTGACTGTCTTCGGGTCTTGTGCAGGTCACCTGTGCCTGATGCGAAATGTTTTCCGTTCCTTCCGTCCATTCCAACAATTCCCCCGTTACCGTTCCGAACCATACATTGTTTTGCGAGTCGACAAATTGTGCAGTGATGTATTTTGCCGCGGAATCCGGTGCCTCGTCTTTCATTCCAAGGTATCCGGAATATTTTCCCGAAGACAAGTCAACCGTTGCAAAACCGGCGTCGGTGGCAACGAGCAATAATCCATTCGGCAGGAAATCCATTTTGGTGATGTGGACCTTCTTGAATTTTATCGGCGGTTTCCAGTATTTGAAGCGGGTGATTTTATCGGTGGTGGGATCGTAATAGTCGATTCCGTTTTCCGTTCCGATCCAAACTTTTCCCGAACTGTCAACGGTCAATGCGGAAATATAATTGCTGCTCAGTGAATTTGTATCGTGTGGATTGTTCTGGTATTTGTGAAATGAAAAACCGTCGAAACGATTCAATCCGTTATCGGTGCCCACCCACAAAAACCCCAGCTTGTCATTGGCAAGACAGGAGACATTCCCTTCCGACAATCCTTCTTCCACGCTGTAGTTTTTCAATCCTTCGATTCCTTGGGCGGAAATGATTCCCGGCAAAAGGCAGAAAGAAAAAAACAGGAGGCGGGCGAAAAATCGAGGATTCATAAATGAGAAGGGCTGCAATTTACGGGAAATGGGGGAAAAGATCGGGGTTATGGCTATCGCATGAAAGTGTTAGTTTTTATTCGGAGAAGTGATGTTGCAACAATCCTTTTTTCATTGAATGCATATTCCGATGATGAGCATGTCATCTGTCTGCTCACACCGTCCGCCATTCGGTCCGACAAAATTCATCCAATCATCCACAGCGGTTACAATTGCATTTTTCTGTTCCTTCATCGGTTTTGCGGAATTCTTCATCAGTATTTCCTGCAGTTGCTTGTACTTGAATTTTTTTCCTTTCGGTCCGCCGAACTGATCGGGAATTCCATCCGTGAAAATATAAATGCAATCGCCTTTTTGCAGATCCATGTTTTTATTCGAGAACAGCCGCGCCTCTTTCAGGTAAGCGCCAATCGGTTGTTTGTCACCGTTCATTTCAATGATCTGTCCGTCACGCACAACATAAACCGGATTGTTCGCTCCTGAAAATTGCAGGATTCGGGATTCATAGTCAATGGCCACCAATGCAATATCCATTCCATCTTTTATTGAAAAATCATCGTCCGCTTTTTGCTTGAGCGTTTTGATCACACCGTTGTTCAGGTAATCGAGTGCAGCTGCCGGACTGTTTACACTCGGTTCGGTAATGGTTTGTTCGAGAATGGTATGGCCGACAATGCTCATGAATGCGCCGGGCACACCATGACCTGTACAATCAAGCGCGGCAATGATGGAAAGTTTTTTTGCGGAACCGGAATCGGGAGTGGTGGTAACGGTAGTCGCCCAATACAAATCGCCACTGACAATATCTTTCGGTCGATAAAAAACAAAATGGTCGGGAGCCACTTTCAGCATTTCCTCTTCGGTGGGAAGAATGGCCGTTTGAATTCTCTTTGCGTAACTGATGCTGTCGGTGATGTCCTTGTTTTTCTGTTCGATGATATTCTGTTGCACCTGGATTTCCGCTTCCATCGCCAAACGTTCGCGGATGTCGCGCGCGTAAATGACAATGGCGGGCCGTCCGGAAAACGGGGCCACTTTCGCACTGCATTCCACAGGAAGTATTTCTCCCGATTTTGTAACGAAAGGGATATCCTTGTAAATCAATCCGCCTTTTTCCCAAACATCTGCAACAATGCGGGAACTCTGGTCGAGATATTCTTTCGGATGCAAATCGAACAGCGATTTTTTTTCGAGTTCCTCTTTGGAATAACCCAGCATGACCGCTGCGCTTGGATTGGATTGGTGAATCCTTCCATCGACAATGTCAATGACAATCATGGCATCATTTGCCTGATCGATGATGCTTTGGTAATTGTTGATTTGTTTTGAGAATCCATCGAAGGAGGATTTCATTTTGTTTTTTCCAATAACGGACATGACAGCAACAATGCCCAACACGATTGCAAGAATTCCGGAAATGATGGCGATATAAAACATGTTCAGGTTTTAGCGGGAAAAAATAATGTCGGGGTTAAGGAATTCCCATGATCGGTCGGTTTTTGATAGGTATCGGATAATTCCTTTTTTATCGACGAGAACGAAAGCGAATGCGGCAAGATCAAAAATGATCGG
>CAYMZV010000294.1:0-5590 GCA_964394965.1 uncultured Chryseobacterium sp.
GGAACAACCAACAGGTCAACCGGATTCAATTCAAGTGTTGGACGTAAAGTCATTTTGGCAATCGGGAAACCCTACTACGGTACAGCAACAAGAATCTATTTTATCACAACTGTTTTTTATCAAAACACAAAAACATTTCGCAGCGAGAACATTTATGATCAGGTTTCCCATTCGGGCTACACACATCAATATGATGTGAAGCGTAACATGTATGCGATAACACCCGGGATCGGATTTGATTTTGTGAACAGGTACAATTTGTATACCGATATCGGCATTGGAATCGGAATCAGTTATGTCGAAAGCAAAACCTTCGGGAAAATAACTCCGTTATCGATTTATGACAGGGAATTCCCGTTTGGAAAATATTTTGAGTTTGGGAGTGTTTTCCAGCCGAGGATTTTACTCCAATATAAAATCGGTTATGATTTTTAACAATGACATCAGCATTCAAACAAAAAACAAGATGAAAACAAAAACAAGAATCATTGCAATGACATTCGGACTGTTGGGGATTTTATCCTCGGTCCGCATCCATGCGCAAACAGCAACTCCCAAATTGAAAGTTGTGGTGCTGAACATCGACACTAAAAACATTGCGTACGATCCCGTTCAAATGGGAAACCTCGTCCGTGTGGAATTGGAAAAGCTCGACACGTTTGATGTGATGGATCATTACGATGTACAATATCTCGTGGATAAGAACCAATTGAAAATCGCGAATTGTTATGGTAAGATAGCATTGGTGGAAATCGGGAAGAGTTTGGGTGTGGATAAAATGTTGACCGGAAGTGTGGAGCAGTTCGGTGATGTGATCATTTATACGATGCGTTTCATTGATGTGAAAACGGAAAGCATTGAGAAAACGCAAGTGACGGAATTCCTGAACCAACCTCAGGAGTTGCAGACGATGACGGAAATCATGCTGCGTGAACTTTTCAATAAACCCATTGAGGGAAATGTGATTTCGCAATTGGTCAAGCCGGATGATTACGATGCACGTGCGCGTGTGCCGGTTACACCGAAGATAAATTTGACGGGACCGAGAATGGGTGGAACTTTTTTTACGGGAACCACTGCGAAAATCCTGGCGGCTCCCACTTCAGAAGGCGGCTACAAGGCTTTTCCATTGATGTTTCAATTCGGTTATCAATTCGAAAAACAATATCTCGCCGCTGGAGAATTTCAGGCGTTGTTCGAATTCATTCCCATGGTAACCGGATTGGATCAGGGAATTGCCATTCCGAGTTTCACCATCATGAATGGATTGCGTGCCAATCGCCATGGATGGGAATTCGCCTTTGGTCCGAGCATAAACCTGATTACGAAATCGGATGGTTTTTATACTTCAAATGGTCACTGGGAACGAAGACAGGAATGGGAAAGTGATCCGGCCAATTCCTCACTCACGCATCCCGCGTATGAAAAACGTTTGGACAGTCGCGGTACGTATGAATTGAATTCGTCTTTTGTTTTTGCATTCGGAAAAACATTCCGTTCAGGCAGCATGAATATTCCTGTCAATGCGTACGCAATTCCCGGAAGGGATGGCTGGAGATTCGGCTTGTCGTTCGGCTACAACGCCAGAAATCGTCCGGCTAAAAAATGAGGTGAACGAATTGCAAATTCATACAGTCATTGAATTTGTAATTCGCTCCCCTTGGTCGCATCAGCATTATTCCGGTTTGATAAGAAGGTTGCGATGCGAAGAAAAGCCGGTTAGGGCTTTTCGATCCTGCAGGGAAATGCCTGCGGGATTTTTTATTCTAAAACAACTTAACTTTCAGGCAACGATCGGGTGATTTTCCGACTTCAATGAAACCGACCCGCTACCGAGAATGAAAACAATTGCCCTGTTGATTTTTCCCTTGCTGTTTTTCATTTCCTGCTCGCAGGTTGTGCAAATTGAAAAACGGCATTACCGTTCGGGATTTTATCTGGAAAGAAAATCAGACAAGGAAATCCTATCGGTGAATCGTCAACAGGATAATGTCTTTGAAAGGAAAATAAATTCGACGGAAAATCACGTTGTTGAAATTCATTTGAATGCCGGACAGAATCAAAATATGTATTCCGATTCGAAAACATTTTCGGAAAAGCAAAAAGAATTCACCAAGAAAACTAATAATACAAAACCAATTTCTCCGAAAATAAAAGTTCCAAAAGGCGAACCGATCAATAAGAAAGCGAAAGCGGCTGTCATTTTCCTGCTGTTCGCAAAACTGATTTTCCTTGCTGCATTTATTGTATTGCTTTGCAGTTTGGTGACTGTATTTTTCCTTCTGACAGGAGTCGCTGCGTTGTTTGCGATCCTTGCGATTGTTTTTGGCTTGATGGCGGAAAAGGAAATTGCAAATGAAACCGGAATCGATAAGGAGTTGGGAGAGAAGGAAGCGAAGTTTGCCGTTCAACGCGCATTGGGTGGATTGCTTGTGTCGGCCCTGATTATTTTTCTCGCGCTGTTTGTGGATTGGCTGAGAGGAAATCAGATTTGATTTTCAAACATGCTCGTTCAAATTCAATTTCCGCAATTTCGGTGCAAAGAACATCACTGCGCCAACCACGGCAATGGTCATGCAACCGCCGAAAGCAACCGAAGGGATCACACCCATCATCCGCGCTGTCAATCCCGATTCCATTTCACCTATCTCATTCGAGGAACCGATAAAAATCCCGTTCACCGCCGAAACCCTTCCACGCATATTGTCGGGTGTCATCAATTGGAGAATCGTGTGACGGATAACAACACTCACCATGTCGAATGATCCGCTCAACAGCAAAAGGAAAAAGGAGAGGTAGACATTGGAAGAAAAAGCAAATCCGATAATGCAAAGCCCGAATCCGGTAACGGCAATGAATAGATTCCTTCCCGCTTTTTTTGTCGGTGGAAAATAGGCGAGTGCCAATCCCATCAGGATGGAACCTGCTGCCGGTGCTGCGCGCAGAAACCCAACAAACATATCCGCCCGATCACCGAGATTCAAAAAGGAATGCGCAAAAACCGGAATCATCGCCACTGCCCCTCCGAATAAAACAGCAAACAGATCCAGACAAAGCGCAGAGATCATGATCTGGTTTCCGAAAACGAATTTCAATCCGGCCGTCAAGCTGTCTTTCAGTTTTTCCTTTTTCTCGCGGGGCGGAAGCGGATGATTGGTCACAAACATGAATGTGAAAAAACTCAACGTCATCAAAGTTGAACTCACGCCGTAAGAAAAACGGATGCTGATGAATCCCATCAACAGTCCACCGAGTGCCGGTCCCAATACCGCCGCAGTTTGCCAGAGATTGCTGTTCCACGTTGCCGCATTTGTATATAAACTTCTCGGAATGAGTTGGGATTGGAATGCGGGAAAAACGGGACTGACAAATCCGCGCGCGATTCCGGTACAGAAAATTATTCCATAAATCGGAAGTGTGCCGAGAGAAAGTAAAAGTGTTTTATCCCACGTGATGCAAAACAACAGCCATGAACAGATCAGAAGGAACCCAACGCTGAACAAAAGGATTTTTTTTCTGCGCACGACATCGGCAATGTGTCCGGCGAAAATGGCAAGGAGAATAAATGGAATCGCTTCTGCAAGTCCGACATAACCCATGGCGAGTGCCTTGTGTTTGATGTCACCCGGCGCCAATTTGAAAATCTGGATTCCGACAACGACTCCCTGTATCTGCACACCCAGTGTGAGGCAGAATCGCGCAACCATGTACACGCTGAAGTCGCGTATGCGAAGGGCCGCGTAAGGATCGTGTGGTTTATTTATTTCGTTGGACACAAAAATCGAGATGCAAAGTTACCAAGATTCTTTGGTTGTGAATGTGGCTTTGGGATAGTGGGCCATTTTCAATTTTATCAGGTAAGGACGATTATTATTTCATAAGCGAATCCATTCATTTTTAATCCGCGCAATTCGCGTAATCTGCGGTACCTATATATAGCCGCAGATTACGCGAATTGCGCGGATTTCAAAAGGGATTCACGATAGTAAGTTTTAACCTGAAAATTGAAAACTGATTCACTACAGGCTTTGGCCATTTACAACCAACACGTCAAAAGTCTTAAGTTTGTGTGGCAACATTCCAAGTCATGAAAAATATTTTTCCGATTTTCATTTTCCTTCTTTTGATTTTTCAGGGTTGCATGGAAATGCCCGATGATTCCACTGCGCAAACACAATCATCCGATACGGCAAAACCCAAAGTGAAACTTGTCGATTCCGTTCACCGTCAAATCAGAATCGGGAAAAAAGCAACTTATCCTTTCATGCCCGATTCCTGTTTCAATCAATTGGTATTGGGAAATCCGGATTCATTCAGGGTTTTTCGTCTGGAGAATGGCGCCGACATGATTAAAATCGGAAACGATCGTCAAGCCATGGCTTGGTACAATTCCAGAAAAACGGAAGAGTTGCAAGTTGCGGTGACCGGCAATGAAAAAAAAGGATTTTATCCGTATCGATTTGTTTTGCAGAGGGTGTATCGGAATGGTGCAACCTTATTTCCCGAAAAGCATGAGTTTGTAGACAAGGCGAATTTCATTTCAGGACATGGAATTTATCTTGGCATGTCGGTCGATTATGTCGAGAATGTTTATCAAAGCCAGACAGTAACGCAATGGCAAAAAGGCGACACACTTTATCTGCAATACAATCCGGAGAAAAAGGACGAACAATATTTTACGCATTACAACTACCAATCGTATTCCGCCATTTATAAATTCGTGAATGATGATTTATGCAGGGTGGAATACACTGTGCAACCGGAAAATTTTGAACCGACACCGGAAAAAGATTGATGAAACTCATTTCCGATATTCTCCGCGGTGAAAATCACGCACCCATCGCCATCGATTTCCATTTTCCATCGAAGGGAGATAATCCGGTTCCCGTAATTATTTTTTTGCACGGCTTCAAGGGTTTCAAGGATTGGGGACATTTCCCTTTGGTTGCCGAATACCTGACACGTTCCGGATTTGCCGTTGTGCGTTTCAATTTCTCGTTGAATGGAACCAGACCTGAACACCCAACGGAATTTGTCGATCTCGATGCATTTGCCAGAAATACTTTTTCCCGCGAACTCGAAGATGTTTCGCTGGTGATCGATGATATTTTCTGGCGTGCGGGAAAAGAAATGAATTGCGATCCAAGGCGTTTGGGAATAATCGGCCACAGCAGGGGAGGAGGGATTGCCATTCTTTCCGCGCAGGCAGACAAACGCGTGAAGGCGGTGGCGACATGGGCGGGCGTATGTGAATTTGAATCGCGCGTGAATCCGCCGGAGTTGGAAGAATGGAAAAGGAACGGGGTTGTATTTATACACAACTCACGCACCAATCAGGAAATGCCGATGAATATTTCCCTGCGGGAGGATTTTTATGCGAACAGGAAGAAATTGGACATTCCATTCGCCGTGAATCACATGAACATTCCTCAACTGATCATTCACGGAACGGCAGACACATCCGTTCCATTTTCGGAAGCGGAAAAAATGAAGTCGTGGAATTTATTGGCGCAGATGGTGGAAATCGAAAATGCGAATCACACCTTCGGCGGTAAACATCCTTGGGAATCGAAAGAATTGCCAAGTGATA
>CAYMZV010000295.1:0-5527 GCA_964394965.1 uncultured Chryseobacterium sp.
AAAGTTGGATTGGGCGGAATACGCGTACGGAAAAACTACCGACCCCAACAATTATTATCAGTTGAATGACGGATTCACATTCTCCGATTCAGTGGATAAATTGAACAGCTATATTCAAAGTCACAAACAGTAAAAGGCGAATTCATGAATGGAAAAACGGCAACAGGAAATGGTTGCCGTTTTTTTATTCAATGCCTTTTAATTTCCCGGTGGTGGTGGTGGCATGCGCGGCCCGGGCGGTGGCGCGAGCATCTGCAAGGCACGTCCGATCACTTCAGCAAATTTTTTCTGTTGATCGGGATTGCAGATTGCCTTCACTTCGAGAAAATGATGGAAAGTGTTTTTCTCCAATTGGCTTTGATCCACACCGATTTTTTGAGCGAGTGAATTGATGATTGTCGTATCCGGATTTTCGCTTTCTAGCTGATGCACCATGGAATCGCGCATACCATGAATTTCGGATTGGATTGCAAATGCATTTTTCCTGTGCTTGTCAATGAGCGTTTCGAATTTCGCCTGTTGTTCATCGGAAAAATCCAATTCACGAATCAAATAATTTTTCGCGGCATCGCCTGCCGGTCCGGGTGGCGGAGGTTGCATCATCGGGAAATGGGGCGGCGGTCCCGGACGTTTCAGGATGAGCACAACCAGCAATGTTGAATTCAAGGCAAGCAACAGCAGCAAAGCGGCTCCCGTGAATCTTGTATTTTCCAGCATTTTCATTTAAGCGGACGTGAGATTTGAGACATGAGATGTAAGACAAAAATTAGAACCAAGATGATCCCCCATTGAAATAATAATTGCCGATTTCATTTTGTTGCACAGATGAGTTCATATCCGAGAATGCAGGATTCGGTTTGGGCGAATCCGTTGAAAAGGAATATTTGTAGACTGCCGTGATGTTGATCATCAGCAACACGATTGCAGCAACCCAAAACCATTTCGGTGTTTTTTTCCGTACGGAAAATTCCGAATCGAATCGTGCCAGCATTTTATCCTCGAGCCCTTCCGGGATTTCCGCGTGTGCGATGCCATCCAAACTTTCCAAAGCCATATCCGCTTTTTCTTCCGATGAACTGAAATCTTTTTTCATTTTACTTTTTTATTTTTCACATTGAACCTGCGCAACAGATGCAAGCGTTGTCTATTTTTCCGATTCATAATAATCTGTCAATAGTTTTTTCAAATTCTGTTTTGCCCGATGGAGAAGCGATTCGATGGCGGGCAAATTCATTTCCATCACTTCACAGATTTCCCTGTAACTCAGTCCGTCAACCTTGCTCAAGGTAAAAGCCACCCTCTGATTTTCCGGAAGCGCAGAGATCGCTGCAAAAAGTATTTTCGATCTCTCTTTCCGCTCCAATGCAATTCCCGGATGCTCGAAAAAATTATCGGTTGGAATTTGCGGTGCAGCCTCCCCATCCAAATGCACCACGTTTCCCGAACGTTTTCCCCTGCTCTTCGAACGCAAATGGTCGAGACATTTGTTGTAGGAAATCCGATACAGCCAAGTTGACAATTTCGAATCTCCACGGAAATTTTCTGCCGAACGGAATATTTCAATGAACACCTCCTGCGTAATATCTTCAGCATCGTGTGCATGCTGCAACAATCCAAGACAAGTGTTATACACCTGCTTGCGATGAAGCCGGAACAAGGTTTGAAATGCCTCCCTGTTTCCCGCCCTCAACTCTGTAATCAGTATCGATTCTTCCAACCCCCAAATCTACTCTTTGATAATTAGACGGCAATTTTCCGGAAAACTTTCGCTTGGAAAAGGAGATTTCAGCGAAAGGGCGATTTTGCCTAAATTGTCAATGGTAAATTGTTTTTCAAATCGCGCCGTCATGAAATTTGTTTTTCGAATTGTCTTGCTGTTTTCCCTCTGCGGGATTTTTTCTTCCGCCCATGCACAAACCTTCCAATGGGCGAAAGGTGCATACGGAACAGGTTCGGACGAAGGCTGGGATATTGCAACGGATGATTCGGGAAATGTTTATGTGACCGGATTTTTCCAATCGCCTTTTACGGTTTTCGGTGTCGATACTATTTTCAACCATTCGGGTGCGTATGATGTTTTTCTTACCAAGTACGATTCAACCGGAAATGTGCTGTGGACGAAAAGTGCGGGCGGTGCGAATTCCGATTTAAGTTGCGGAGTGGCAACCGATGATTCAGGAAACGTTTTTATAGCCGGTTATTTTCAATCCGACTCCATCACATTCGGTTCGGTTACGTTGAACAATCCCGGAGGAGGTTGCACCATTTTTATTGTCAAATACGATCCGGCAGGAAATGTGATGTGGGCGAAAAATTCTGTCGGATCGGGAGGAAGCGATATCTGTTATGGTGTCGCAGCGGATTTTTCAGGCAATGTTTATGTTTCGGGAGCATTCGATTCCCCTATCATCAATTTTGGCTCGATCACATTGGTTGGTGCAGGTGGCACAGATGCCTTCTTTGCAAAATATGACAGAAACGGAAATGTGCTGTGGGCAAAAACGCCGAACTCACCGGGATTCGATCGGGGAATGGCGGTGGCAACGGATATTTTCGGCAATGTTTTTTTTGCCGGTCACTACGATTCCGGTTCAATTCATTTCGGCTCAGTCACTCTTTTCAATTACAGTACAGGAATCGACAATGCATTTCTTGTAAAATACGATGCGGCGGGAAATGTACAGTGGGCAAAAACCTCTTATGCGGCCGGTGCAAATTATGCGTGGGGTGTTGCAACGGATCATGTCGGAAATTCTTTCATCACCGGACGATATCAATATTCCCCAATGATAATTTTCGATACAGACACACTCTTGAATACCGGATCGGGAACAGATGTATTCGTAGTGAAATATAATCCTTCGGGTTCCGTGTTATGGGCAAAAAGCGGTACAGGAGCGGGTGATAATTTCGGTTATGATCTCGCAGCCGATTCAGCAGGGAATGTATACGTGACTGGAGGTTATTCCCTGCAAGGACAATCGCAAACCTCAGTTACATTTTATCCGTTCACATTGCCTGCAACATCAAATGACGAAGATGAAATGTTCATTGTCAAATACGATAAAGGCGGTAATGTCCTTTGTGCAACTCCGCTGACCGGCGGTGGTGACGATAACAATGGAATTGCAATTGATCCGAAAGGTGATATTTATGTGGGTGGTGATTTTGAAGTAAACCCTTTCATTCTTGGAAGCAACACGTTGTATCTGACGGGTTATGAAAATGTTTTTGTGGCGAAATATATCCCTTGCACCAATCTTACATCGATAAGCGAACAGACAAATGAAAACGGATTGAAAATCTATCCGAACCCTTCATCGGGAATTTTCAATTTCGATTTCAATGAAACAGACTTTTCCAAATCCCAACTCATCCTTACAGATGTTCTCGGAAAAACAATTTACCAATCGCAAATCAACAATCGGCAATTGGCAATAGATCTTTCGGGAAATGCGGATGGGATTTATTTTTACAGGATCGTCGATGAAAATAAAATCATTGCAACTGGAAAATTAATTCTACACTGATTTTTGCTTGTCGTCTGCTTCTTTTTTTCTGCCTGCGGCCACTTTTTTCCCTGCCTTCTCCCCTTTCAGTATCTTTGACAATGTCCAAAAAAATTCTCGCAACAGGATTCATCTTCGCTGCGCTTTCAGTCATCATCGGAGCGTTTGCCGCACATGGCTTGCAGAAATACATCGACAGTGGGTTGATGGATGAAAAAATGCTGAAGAATTTTGAAACGGGTGCACGTTACCAGATGTATCATGCATTCGCGATCATCATTTGCGGAATCCTTGTTCAAATTTCCGGTGAAAGCAAGTTCCTTAAAATTTCGGCTTGGCTTTTCACCATCGGAATCATTTTTTTCAGCGGATCGCTTTATTTGCTCAGCACAAGAAATGTTCTTGGCATGACCAACTGGCAATGGCTCGGACCGATCACTCCACTCGGCGGCTTGTGTTTCATTTCAGGATGGATTTTGCTGGCTGTGGGAATGCTCAGGAAAAATTAATTGCAAGTTACCAATGACGAACTGCGATAACCGATCTCGCCACAAATAAAAAACCAATCGGCATTCGACAATCAACAAATTGAAAATCCTTTTATGAACAACTACGAAGAATACAAAACCCAGCTCGCCAGAATTTCCGATCTCTCCTATGCAGGAGCAGTGCTCGGTTGGGATCAGGAAACCTATATGCCGGCGGGAGGTGCACCCTTGCGTTCGCGCCAACTCTCAACGCTTGCAGGAATCAATCACGATTTGGTGACGGCGGAATCGTTGGGAAAATTGCTGGAGGAATTGGAGAAGGATGCTACGCTGGATAAAAAACAAAAGGGAAATGTGCTGCAAACCCTGAAGGATTACCGCAAGGCAAAAAAATATACGCGTGAATTTGTCGAGGAGATGAGCCTCACGGTTTCCGAATCCTTCAATGCATGGCATGAAGCGAAGAAAAAATCGGACTGGAAAATTTTCGCCCCCAAACTGAAAAAACTTTTGGAGCTGAAACGGAAAGAATGTGAAATGCTCGGTTACAAGGAGCATCCGTATGACGCGTTGCTCGATCAACACGAACCGGGACTGACGACAAAAGATGTGGAAGAATTATTCATAGAAGTGCGGAAGAGTCTGGTGCCATTTGTAAAAAGCATTTCCGCAAAACCGTTGCACTCGAATGCTGTGCTGCATCAGCATTTCCCCAAAGACAAGCAATGGGATTTCAGCATACACCTGTTGAATGTGCTTGGATTCAATTTTGAAAATGGGCGTCAGGATCTTTCCGTCCATCCGTTCACCACCAATTTTGGAGCGACCGATGTGCGTGTGACGACGCGCGTGGACGAACACAACCTCTCGGATTGCGTGACCGGTACGATACACGAATGCGGACATGCCTTGTACGAGCAGGGTTTGCCCGAAGCGGATTATGGCTTGCCTTCTTCGGAAGCGGTTTCATTGGGCATTCATGAATCGCAATCGCGGTTGTGGGAAAATAATGTGGGACGGAGTCTGGAATTCTGGAAAGGCCAATTCCCCGAATTGAAAAAAATGTTTCCCGAGCAATTGAAAAATTCATCCGCCGAAGAAATTTTTTCCGCGATGAATGTCGTGCAACCTTCGCTGATCCGAATCAACGGCGATGAACTCACTTATCATTTTCACATCATGGTTCGCTTTGAAGTGGAGAAAGCGTTGTTTGAAAATAAACTGGAAGTGGAAAACATTCCGGCATTCTGGAATGAACGTTACAAGAATTATCTCGGCATTGATGTTCCGAACGATGCGGAAGGCTGTCTGCAGGACGTGCATTGGTCGCACGGAAGTTTCGGTTATTTCCCGACCTATTCATTGGGAAGTTTTTATGCGGCGCAATTTTTCGCCAAGGCAAAGGGGGAAATCCCGAATCTTTAAAAGGAAATCGAGAACGGCAATTATTCCACCTTGCTGAAATGGTTGCGTGAAAAAATCCACCGATACGGGAAACAGTTTCCTGCGAAAGAGTTGTGCGAAAAGACA
>CAYMZV010000296.1:0-5526 GCA_964394965.1 uncultured Chryseobacterium sp.
TGATCGCCCGTCACAAGAAGCGTGTCTTCTCGTACATCATGATGGTTGTCCGCGACCGCCATTTGTCGGAAGACATTTTTCAGGACACGTTTATCAAAGTCATACAGACATTGAAACGCGGTTCCTACAGTGATGAAGGAAAATTCCTTCCATGGGTTTTGCGGATTGCCCACAATCTTGTCATCGACCATTTCAGGCGGATCAAAAGAATGCCTTTGGTGGATGGAGGTGAAGACTTCGACATATTCTCCGTGTTGACTTTGCGTCAGGGGAACGTCGAAGATCGCATTGTGAAAACGCAAGTGCGTTCGGACGTGCGCAAGGCGATCGAGAAATTGCCACACGAACAGCGCGAAGTGCTCATCATGCGGCATTATCTTGACATGAGCTTCAAGGAAATCGCCGATACTACGAATTGCAGCATCAACACCGCTCTCGGGCGCATGCGTTATGCATTGATCAATCTCAAAAAAATGCTGGAGAAACAACACATTGCCCTTTCGGCCTAGCAGTTGAAGGGTGATTTCAATACCGGTAGAGGGAGCCGTTCCGATTGATTTCGGGACGGCTTCTGTTTTTTTTGAGGGATGCACAATAATTCCGTTTTTCCCATCGTTTTACATGCATAAACAAACATCTCCCGAATGAATAAAACTTCTACACTTAACATGATGAACCTCGGAATTGATAGTGAAGATCTCTTTCGCTATGGCAACGAGGAGTACAATGAAGAGCCATCGCAAAACGTCATAGACAATTTGCTCCGCTTTTCAAGGTCACTTGAAATCCGCCCCTCGAAAATGGTCGGGCAAATCGAATCGGTGACGAATTAGAAAATGTTTGATTGGTTGATCTTTAACTAAAAGTCCGCAAGATATTCTTGTGGATTTTTAGTTTTGATTCGGCGGTGGATGCAGATTTATTTTTTTGCGTAAGGTACGTAGCACTCCTTCGGAGGATTGAAGTGGAAAGCCCACAACCGGACAAGATCATTTTCAGGAAAAACTTCGCGAGGACTTGGAACGTCCCGAAGTTTCGGGAAGCCCGACCTGACGAAGGAAGGGCACGCATAAAAGGAAAAGCAAAGTCCGGTAAAATTTATGGATTCTTGAATCTGAATTCATAAAACTATCTTTGCCGCTTGTCACACTACCTCCTCAGCAAAACTTCTTACATCAAGGGATTGCAATGCCCGAAAGCATTGTATTTCTACAAGCATTTCCCGCAATTGCGCGATCCGATTTCCCCTGCGAAACAGGCGATGTTCACGCGCGGACATGATGTGGGATTTCTTGCACGCAAATTATTTCCCGGTGGAAAAGATGCAACGGAAAAAGGCGGGTCACGATCGGCAAAGGCAATTAAGCGAACGGAAGAATTGATTGCTGCCGGTGAAAATATAATTTACGAAGCGGCTTTTGTGTATGATGAAGTGTTGGTGCTTGTTGACATTCTGGTTCGCGATGGCGATAAATGGAAAGCTTACGAAGTGAAAAGTTCATTGCGGTTGAGCAAGGCCTATTACAATGATGCGGCTTTGCAATATTATGTGCTGAACGGTTATGGATTGAATGTGAGCGATTTTTCCCTGGTGCATTTGAACGGCAATTATGTGAGGAACGGTGCGGTGAACCTGAATGAATTGTTTGTGGTGGTTTCCATTTTGAAATTCGCAAAAGAACAATTGCCACAGATTATCCAAAAAGTGAATGCGCACAAGGATGTGCTGAAAGCAAAGGAAATCCCGAACGTTGAAATCGGGGAACAGTGTTTTTTCCCTTACGAATGTGATTATCGCGGACAGTGCTGGAAACATTTGTCCAATGGAAGTGTGTTTGAATTGACGGGTGTTTCGCGCAATGAACAGGCGAGATTATTCCGTGAAGGATACATTACCGCCGATCTGGTTCCCGATGCGGAAGAGATTCCCATGCTCGCGCGATTGCAAGTGCACACGAAACAAACGAATGAAATTGTAATTGACAGGGAAAAAATAAAAACGTTTCTCGATGGACTGGGTGATCATTTGTTTTTTCTCGACATCGAGAATTTCCAACCGGCCATTCCGCGTTATCCTGGAACAAAACCGTTTGCGGCCTTGCCATTCGCCTATTCATTGACGGAAAAAAGAAATGGGGAAATTTTCCCATCCACATTCATTGCCGAACCCGGAATTGATCCGCGAAAGGAATTCATCACGAAATTTCTAGAAGCAACTTCAGGTGAAGGATTGATTCTTGTTTATGATATTACCGCTGAGCGGACTTCACTGAATTTGTTGAAGCAGCAATTTCCGCAATACGAAAATGAGTTGAACGACAGGTTAACCCGTTTGCGCGATTTGATGGAACCGTTTCAGCAAGGTTGGTACCATCACCCGAAAATGAACGGCTCCATTTCATTGAAAAGTGTCTTGCCTGCGCTCGTGCCCGAATTGAATTATGAAAATCTCTCCATCCAAAATGGAAACCATGCGATGTCGATTTATGAAAAACTGGAGACAGCAGATTTATTTGAACGGATGGAAAAGTTGGAGCAGCTGGAAGAGTATTGTCTGATGGATACGCTGGGAATGGTGAAAATATTCGAAGTGTTGGAGAAGGTGATTGATTCGAAGATGGAATGATTCGAAAAATTGCGGCGCGGACTGTTCAACCTATTTTTGAAGAACAATTTCTTTGGTAATCGTTTTTGCGTCTAGATTGAAATGGACAAAATAATTTCCACTTGACATTTCCGATAGATCGATTGAAGGCTGGAAACTTTCAGAAAAATAAATTTTTTCTCCCGCCGAATTGTCGATTTCCATTGATAAAAACTGGGTGGGATCACCATTGAATATGATATTGAATATTCCGTAGGATGGGTTGGGGTAAATGATTAATTCATCTGTTTCTTTTTGACAATTTTCAATGGCTATGATGTCGGAATATTCAAACTGGCCATTGAAATCAGTTTGTTTCAATCGATAATAGGAAGTTCCGCTCGATGATGCTGTACCTGTAAAAGAGTAATCTTTTTGTGTCACGGAATTTCCTGCACCTTCAACTGTTCCCATGATAATCCAGTTGATGCCATCAACATTTTTTTCGATGGTGAAAAAATCATTGTTTGTTTCGGTTGAAGTGCTCCAATTGAAGATTGTATTTCCACTTTCGCATTTCCCACTGAAAAACAACAATTTTATCGGCAAGACGCTTAATGTGCAGGGAAAAGTTGCGGTTGGAATTCCCGGACCAAAAACAGTCACTTGCAAACTGTTGCAATTTTGAGAGGAAGGCGTAGCGGTGTGGCAATTGGTTGCTGACGTAAAAGGATTGGAAGAGGTTGTCAATGTTCCAGAATAGTTTGTTGATGTGGAAGAATTCCCGACGATTGGAGCGGGAACGGTAATGGTGTAGTATCCATTATTTTGACCGTTGCATATTATTTGTGGCTGAATGCCGATGTTTCCATTGAAACAAGTATTGACGCCTGTCACTGTAATCAAGTACGAAAAGCTGACATTATAATTATAGCCGAAAGGACAAGAGGGTGAGCTCGGAACAATTGCAATGGGAGTAAGGTTGATGGTGACAAAATATCCTCCGCATCCCGTGGAATTGATGGTGCATTGTGCATTGGAATTGTTGGGGTGAAATAGCGTGAAAAAAAAAGTCAGTAAGGCAAACGACAGACACGCTCTCATGTTTGGAAATATTTTGTTGGAGCGAATGTCAACATCCTGCAATGGATGTGTGTTACATGTTTTTTGAAATGATTTGCATGATTCTCACATTTAAGACGATGCAAACGGTGTTATGATGCGATTTATGGGAAATTCAATTATTGCGGTGAAAATTTGGAATTTTGAAATGGGATTTAAAATCACTTCGGCAATTCAATCCCTTTCAGTCTTCTATAAAAAGTAACAGCGTAAGAATCTGTCATGCCCGCAACAAATTCGCACATACGCAGGATTCGCAAATACAAATCGTCATTTTCATTTTGCAAAAACTGTTTCGGCAAAAGGGAAATCACCTTCTCGCTGTATGGTCTTTTCTTGCGCAATTCCTTCTTGAAGTTGTGGTAATCGTTGACAGCCGTAATGAATACGTGCAGCAATTCGGCAACAACATTGAATCCGGCGGCTTCGATCTGTAAAACGGTTTTGCTGCGGTAAACATTTTCGCGCGAGATGGAAAGTATTTTGTTCAGCGGATCGGCAATGGATTTATCGAGCATGTCGACAAGCGATTCATCGAATTTTCCTGTCAGGATTTTGTTTTCCAGATCGAGAAAGATTTTCGTTGAGGAATTGATCAGCGTATTGATGGCTTTTGCACGCAGGTACGCGATTTTTTCGTGATGGTCGGTGATGTTGTTGTAACGTGCCGCGTCAAAATCTTTTGCGACAACCTCTTTCAGCAAATCCTCTCCGGTTTTAAAATCGATCAACCCGATTCGTATTCCATCTTCAAAATCGATGATGCGGTAACAAATGTCATCGGCCGCTTCGACGAGATAGGCGAGGGGATGACGCAGAAAAGCATAATCGGTGAGTGAATCGATTTCGAGATGGGAAAAAAGCTTCTGGAAAATTTCCGATTCACTTTGGAAATAACCGTATTTCTTTTGAGAAACTTTTCCCTTGAACAATTCCTGGTGTTCGGCCAATTTATTTGAACGCGTCGGATATTTTGTAAACGCAGCGAGTGTGGTATAAGTCAGGTTGATATTTCCACCCGAAGCTTCATTGTAATTCGTGAGCAACTTGAATCCATTTGCATTCCCTTCGAAGTTGGTCAAGTCCGCCCATTTGTTCTCATCGTTGATGGCGTCGCGGAATTCCAATCCTTTTCCATTGGAGAAATAATCGCTGATGGAGGATTCCCCCGAATGGCCGAATGGCGGATTGCCGATGTCGTGCGCGAGTGCAGCGGTCGCACATACGGCACCAAAATCGGAAGCGTGCAGGTCGGGAAGTTTGTAACGGTCAATGATTTGTTTGCCGACAATTTTTCCGAGTGAACGCGCAACACACGAAACTTCAAGTGAATGTGTCAATCGCGAATGCACAAAATCGCTTTCGGGAAGTGGAATCACTTGTGTCTTGTCCTGCAAACGACGGAATGCGGAAGAGAAAACAACACGGTCAAAATCGCGTTCGAAATTTGTGCGATCGGGAGAAGAGACGCGTTGGGGATTTTTATCGCCGATTCTTGCTTCACTGAATAAGGTGGACCAATTCATAAAAGGGAAAGGATTACAGATTGTACGGATTTACGGATGAGGGGATGGATTGCTGATTGTACGGATTTACGGATGAGGGACGGCGAATTGTTTCGTGGATATTTATTATGCGGAATAATTTTCGTTTTTCAATTTCTTTGGTCATTGTTTTTTTGCTGTCCGCCGAAAAGACTATTGATGATGGTGAGCACAATACTGAAAATCAAGGCCGACCAAAATCCATACACATTGAATCCGTCGACATAATAGTCTGCTATTTTAATGATGACGACATTGATGACGAGTAAAAATAAT
>CAYMZV010000297.1:0-5517 GCA_964394965.1 uncultured Chryseobacterium sp.
CCGCATTGAATGAATTGGAAATGACGGTTGTTGTTGTCAATGACTGTTCAACGGATGATACGGGAAAAATAATCGATCATCTTTCTTGCGTTGCATTGCATCTTCCTGTCAATCTCGGTATTGGCGGCGCAGTGCAAACCGGATTCAAATTCGCATTCGAAAATGATTTTGATTTCGCAATTCAAGTGGATGGCGACGGACAGCATCCCGCTTCGGAAATTCCAAAAATCATTTCTGCGGCTGTAGAAAAAAAATGGGATGTCACCATCGGTTCGCGGTTTTTAACCAAGGAGGGATTTCAATCTTCGTCCATGCGACGTGCGGGAATAAATTATTTTTCACGCTTGAATAAAATGCTTACCGGATTTTCCATTCGCGATACGACCTCGGGATTCAGGTTGCTCAACAGAAAAGCGTTGGCGGTTGTCATTGAATATTATCCCGATGAATATCCCGAACCCGAAGCGATTGTCTTGTATGCGAGAAATGAATTGGCAGTGGGAGAGGTTCAGGTTCAAATGAGGGAAAGGCAAGGTGGGGTTTCTTCCATCAATTCCATCCGTGCAATTTATTACATGTGGAAAGTGACGCTCGCCTGTCTCTTCACACGCATGCGTGTATCATGAAAAAATCCATTGCACTTTTTTCATTCGTGTTTTCCTGCGCAATGCTTCATTGCCAAGATGCCGACAAGATTTTATTGGCTGCAGCCGCAAGGGCCGATTTTTCCAGACTCAGTTTTCACGATCCGTTAGCGCCACAACAGAAACCACAGTCGACCGACCTTGCCTATACCGCCGGATTCGGTGTTGCCGTTCAACCTTATCACGTGGGAATCTTTCATTT
The DNA here is from genome assembly GCA_964394965.1 of uncultured Chryseobacterium sp. Taxonomy (GTDB): domain Bacteria; phylum Bacteroidota; class Bacteroidia; order Palsa-965; family Palsa-965. The sequence goes on from CAYMZV010000297.1 coordinate 847, forward strand.
GTTTTTCCAATGCGGTTATGAGGAAAGGGGTTCTTCCGAAGCTTATTATTTCGCATCAAGCAAAACGCCTTATTATCTCCATATCCATGATCGATTCAGGTGCATTTATTCCGACATACTTGCAAGATGCCAAAACAAAAATGGATTCTATTTCGCAGCAGGCGGATCGATTTGCAAACCGTTGAAAGGATATTATCACAACAACAGTTCGAGTTTCACACTTCCTCCCGGCGCAATCATCATCGAGCCGACCGAACTTTCCACCTTGACTTATGGAATAACAATTGCAGCGGGGAAAAATTTTTCAGGAAAAACGGAAATGGAAATAAACTCGACTTGGGATCTCACGCCTGTCATTTCGAGGGTGGATGCGAATATTTTCATTTGGGTCGCGTCCTTTACTGTCCGTTATTATTTCCTCCGTCCCGACGAATGATTTCCATCAGCAATTCTTCCGACAGGCAACTTTATTCATAATAAATACATCATTACCTTTAACCAAAATTATTCATGATGAAAAAAGCCCTCATTTTTCTATTGATCTCGTTTCCCTTTGTGGTTTTTTATTCGTGCAGTCACAATCCGATCCTTCCCTCCCAACAGGTAAGTTACGCAACAGACATTTCCCCCATCATTCTTTCCAGTTGCGGTAAAGCCGGATGCCATGACAGCACAGGAAATGGAGATGCCGACCCGCTCTATAATTACGAAACAGTATTGAGACGTGTCACTCCGGGCAAACCGAAACAGAGCAGGCTTTACACTTCCATTACCGCAACTTCCGGAGAAGACATGATGCCAGTTGCTCCGAATGCCCCCCTAACCGACCGACAAATAAAATTGATTTTCATTTGGATTGCCCAAGGCGCAAAAAACAACTGATTATGAAAAACCTCATTTTCCTATTTGCCGTATGTTCTCTTGTGATGGCAGGATGTTATTACGATAAAACCGATGAATTGAATCCGGGTGTCGGATTGTTTACGCCATGCGATACAACCCATCCCGTAAAATATTCGACACACATTCTCTATATCGTGAATAACTATTGCTATTCTTGCCATCAGGGAACCAATCCTTCCAGCGGTTATCACCTCGACAGTTATCAGGCGATTTTCACGCAAGTGCAGGCAGGAAGCCTTTACAACGACATCCACAATCTGCATGGAGCCCATCAAATGCCGCCGAGTTTTGTACTCGACAGTTGTTACATGAAACAATTCGATTCCTGGATTGCCAACGGAGCTCCCAACAATTAATTCCCCTAAAAAAATAAAATGAAAAAATTCCTTTCTCTCCTGATCCTGTTTTCCGGATTGCATTTATTTTCCCAAGTGGATGACATGCAACACATGATGGACAGCCTGAATGCATTGAATGCACCCAAACATGAAATTGTTTCCGCCACTTTCAAGGCAACGCGTGTAATCAATTTTCCCACCAATGAAACTGTAGGCGTTCATGGATTGGATTTTCGCATTGCTCACCGTTTCGGTGAATTCAATGACCAGTCCGGCAATCCCGCTTACAACGCTTTTGGATTGGATGGCGGGGCTTGCATCCGTTTGTCGCTTGACTACGGCATCAAGGATTGGTTGATGGTGGGAGTTGGCAGAACGTCTGTCGATAAATTGGCGGATGCGTCCGTGAAAGCGAGAATTCTCCGTCAGACAACGGATAACCACATGCCCGTTTCACTTACCGTCCAAAGCAGCTTGAATTATACTTTCATCCATGATCCGAACAAGGCGGTGACCGGTGTAGATAAATACCATTATCCCGTTGACAGGATTTCCTATTCCAACTGCCTGATCATTGCGAGGAAATTCACTGACAAATTATCCATTGAAATAAACGGTTTTTGGATTCACTACAATATTGTCGACCACGTAACGGACAAGAATGATATCATGGCGGTTGGATTTTCCGCACGTTACAAATTGAAATCGAGAGTTGCATTGACCATCGAGTATGCACATCGCCTGAATCAATATACCAATCCTGAAACGCAAAAAACCTTTTACGATCCACTCGGAATCGGAATCGATCTGGAAACAGGCGGTCACGTTTTCCAAATGCATTTCACCAACCAGTTCGGAATGAACGAGGCGCAATACATCCCTTACACAACCAGCAATTGGATGAAGTTGGGATTCCGTCTCGGATTCAACATCTCACGCGTTTTCGCAACCGGACATCACGACAAGAATTCCTATTAATGCTTCGTTAGGTCCGACGAAATGATTTTCAAAGGGAAAGGCGAATCAGAAAATGGTTCGCCTTTCCCTTTTTCATCACTATTCGTAATCCGTACCGTTTTGTAATTCGTCCCACTTCACTTCATCAAGAGTTCCACCACTTTTTTGTCAATGGGAAATGTAAACTGTTCCTGTGACAATTTTTCCAATTCAATCCATCTGAAAATCTGCGCCCCGTCTTTCCTTTCTTCAAAATCAAATTCCTTTTCCGTGATTTTTATTTTTTCCGGAAACGGCAAAACCGTTTTGTAATAAACCGCAATCAACTGATCCTCGTTTCTGAATGCAGACGCGACAAAAAAATCCGTCGTATAAAAATGTTCCGCTGATATTATTTCCTGATTCAATTCCTCCACACATTCCCGGTTCAATGTTTCAATCAATCCTTCCCCCCACTCATGCCCGCCGCCGGGAAACTTTGTCATGCTCATCCCATTACGGAATTCGTCGGTAACAAGAATTTTCCCTCCGTGAATGATGATTGCGTAAACCCTGATGTTGTATCTCTTCATGAAAATTGTTGGAAGGTTTGAAGTAAAAATAATTATCTCGATGAAGAACTTTTCAATTTTTCAATTTTCAAAATTTTCAATCCTATTCAAGAGGCAATTTTGCAAACCGATCCAATTTCGCAACCGGATAACGCCTGTACGTTTTTTCCATGTAGGGAGAATGCTGGTAAACAAAACTCAGTTGCGCCCAATGATCGGAAGCGAAAGTGGAATCGGATTTCTGCTTGGCAACGAGTTGCGCTTTCAATTGCGGATTGCTTTTCAGGAGTGAATCGGCCTTGTCTTCAAAAATATAATCGCTGAACCATTCTTTCTGCTGCAGGATTCCATCGAAAAAATTCCACGCAAAAAAACTGTCTCCGCCTTCCGGTTCCAGTGTCTCCACAATATACCGGTTGCAAACCTGATTGGTTCGAATCACATAATCCCCCTTGTAATAGTGAATGAGTTGTGTGTCGCGCGAAACTTTTGTTCCGGTATGCAGAAAATGTGACTCGTACGGATTTTTCGGCGAATTGCAATCGGTGATGTAATACACTTCAACATTCAATGCAGTGTCTTTTTTGAGCTGTTTCATTTCCACGCCATTCCATTGCAAACGCTCCACAACTTTCGCATACGCTTGCGGGAGAATGTATAACGCAGGTGCATCCACTTGTGTAACGGGTGTATACGTATTGAAGAATTTTATCTGTTTTTCATACGGCGCATTTCGGTCGTAATACAAACGCTGCTGTCCCGAAATTTCCGACAACTTGTGCTTCGCCTCAAAACCCTTGAAATTGATCCAGTCAAATTGTGCAGTATCCAAAACCCAATTCAGTGAAAAGGTTTTTTGCGTGGAAACATTTTGATCCGCATCGCGATGGATTTTTTTGATCGCCCCATCATTTTTCGATGCATAATTTATTGTCGCAAAAAGAAATTCGTAAGTCGCCCACACACGATCGTTGTAGGGCTTCCACATGTGCGTTTCCGTTACGAAGCTGATGCAATTGAAAAGCGAAGTGTAACCGGTGGAGAATCGTGGCGTTTCCAAAAAACCTTCTATTCCGGAATCGGGAGTTTCGCCGTGCGTTTCCACATACGGACACATTTCATATTTTTTTTCTTTCATCGCGGAATAAAGTGCGGGAACCATTTGTTTGTCCATGTAATCGGAAACAATCGGATTGAGTTTGCTTCGTTGCGTTGCAATCAACGTCATCACATATTGGTAATCCGCGCCATCGGAAACATGTGTGTCAATGAAAATATCGGGCTTCCAGAGTTGAATCACTTTCTCCAATGAAATTGTATTCAGCGCATCGCACTTGATGAAATCGCGGTTGAGATCCAGGTTTTTCGAATTGCCACGGAATCCATATTCTTCCGGACCATTTTGGTTCACGCGACTTGTTGCACTGCGATTCAGGCATCCATCCACATTGTAAACGGGAATGATGCAAATCACAACATTGTCGGGAAGCGATTCCGGATGCGACAAGAAAGTTTTTGTCAATTCAATGCACGCATCAATGCCATCGGGTTCACCGGGGTGAATTCCGTTGTTGATGAAAATTTTTGTCTTTGAAGAATTTGCCGCCGCATCAAATTTCCCGTCTTTCGAAATCACAAGCAGGTGAAGCGGTTTTCCAATGTCAGTCGTTCCACAAATCCTAAGTTGTGCAATCTTGCTTCCCTTCACAAGATTCGTGTAAGTGGAAATGATTTCGTCGTACGTTGGAGTCGTCGTAAAAACTTTTCTCTTGTCAGTTTGCGAAAAAAGAAATGTGGAAGAGAGAAAAATTATTGGGAAAAATAATTTAACGGGTGATTTTTGCATGACGCTAATTTACTCCGAAGAATTGGAGTGAAAAATAAAATTTGTTGGGCGTGCCCCCTTCGGGGTCGGGCTTTCC
>CAYMZV010000298.1:0-5510 GCA_964394965.1 uncultured Chryseobacterium sp.
GATCGCCAAACCGACCGCCACTTCCGATGCATAAGGGATTCCAAGTTGGATCAGCATTTCCGCCCAACCCATTACACCCAAACCGATTTTGCGGTTGTGTTTCACCACTTGCGCAATTTCAGGAAGTATGTAATTGTTTTCCTCAATCACATTATCCAAAAAACGAACCGCATAAAAAATCGTTTCACGCAATTCGTCATAATCGATTTCCCTTTTCTGTTCGTCCGCCCTTACAAATTGGGAAAGGTTGATCGAACCCAGATTGCAGGCTTCATACGGAAGCAACGGCACCTCTCCGCATGGATTCGTCGTGTCAATCACTCCTTGATTCGGGGTTGGATTTGCACTTTGAATCTGGTCGAGGAAAATCATTCCGGGGTCGCCGGTTTCCCAAGCGCAATCGACAATTTTATCCCATAATTCACGCGCCGGAATTTCACTGACTGTTTTTCCTGTTTTCGGATGGATCAATTTCCACATTGACTTTTTTTCGACCGCTTCCAAAAAAGAATTTGTAACACCAACGGAGATATTGAAATTCCGCAATGCCGCCGGATTTTTTTTCGAGGTGATGAATGTTTCAATATCGGGATGGTCGCAATTCAGGATGCCCATGTTTGCGCCGCGGCGTTTTCCCCCTTGCTTGATTCTTTCGGTTGCTGCGTCAAACAATTCAATGAATGAAAGCGGACCGGAAGCGGTTCCGCCCGTTTCGGGAAGGAAATCATTTTGTGGACGGATTTTCGAAAAGTTGAATCCGGTTCCGCCACCGCTCTGGTGAATGAGTGCCGCATTTTTCAGCGAATCAAAAATCCCGTTGAGGGAATCTTCCACCGGCAAGACAAAACACGCGCTCAGTTGCTGGCGTTCGGTGCCTGCATTCATGAGTGTAGGCGAATTGGGAAGGAATTTCAAGGAGAAAAGCAACTGGAAAAATTTGTCGGACATTTCCTTTTCCTGTCCACCGAATCTTTTTTCTGCGCGCGCAACCGCATTCGCCACACGGTGAAAAAGTTCTATGGGCGTTTCCGTCAATTCCCCATTCGCATTGCGCAACAGGTAACGGCTTTCCAAAACAGTAACAGAATTTTCCGTCAGTTTCATATTTGTAAAGTTACGCCGCTTTTGAATGTTTGACATTAGAAATACTGATTTTTGACCATGCATTTTCGTACTTCCACTATGGATAATCATGAATTGCCTTATTCAAATGGATGGGGAAGCGACTGAAAAATCCTTCGTAACTTTATGAAATGATACCCCGTGACATTTCCGTTTCCGCGATTCAGTCGCAACTTTTTTGGGAAGACAAAGAGGCAAATCTCCACATGTTCGGAGAAAAAATCCGTGCGATTTCTTTTCCGGTTGATTTATTGGTGTTGCCCGAAATGTTTTCCACCGGATTCACCATGAATGCGAAAAAATTGGCGGAGCCAACGGATGGTCCGACATTGGAATGGATGCAAAAGCAGGCTTCGTCGTTGAAGTCGGTTGTAACGGGAAGTTTTATCGTGAACGAAAAGGGGAATTATTACAACCGTTTGTTATGGGTGCGTCCCGATGGAACTTATTCGCATTACGACAAGCGCCATCTTTTCCGAATGGCGGGAGAAGAAAAAATCTATACGCCCGGAGAAAAAAAACTGATTGTGGATTTGCATGGCTGGAAAGTTTGTCCGCTTGTGTGTTACGATTTGCGTTTTCCCGCTTGGAGCAGAAACCGCTGGACAAAAACGGAAACCGATTTGGTTGCCGACTATGATTTGCTTGTCTACGTTGCGAATTGGCCTGAGCGTCGTGTGCTGGCTTGGAAAACCCTATTGGTGGCGCGTGCCATTGAAAATATTTCCTACTTGGTTGGTGTGAACAGGATCGGGAATGACGGGAATAATATTTTTCATTCCGGCGATTCCGCAATCCTTGATTTCAAGGGTGCATCGCTGAAAAACGCAGTGATCAGCCGTGAAGAAATCATTTCGGAAAACTTGTCGTATCAATTGCTGAAAGAATTCCGCACAGGTTTTCCTGCAGGAATGGATGCGGATGAATTCAGTTTGGCGTGATTGGCTTGGTGAAATCGGTTTCTATTTGAAAATCCACTCCACATCCATATCCCAGCCCGAGCGCATTTTCACCGGATTCACATAATAGATTACTTTTTCCGGTTGGCGGTGCTGCATGTAATTTCCGGAATCCCATCTTCCATTCTTGTTTTCATCGGCAATCAATTTCAGCCGGTATATCCCAGGGGAAAGCATTTCAAATTTTGCGGAAGGCTGATCGGAAATTTTCTGTTCGCGGATGATCTCGTCTTTTTCGTTCACCAATTTCAAAATGTAATTTCCCGCCGGCAATCCGGTTAATTTTACGGAGAGCGTTCCGTAATAATTCGCCTCCTGGATCTTGAATTTTGATTTCAGCGTGTCGTTTTTCTGTCCGAAACAATCCGTCGCCGCACCGGGTTTTACGAAGAGGGAATAACTGCTGTCTTCCTCGAAAACATAACTGAAGCTGAGCGAGCGTTTGTTTTCTGAAAGTGAAATATCCGTTTTCAAGGTGTCTTTTCCCCGCATGAGAATGAAATCCTTTGCATTGAAACTTTTCAACGGATTGTTTGCGACAATGACCAATGGTTTTCCGAGATCAAAAATACTTCCGAGATTGGTATTGCAACCCAATTTCAGTTTGCGTGAATCCTCGGTGAACACTTGTCCCCTCGAATGTTTGTTGCTCGGTTTCGTCATTGCCATTCGGACCGTATCGAGAATGGTACGCGAATCCTCAATCTGAAAAGTGATCGAATCGCCGGTGAAATTATTGATCCATACATTTATCGAGTCGCCGTTCCTGCTGTTCTCCGTATACATTTCGGCTTTTGAAGGAAGGGACGACTCAACGGAAACTTTCGGATTTTTCATTGGCAAGGCATAGACGAATTCAAATCGCCCCAATCCCGTCTGTGTCGATTTCAAGAGCTTTTGTTTTTTCGGATCCTCCCTGAAGAGATACATGTTCAACGTATCGATGTTTGCATTGAGTACGATCGGATCGTTCGCAAAAGCGATTCTTTCTTCGGTATTGTTGTAGAGATAATCCGAATTCCTGTCATCGAGCGCAAACAGTTTGTAGGTGCCCGCTTTCAGGTTCGTGAACTGAAATGTTCCATCCGCCCTTGTTTTTGTGAAGTAGTAGGGCTTCTGTTTCAGTGGAACGGAATCGCCCAATGTTCTATACAGCATCACATCGATTCCCTTTTCGCCATTGAGCGTTGCGGCACTTGACACCTTGCCGGAAATTTTCAACGAGTCGATAACGGGACCGGTGGAAAAAACGTAACGGAAATTATCGAGGATATTGTTTTCGGTAATGTCGCGGATTGAATTTCCAAAGCTGATCGTATAAGTTGTATTTGGAAGCAACGAATCTTTCAGGTCAATGACAATATCCTTTTTACGGATGTTGACATCGGGTGCATCGTTCATCGGAGGGGAAATGATGAGCTGGTTGTTGAGATCGGTCAGTTGAACGTACTCGTCGAAGTGAATGACAATTTTTTTTCCCTTGAAATTTGTGGCGGCACTGTCGGGAGAATATTTCAGAACCCTGGGAGGCTTTGTATCTTTTGGTCCGCCGCCGGGCGTGAGAATCTGCGCGCACGATGCGAGAAATGAAATAAGGATGCAACAGGAAATCAGTTTACGCATCACGTTTTTTGTAGAGCAGCGAAATCAATGCCGCAATTTCCTCGAGATAACGCTGATCGGCTTCATCAAAATCATTCAGCTTATTGCTGTCAACATCGATGACGAGAATGACTTCGCCGTTTTCATTTACAACAGGAACAACAATTTCGGATTTCGAATCGCTGCTGCAAGAAATGTGCCCGGGGAATTGGTCGACATCGGGAATTAACATTACTTGTTTTTTTTCCCAACTCGTTCCGCAAACGCCTTTCCCGAAATTGATTCTCGTGCAGGCAATCGGTCCCTGGAAAGGTCCGAGCACCAATTGGTTTTTTTTCACGAGATAAACGCCCACCCAGAAAAAACCGAATGTCTGCCTGAGGGCGCCGATGATATTGGAGAGGTTGGCAATGAAATCCGTTTCACCATCTGTCAATGCAACGAGTTGGGGCATCAACGAACGGTAACGTTCCTCTTTTGAATTTCCGGAAATGATCAGGTTTTCTGACATGGGTGGATTTTTCAAAGATCGGAATTTACCTCGGGAGAATGATCAATGATTCGATGAATGTTGGACGGTGATTTTATTCGTTACGCATCATGCCTAATCCCGCGCACTCGCCAGCGCAATTACGCTCACGCGCGTATTTTCCAATTCAAGCAATGGGATGGCACACGCCTCGATGGTGGCTCCCGTGGTGATGACATCATCGACAAGCAAAATATGTTTTCCGGCGAGATTCGTTTTTTTGTTGACGGCAAAAATATCCTCGACATTTTCCCAACGCTCCTCACGGTTTTTTTTCGTTTGTGTTTCATTCGCGCTCAAGCGCAACATTCCATTTTCAAAGAGCGGAACGTTCAGAACGGATGCGATCCCTTGGCCGAAACTTGCAGCCTGATTGTAACCGCGCTTGAGAAATTTATCGCGATGCAGGGGAACCGGCACGACTGCATCGACGCTGTTAAAAGGCGTTAAATGTTTCAAATCATTTGCAAATGATTTTCCAATTGCAATACCTGCATCGGTGCGACCGTTGTACTTGAGATGATGAATCAGTTCCTGGACTTTTCCGCCTTTGGAGAAAACAAAACAGGCAACACCCGCCTCCAATTTGATTCTGCCCCAGAATACGCGGGCGGCGGGGTTATCAACAACATCCTGTTCGTCGAACGTGCGCGGACACTCGAGCAGGCAAGCGGTACAAATTGCATCTTCACCTCTTATAAGATGACCGTTGCAGGCAACACACAGCTTCGGGAAAAAGAGGGAAGCGAAATCCCCTGCATATTGTTTCAATCCGGTCGTCGACATAAAAGCGTAATTTTGCAGCAAATAACGGCGAAAAAAGAGTGCAAATTTCAGCGTTCAAAGGGAAAATGGTTTTTTGAAATCCGGAATTCCTGAAATTGTAAAAGTTCGAATAAAAGATAGCATCAGCAGTCATGGACAATCAGGCAACACCGCAACAAAAGGAAAAAAGCAACCGGAAATTGCACGTGATTTATCTCACGATCATTTTTCTGCTCGCAGGATTCTGCATTTTCCTTTCCTTGCAATACAGGGAATTGAAAACGATTGTGGCAACGCACGAAATCACCATCGAGCAGGTGGTGCAACAGAAAAACGATGTGGTGGGTGATTTGAAAGAACTGAAAGACCAATATGCACAATTGCAAACGAGCGACAAGGGATTGAATGCGGAGCTGGATGCGAAACGCGCGGAGATCGACTCACTTTTGATTCAGGCGGAAAAACACAAAGGCGATTCTTACATCATCGCAAAACTGAAAAAGGAAACGGTCACGTTGCGTACGATCATGCAC
>CAYMZV010000299.1:0-5478 GCA_964394965.1 uncultured Chryseobacterium sp.
CCCACATCACTGAAACGAACAATCCGATCATTCGTCTGTTGAAGGATCATGTTGTTGAAATCATCTTCAGTAGTGAGCCTTCCGTAAGTCTTGATCGCCAATTCCGTTTGATCGCCCGAAATTTTTCCGCCCGGCAATTCCACATTCTCATTGGTGAGTGCCACTCCGATATCCTGCATCGTCAATCCATGCGCTGCCAATTTTTTCGGATTGATCCACAGATGCATCGAAGGGCGACGCTGTCCAAATAAGGTAACCTGACTGACACCGGGAATCGTTTGCAATTTTTCCTGCATCACATTTTCAACATAACTGCCCAATTCAATGTCGGTCATCTGACTGCTTTGAACGCTGACGAAAATGATCGGATCACTGTTTGCATCCGCTTTCGTCACTGTCGGAGGAGCATCGATATCCTGTGGAAGTGTCTTTACGGCTTGGGAAACTTTATCGCGTACATCATTGGCGGATTTTTCGAGATCGGCACCGACTTCAAATTCCACAGTGATATTGCTCAATCCGATTGCCGAAGAGGAGCTGACAGATTTTATCCCTTCAATCCCATTGATTGATTTTTCAAGCGGCTCGGTGATTTGCGATTCAACAATATCTGCATTCGCACCGGCATAAGTTGTACGTACCGTAATGGTTGGCGGATCAATGGCAGGATACTCACGGACGCCGAGAAAAGAATATCCTACAGCACCGAAAAGAATGATCATTATGCTGAGCACAATGGAACCAACAGGGCGACGAAGAGCAATGTCTGACAGTGTCATGTTTTTCTCCTGTTAGCGATCGGAATTATTTTACGGATGAGAATTTCAATGTGTTTCCCGGATGGATGAATTGGATTCCTGTAGTGACTACAGTATCACCCGCATTGAGCCCCGATACGATTTCAATATCAAACGGACGTCGGACTCCGGTTTGCACTTTCACAAAAGCGGCTTTTCCTTTTCGCGCAACAATGATATTGTTGAAGCGCGCCTGCGGAATGATGCAACGTGTAGGAATGAGCAATGCATTGTCGGTGGAACCCAATGCGATTTTCACATTTGCAGATGCGCCCGGGATGAGATGCGGGTTGTGTTCTTTCACAAGTCCGCGCACACTGAAATTAAGTGCGCCTGCGTCAACACCTTCTTCTGTTGCAATGACTGTTGCAATGAAAACGGTTGAATCACCATCAACGGAAAAAGAAAGCGGCATTCCATTTTTTATTTGTGACGCATACATTTCCGGAACATTGAAATCGATTTTCAGTTGTTGATCGGCTCGGAAAGTGGCGAGAGGAGTTCCCGGAGTTACAAAAGCGCCTTCACTTATTTTGCGCAAGCCGATTGTTCCTTCGAATGGGGCACGTATTTCCGTTTTGGTGATCATGGCGTTGAGATTCGCAATATCAGCCTCGATCGAACTTACCTGCAAAGTCGTTTGGTCGTAATCCTGTTGACTGATGCCATTCACTTTCAATAATTCCTTTTGACGGTCTGCGGTCGCTTGCGCCGTTTTCAATTGCACTTGAAGTTTGGAAAGTTGCGCTTGCAAATCGCTGTCGAAAAGTTTGGCGAGCAATGTGCCTTTTGCAACATGGCCACCTTCGGGAAGATTGAGCTGAATGATCCTTCCGGAAATTTCAGGCATCAATTCTATCTGTTCGGAGGGAATCAATGTTCCTGAAACTTCAATGTCATTTTCCACATGTTGTGGCTGGGCAACATAACCTTCGATGATTGGCGTTGAAGCCTGATCGTTTTTTTTTGAATCATCCTTTCCCTTTTTGTCTCCACAGGCAGTGAAAAAAAGCAAAGCGGAAAATGTAGTGGAAAAGAAAAAACCTTTATTGAAATGGGTCATAACAAATAGGAGATACTGACAATGCCGGGCGGCTTGGCGGTGCAAAAATACAGAAAGAATGTGCAGTTCGGATATAGAAAATGCTTAGAAAGGATGGATTTGAAATGGAAATTTCCCTTGACGGTTTGGAAAAATTCCCTAGCAAATTAGGATTTTGTTAATGCGATCGATCGGCTCCAATTAAGTAAATTGATAATACAGCAGGAACATCGCAGCCACAGTCATCAACACCAATGTCGCCATGCCTAAAACATTGGATCGTTTTCCATTGGTGAATTCTCCCATTACATTTTTGTTATTGGAAATATGCAAGACAATCGCGATGATGACAGGTGAAGTGACTCCATATAGAATGGCGGAATAAATAAGCGCATGAATCGGGCTTATGCCGAGGTAGTTGATGAAAAGTCCGATAATCAATGAAACGGCAATGACAAGATAAAACGGTTTGGCTTCGTGGAATTTTTTGTCGAGACCTTCTTCCCATCCGAAAGTTTCAGAAATGATGTAGGAGAGTGAACCGCTTAAAACGGGAATGGCCAAAAAACCTGTTCCGATTACACCGATTGCAAAGAGATAATAGGATGCATTGCCTGCCAGGGGTTGCAATGCCTTTGCAGCCTGTTCAACCGTATCGATGTGGAATATGCCTGCATTGAAAAGAACGGTTCCCGTAGTGAGGATGATGAAAAACATGACAATGTTTGAAAACAGCATTCCGAAATCGACATCGAGTTTCATTTTGTGAATCAAATTCTTATTCACAACCAAAATCCGCTTTTTGTGTTTTATGGTTTCAACTTCCATTGTCGCTTGCCAGAAAAACAGGTAGGGAGAAATGGTTGTACCGAGCACGGCAACAAGAATATTTATGAACTCCTTGTTGAAACTGATGTTTGGAATAAAGGTGTGTTGGATGATTTGCGGCCAATTCTGCTTTGATAAAAATGGAACGACGAGATAAACAAGTAAAATCACGCACAGGTATTTCAATGTCGATGCGATTTTTTGATAAGGCAGGTAAATGATCGCCACCAACAACATACCCGTGAATGCCGTACTGAAAAAAATGGGATGGATGGAAGGGAAAATGAGATTTGCCGCAGCACCCATTCCTGCAATGTCGGCACCGATGTTCAGTACAATTGCAGGAAAACTGAAAAGCACCATCAAATACAAAATCGATCTCGGATAATTTTTTTTCAATGTTCCCGTAAGTCCATGGGAAGTGACCATTCCGATTCTCGCACACATTTCCTGAATGGCAGCCATCAATGGAAATGTAATCAGTGCCGTCCATAAAGTGGAAAGCCCGTATTGGGCACCTGCCTGCGAATAGGTTGCTATGCCTGATGGATCGTCATCGCTTGCGCCGGTAATCAAACCCGGGCCGAGAATTTTCCAAAAGCGTTTGAACTTTATAAATGTTTTTTTATTCGCCTTCATAAACAGTTTTTTCCCGATGCCATTTCAAAAGGGAAATTCATTCGTTGATAATAAAGTCATTCCGATTTCCCGTACCTGAAAATAATCCTGCGAACACAAAATCCACATGACGAAAATCAACGATGCTCAGGAAGTGATGGTGAGAATGTTTGAACTTACAGATGCATTGTATTTCTGTAAGGGTTTGGGTGGCGGACCTGCAGTAACTGCACCGTTTGTATCGTACTGTCCACCGTGACAAGGGCAAACAAATTTATTCCAGTTGTGGTTATAGGTAACCGTACAGCCATTGTGCGTGCAGATGGAAGCAAGCGCGAGATAGGAAGTATGCGGAGTGACACAAACGATGATTATTTTACTTTGGTAATAAACATAGTTTCCCGCCGTGAGCAACGGAGCATTGGCAGGATCGGTAAGGTCAAGTGTGAAATCGATTTTTTCCTTTTTGCAACTTTCCGCAAGACTGACAGCCGCGGCTAATCCACAAAAGGTACAGGCGGTTTTGATGAATAATCTTCGTTCCATGCGGGATCTGAATAAGCAAGAAAGTTAGGATTATTTTTTTTGACAATCCTATCCGAATTATTTGCCGTGGTGTTTTTGGTCTGTCGTTGGTGCAGGGGCTGGAGTAGAAGGGGAGGATGCTTGTGTCTGTCCCGCAGGCGTCTTGAATTTCTTGATGTTGTAAGTAAGTGTAAACATGAAATACTGTTGCAGCACATTGGTTCGGCTGTCTTCAATGTAAGTATCGGAAACGGTTCTTGTCACACTCGCATTTTGTTTGAGAATGTCGAACGCGGAAACTTTTGCCTCGAGCGATTGGTCTTTCAGGAATTTATAACCGACGTATGCGCTCCACAATAAATAATTGCTGTTGTAACCTTGACCGAGACCTGTGTAATAAGTTTGATCGAGCGATGAATTGAAAACAAATCCCTTGTAGAAAATCCAATTGAATCGCAGGGAGGCGGTGTGAGAAAAATAATTGTTGTCCGATTGTGTCTGAACCGAGTTCTTCACGATGTTGTAACTTCCATTGTACGAAAGGGTGAAATCAACTTTTTCGCTGATGTTGCTGCTCAAGGTAAGTCCGGGTCCTATGCCGTAATTGTTTGCCAGATTGGAAGCATTATTGATCATCGAAGGTGTTCCGGAATAGGAAAGCATTCCATTGAAAGAGAGGTTGCATTTTATTTTTGTCAATACCATCGTGTAAGTGAAAAAAGCCCTTGCACTTTTGTATCCGCTCAGGTTGACAGGTTTCGAAATCTGTGATCCGCGATTCAGGAAAACACCATTGATCGTTGTGTCGTGTCCTGCGATATAAGTTGAATTTCCAATGTAATTGTTCGTCAGTGTCGCATAAAAGAAAGCGAAGAATCCTGTCGCCTTGTCGAAATTGGTTTTTCCGTAATGCCCGATGAGTGTGTGTTCATAATCCTGCTTGAGCAAGGGATTTCCCGTTTTCAGTTGAAGCGGATTGGAATTGTCCACCACATCCTGGAGCTGTGTGACACTTGGAGCGACAGTAGCGGTGCGGTAAATTATTTTCAGGTTTTTTCCTTGAGAAAATTTGTAGTTGAATGTCGCCGTCGGTAAAACATCCTGGAATGTTTTTTCGACTTTCAATGTGGATGGAAATGTTTCGTTACCCGTGAGTGTTGCATATTGATAGGCCGCACCCACAATCAAGCTTGCCTTTGCCGAATAGTTCAAGCGGTAATTGATTCCGCCTTTGTGCGCAACATAAACATTTTGATATTTATTCGAGAGAGAAGTGTCGAGCAACGAATAGTCATTGCCGATCAGGTTGAAATTATCCGTTTGTTTATCCATGTGATTCATTGTAACCGATGGATTGTAATTGAAAAGGAATTGTCCTTTTTTCCCTGCGGGTTCGGTCCATGAAACGGAAGGCGAAATCGTATAGGCGCCTGATGTCAAGGAGGAATGTTGATCGAGCAGCGTGGTGTCGTTCGAATATTGATTGAGTGAATTGTAAGTTCCCTTTCCTGTCCTTGGAGTGTAGGAACCATTGAAGTCAAATGTGATGGTCCGTTGCGGTTTTGCAAATCGGTGACGGTAAGTGATACCGCTGCCGAAAGTATATCCTTGGTTCTGCGACGTGTTGCCGGTGGAAGTGAGGCTTTGCCTGACATTCTCCGCCGAATA
>CAYMZV010000300.1:0-5463 GCA_964394965.1 uncultured Chryseobacterium sp.
AGACGGTCCCCTGTTTCCCGCTTCGACAACAGCTGCGGAAAACGTCAGTTTTTCGGTGTAGGGAATCACTTCAAACACAAAGGGAGTTGTGGCGCCAGGCACTGCGATTACATTCCAACCGGAAGAAAGAAGTCCTGCTGGGGCCGGGGCGTTTTCCCATGTTCCAATGAGTTGTGCCAGTGCTCCGAGATTGGCTCCTTTTGATTCTGCTGCGGTCAGGCGTCGTGCGCCCATGAATTTGTCTTGTGTCATGGATTTTTGTGTTTGTTGAGTGGATTGCAATAATAATGAAATATGTTTCGCTATTCATGCAATGCATAAGTTTTTACATTGGTTTAACATATTTCCCGTCATCAATTCATTAAAAAGAATGAACTATTACGGAATGGGTTATGTGGGCATTGAAAAGCCAATGATCACCGCCGGCTCAAAAACGCAGATTAATTGGCTTGTTTTATAAGGCATGAAAAACGCGTTCCTTTCCGTATCCTGCCGCTTTTCGGTAAAAAAATATCGGTTCAAATTGTACATTATAAATTATGCCTCGTAAATTCCCCAAATGGAATGGTTGCGAAAATATGGCGGATGGATTATCAGTGGTCTTTTAATTATTGCAGCAGCGGCAAAATGGTTGAGCATTTATACAATCACTCCGGAAGAAAAAGAATTGCATGAACAGATGGCGAAAACGATGGAAGATGCGGAAAAACAAAATGAGCTTTGGAACAATACAATCTTGGGCACATCCGACGAATGGCAAAAAAAAGAAAAGGGAAACGATTCAGATACTTTATTGATTGCCCATTATGATTCCCTGGCGAATGCCTGTGAAAATAAATTCACCGCTTTCAATATCCGAAAAAGAATAAATGAGCTGAAAGGGATTCAACTGCAATGGCGGACGGATAAAATATTGAAGGGAAAGTGGAAAATGGTCGCCGGGAAAAATCCGTCCCAATCGACACAAAAAAAACAGAACCTGAAGTATTATATTTTTAATTCCGATCACACGCTTTCCTTTCATGAACAGGGAAAGAACATTTTGACAGACAGTTTTCGAATTATAACAGGAAACGGGAACGGTTTGATTCTGGATTATTTCCCGGTGAAAAAAGATTATTCCGTAAGAGACGTTATCTGGAAAGATTTTTATTTGAATGGGGATAGCCTGATTTTCAAAACTCCGGATTGTCCGGAATGTTCCGAATCGATCTATATCCATGTAACCGATGAGAAATAATTGTTTCATACCATCCTACATTTGAAAATCATGAAAAAAACAATCGTCTGCCTCCTGCCCCTTTTTTTCCTGTCCCCTTTTTTCAGTTGTGCCCAAACACAACCTGCATTCATAGCGGATTCCCTCGACAAATACATTGTGCGTGAAATGGCCGCGCAAAAGCTTCCCGGCCTGGCGATTGCGATTGTGAAAGACGGAAAGGTGATTGTGTCGAAAGGGTATGGCGTAACGGAAATCGGAAAGGCGCAGACGGTGAATGATTCCACCCTGTTCATGATCGCTTCGTGTTCGAAGGCGTTTACCGCAACGTCGCTTGCTTTCCTTGCACAACAGAAAAAACTTTCGCTGGATGATTCGGTTCGGAAGTTCATGCCGGATTTCCGGTTGTATGACAATCTCGCGACGCATGAGATAACGGTGCGCGATTTGCTTTGCCACCGCATCGGATTGCAGACTTTCGAAGGTGATTTCCTGAATTGGGATTCCAACCTTTCACGAAAACAAATCATCGGAATGATGGCGAATGACAAACCCGTTTACGGATTCCGTGCGCATTTCGGGTATTGCAATGCGGCTTTTTTGACTGCGGGTGAAATCATTCCAATCGTTACCGGACAATCGTGGGACGCATTTGTGAAAGCGAATTTTTTCGATCCGCTCCAAATGACAAGAACGTCCACAACGAACGCTGCGATCTCTTCCGACAAGAATGCCTGCAAGCCGCACACGTGGTGGGAGGAAAATGAAATTGCGATTCCTTACGACAACATCGACAATCTGGGACCGGCGGCTTCTGTCAATTCGTGTGTGAAGGATTTGTCACATTGGCTTTTGATGCAGCTCGACAGCGGACGGTATTCCGGAAAACAGGTTGTGCCATTTTCCGTCCTGAAAGAAACACGGAAACCGCAAACGATCATCGATAGCCGCACGAATGCGGCAACGCATTTTTCCACGTACTGCCTCGGCTGGTTTTCCTCCGATTATTTCGGCAAGCAACTTTTTTATCACGATGGCGGCGCGGATGGTTTTCTCTCGACGGTTTGTTTTGTTCCCGAACTGAATCTCGGCATCACCGTTTTGGTGAACAGCGACAATTGTTCGCTGATGGATGATTTGCGAAAACAGGTCATTGACGCTTACCTGAATTTGCCTTACAAGAATTATGCGCAGCTTTCGGAATATTATTCCGCCAAAGGGAAAGAAGCCGATGACAAGGAGATCAAGACATGGCGCGACAGTGTTGCGTTGAAAATAAAATTGCCTGTTGATGCAAAAGGTTTTGCGGGAACATATTCGAATTCCGTTTATGGAAAAATGATGATCAACACGGCCGATGGAAAATTGGCGGCAACATTCGAGCATCATCCCATGCTGTTCGGGAAATTGGAATACATGGGCAACAACCAATTTCTCTGCTCGTTCAATTCCGCGATGTGGGGAATCCATAAAGCGGCATTCGTGATCAAGGATGGAAAAGTGGAATCGGTCACGGTCAATGTGAATCCTGAAGTGGATGGGCTGCCGTATGTTTTTGTGAAAGAGAAATGAACGGATTTTCGATTTGTTGATTGCCGATTTGCGATTGTGTTTTCCCGGGAATGAACCTTCGCTCAAATGATTTTTCCTGATCTAGCGGAGACCGCTTGCAGTAATAGCGGAGCGAGCCCAATTGACAATTTTTCCTCCTGTTACCTGTTTGGATTGTATATTGAAAACGCCTTAACCAGTCTCCCGATTTGTGAAGCAGGAACAAACCGAAACCTATAAAGTTGTTGCCCAAAAGAAAAAGGAGGGCATTGCGCTTTTATACGGGCGGTATGGAAAAAGACTGCACGGTTATGCACAATTCAATTGGAAACTGACGGAAGATGAAGCATGGGACATCGTTTACAAAACACTTTACAAAGTGCTTGAGTCCACTTCATCGTACACGTTTGATTCGGAAAAAAAATATGGTTCATTCATTTTTAAGGTGTTCATGAATTATTTGCGGCAAAATTACCGCGACACGAAAAAAATGAAGGAGCATCTTGTTGTTGAAAATCAGGAAGCGCCGGAAAGTTCGCCAGCCATTGAGGAAAATGCGGAAGAAATACATTCCGAAAAAATGCTGTTGCTGAAAAGTGAGCTTGAAAAATTCGAGGATTGGGAACGCATGCTCCTTTTGTTGAGAAGCCAGGATATGCCTTACAGTGAGATTGCAAAATATGTAAACCGTCCGGAAGAACAGTTGAAAGTTTATTACCAGCGATTGAAAACAACATTGGCAAAAAGGATGAACGAAAAATTGCAGGAAAAATCCGGCGACACGAAAGTTGCGGCGGATAAAAAAAATCAGGATGGAAAACCTTGATCGGATAAACATAGAAGAAAATGAATTGGATAATCTCCTCAGGCAATTCGTGCTTGATGGCGGCGACGACGAATTCACCCAAAACACATTGAACATGAATGCAGATTTTATTTTCAGCAGCGCCGAAAAAACGGCTCCCGATGCGGTACGCGAACTCGCAATGATCCGGAAACTGGAACGGGCTTTTGGCGGTCCGACACGTTGGGGGAAATTTTGGCTGGGCGGAATTCTGTTGCTGCTCGCTTTGGCAACCGGAATTTCTATTTACAGAATCAATGCGGAAAAAGATCCTGTCGTTTCACAAAATCAAAATCATGGAAATGGTTTTTCTCCTGCGACCTCGATTCCTGCTGATACTTCCGGCAATCATCCAACGGCGACGGATGCGATTTCCGTTTCGCAGAATTTTCCCTCGACGATTGCAATCGATTCCCTACCGATTGCAGACACGATCGACAAGAAAAAGAATCTGCAAGCGAAAGAACATTACACCACACCGAACGACCACATCCCGGTTGAGAATGATTGGTATTCGGGAACTTATATGGTGGATGTTCCCGGACCGGTTTTTTCCGCGAAAGCCTCTCCCGAGAATTTCAAATCGGCACAAGGGAATTTTACGGTGGATACCTCTCATTATTCCAATGTCATGTTCACTTGCAAACAAGCTTCGTTTTCAAGTCCATATTATTCAGGAGCGCCTTTCAAAAGCGGAATGAATGATCTGCAATATTTCAACTTTGGGGAATACGCACATGACGCCATTTCTTCAGGTGAAACGGCAAAGGGAATGAATGTCAAACATACGCTGACTGGGATTTGGGATCTTCCTTGGGCGATACTGGAATATGCTGATACGAATGAAGTGAGTGTGGAAACGGAAAATTATGTTTCGAACAATGAAAAAAGAACGTACACATCAATTGTCATGCACAGGATTCCCGAAAAGGGAATTCAAATTGCCATGGAGCCTTTTTATTTCAGAAAATACGAAGTGACAAATAAGGAGTACCGTGAATTCGTGAGTTGGGTGCGTGCATCAAATGGATATGGAGATAAACCCATTTGCAGTTATCGGGTTGATACACTTGACGCAACAAACGACAAGGGAGGGGAAGAAATAACGGTCAAGGGAAAAAAATATCTCCTTCACAGAACCCTGATTTCAAGGGAGGATTACAGTGACGTTTACAATTATGTTTTCTTCAACAAGAATTCCGATGCGGTAAAACAGTTGGGAAAAAATTCACTTTACATTTATCCCGACACCCTTTCTTGGGTAACCGACTTCTCTTTTTCCTACAATGAGCCGATGACCAATATGTATTTCTGGCATCCCGCTTACGACAATTATCCTGTGGTTGGCGTGAGTTGGTATCAGGCGATGGCTTTTCTCGATTGGAAAACACATTTTCACCAACAGCAATTGGACGCGGAAAATATTCCGTATGAAATTGAATACACATTGCCGTCGGACATTGAGTGGGAACTTGCATCAACATCTTTTCTGTTCGAAAAAAACATTGCATTCAATTCACACGATGAAAGCACCGAGGATTGGACAACAAATCTCGGTTTCAGTTATTCGGGTCACCATGATCCTTATCAACGGGAAGATTATCTGAAAAACCTTTTTACAAAAGATGAATATTTCCGCGGCGATTATATTGCCGATGGTTATTTCCATACCGGCCCGGCAGATCTTTCTTCAGGAAAAAACCAGGGACAGGATAACGGTTCGCGGCATGTTGATGCATTGGGAATTTCCTGGATGGATGGGAATGTTTCGGAATGGATGACGGAAAATTATTCCGAAAACTGGAAACCGTTTTTCCAGAAACACCTTTTGGTACTTGATGCCGACACC
>CAYMZV010000301.1:0-5458 GCA_964394965.1 uncultured Chryseobacterium sp.
CGAATTAGAGAAAAGTTGCAATGCCGGCTTTCGAACTCTCCCTTCGAAAAATCACAAGCTCTTCCAGAGATAAAGCGTTGCATAAGCTTCCCACCCTTTGTAGTTTTTAAAAATTCGCTTCACCTGCGCGAGCGAAGGTTTTTTCTTCATGCCCTTCAGGTTTTTAATTGCGTTGTGCACGCCTGCGTCTTCCAACGGAAAAGCGTTGGGGTAGCGAAACGTTTTCATCAATGCATAGTTAGCCGTCCAATTGCCAATACCTTTGATCTTCATTAATTCTGTTTTTGCATCTTCGAACGAAAGTGTACCTAATTTTTCTTTCGAAATAATTCCGGCTGCAAATGCTTCACCGATCAGCCTCACGTATTTTGACTTTTGCCTTGAGAACTGAAGCGGCAGTAAGTCATCATCGCCAAGCGTGGCAACCAGTTTCGGTTGTGGAAAAAGAAAATGATCCGTTCCAAAAACCGATAGTCATTGGCCATTTGCAATCGGTAGTTTTTTTATCGACACATGGGCAAATCGGCACATCGGTACATTACATTTGATCATGGATTTCTCCGATGAGATTTTGAAACAGCTTCCGTTCGAACCCACTTCGAAACAGCGAGAGGCGGCTAACGAATTGGAAAAGTTTCTCACGAATGAGGATCCGCACCGCATTTTTGTGTTGCGCGGTTATGCAGGTACCGGCAAGACTACGCTTGTGAGTGCGCTCGTGCGTGCGTTGCCGAAATTGAAACGGAAATCGGTTTTGTTGGCGCCAACGGGAAGGGCGGCGAAAGTGCTGAGCGGTTATTCCGGGAAAATTGCGTGGACGATTCACAAGAAAATCTATCGCGCGTCGGGAAATTCGGAAGGGAGTTTTTTTTCGATGCAAACAAACACACATCACAATACGCTGTTCATTGTGGATGAAGCGTCGATGATCGGTGAGGGGAGTTCGGACAAAAACCTGTACCCGAATTCCCTGCTGGAAGATTTGTTCTATTTCGTTTATCAGAATGACGGTTGCCAACTTTTATTTGTCGGTGACATTGCGCAATTGCCACCGGTTGGTTTGGCAACAAGTCCGGCGTTGACGCCTTCCTATCTGAAACAGGCATTCGGTTTTCCGATTCAGGGTGTGGAATTGAACGAGGTGGTGCGGCAAGAAATCGATTCGGGTGTTTTGCTGAATGCTACAAAATTGCGGATAGAAATTGCGGAGGGAAAAAATGTTACACCGAAATTCGAACTGGAAAATTATTCCGACATCAAGCGTGTGGTCGGCAATGAACTCATTGATGAATTGGAATCCGCTTATCAGAAATACGGTTTGGATGAAACGATCATCATTTGCCGGTCGAACAAACGCGCGAACATTTACAACCAGCAAATCCGTGTGCGCATCCGCGGGCAGGAAGATGAGATTTCGAATGGCGATCACATCATGATCGTGAAGAATAATTATTTCGCGTTGCCTGAAGAATCAAAAGTGGGATTCATTGCCAATGGTGACACGGCGAAAATAATCCGCATCCGAAAGCATCACGAAATACACGGATTGCGTTTTGCCGATGTGACGATAAAATTGCTGGATTATCCCGATGAGCCAGAGTTGGACACACGGATTATGCTCGACACGCTGTATACGGAAGCGCCCGCACTCACGCAGGAACAGCAAAGCAATTTTTACGAATCGGTTTCCGCCGATTATGCCGATCTGTCGAAAGCCGGACGCTACAAAAAAATGAAAGAGGATCCGTGGTACAATGCCTTGCAGATAAAATTCGCGTATGCCGTTACTTGTCACAAGGCGCAGGGTGGACAATGGAAAGCGGTTTTTGTGGAGCAGGGATACTTGACGGATGAGATGGTGAACACGGAATTTTTGCGGTGGTTGTATACTGCCTTGACAAGAACAACGGAGAAAGTTTATCTCGTGGGATTCAATGAGAATTTTTTCTGAATGGGAGTTGGAAAGTTGAAAGGTTGGAATCCTTTTTGTTTTTCATAGATTTATTGGATGCGGAAAATAATTGTCATACTTGTTTTTGGTTTTTTGTTGCCGGTGATTTTACACGCACAAAAAAAAGCTGCACCTGTTTCCGATTCGTGCAAAATTTATATTCCCAATACGCTTACAACGGAAGGGCAGGGGTTCGGCGTTTATACGCAATGTGATTTGCAAAACGTAAAGGCTACCGTTTACGACCGTTGGGGAATTGTGGTTTATCAGACCGACTCGTTGTATAAAGGCGGAGTGATGAATTGGGATATTTCAAGGCAGCCCGAGGGCACTTATATATACATGATCACGTTTGTCGAAAATTCCCAAGGGGAAATGATCGAGAAACAACGCACGGGAAATGTAACCGTGAGAAAATGAGTTGTGCTGTTTTTTCACGGTCACATAATCTGCCTGTAGAAATTCTTCGGAGTGGTTATACTTTCAACCACAACACGGTTCCACCTTCATTGTCATTCTGCGTGGTGTCCATGTCGATTCCAATTCCATTTACCATCACACTCGGAGGAAGCAATTGCACCATTTGGTATCCGCGTGTAGCCACAACTGGAACATCGCTTTGTGATTTCCAGTAATGCTGGAAGGAAAGATTCTGATACAATTGCTGTGAAGAGAGAACCGATCCCGCTCCAACATAAAGTCCGGGAACATATCCTGCACTGTTAACGGCTGCATACCAGGCATCGCAATAATCGATAACGGATTGTGCGGTTGAACCGTTGGCAACACCTTCAAGGTCACACCAAATATTCATTCCCGCCGGCAAACCGATCGACTTTGCATTGGATGCTGCATTTGTTCCATTGGTTGCACCCAATGCTTGGGTTGGAACCCAACCCGCATCGAATACATGCTGAACGGCACAAAGCGCAAGACCTGCATTGAGAATGTTGGTCGCTTCCGCATTGGAGAGATCGGATGAACTTTGTCCATTTCCCAATGAGAGATAACGGATGCAAAAGGAATATCCGCTGTTCAGGAATTGAATTGCCAGAGTGGAACTGATCGTTGCAACGGTATCGAATCCTTTCAATCCGGAAGGTGCAGGCTGGACTGTGCCCGGTAGGGGTGTAATGTTTGCCATGATGGTTTTTTTTTGAAATGTAAATCAAAATAATAAGATTTCAATAATAAGTTCTGATAAAATCAGTATTAATTGATAAATGAATTTATTGGAAAGCCTCATCTTCCTCTTTATAGTCATTCGGGTGCTATCAACATTCTTTCCGACTTTTCAACATTTCCCCTGTAACCGTAATCTCTCCCTACATTTGGAACCATGCTGAAAAAAGATGATCCGAAAGTTGTCCGTGCATGGGCATTTTACGATTGGGCGAATTCCGTTTACCCATTGGTCATCACTTCCACCATTTTCCCGATTTATTATTTGAGCGTTACCAAAACGAACGATTCCAATTTTGTGGATTTCCTCGGTATCAGATTCGAGAATTCTGCGTTGCTCACTTATGCATTGTCATTCGCCTATCTCATCATCGCGGCAATCGCCCCTTTGCTTTCGGGCATTGCGGATTTCAGCGGGAATAAAAAACGCTTTATGCAATTCTTCTGTTATCTCGGCTCGCTTTCCTGTGCATTCATGTATTTTTTTACGGGCGTGGATGTGCTGTGGCTGGGAATTTTGCTGATCATCCTTTCGTGCATCGGTTATGCCGGCAGTATCGTTTTTTACAATGCGTATTTGCCGGAAATCGCTTCCGATGAAAAACAGGATCATGTGAGTGCGCGTGGATTTGCAATGGGATATATCGGCAGTTCCATTTTGCTCGTCATGAACCTGATTCTTGTAATGAAGCCCGAATGGTTTTTCGCCGTTGATGCGAAAATGAAATCGTTGATGGCGGCAAGTCCCGATTTGAAAAGTGCGGATGCACTCGATCTGGCGAAAAAATCTTTTGCAGGAATAGCATCGCGGATTGGGTTTTTAGGAGTGGGATTGTGGTGGATTGCATTTGCACAGATTACATTCTATCATTTGCCGAATAATGTTTATGGAAAAAAACCGCAAGGGAATTATTTTTTCAAGGGTTATCAGGAACTCGCAAAGGTTTGGAAGGAAATGAAAAAGACTCCGCGCCTGACAAAATACCTTACCGCATTTTTCATTTACAGCATGGGAGTCCAAACCGTAATGATGGTGGCCACCTTGTTCGGAAGCAATACGCTGAAATTGGAACAGGGACAACTCATCATTACCATTCTGGTGATCCAGTTCGTTGCCGTTGCCGGCGCCTATTTATTTTCCACACTTTCAAAAACACAGGGAAATATCCGGACACTCAAAGTTGCCGTACTCATCTGGATTGGCGTTTGCATCGGAGCCTATTTTGTGCAAACGGCCGTCGAGTTTTTCATTCTTGCCGCTGTTGTCGGTTTGGTGATGGGAGGAATACAATCGCTTTCACGTTCCACCTATTCCAAAATGCTTCCCGAAACAAATGACCATGCTTCCTTTTTCAGTTTTTATGATGTGTGCGAAAAATTGGGAATTGTAATCGGTACCGCACTTTTTGCAAGCATCACTCAAATGACAGCCGACATGCGCAACGCTGTTGTTTCACTCATCGGGATTTTTGCAGTCGGGTTTGTCCTGCTGCTGAGGGTTCCGAAAATAAAGGAAAAATAAAAAACGGTTTTCATTGGCTGTCGACCGACAACTGAAAACCGACAATTTTTCAAGTATATGATAGTTGACTTATTCATTCCGTGTTTCGTTGACCAGCTCTATCCGGAGACTGCGCTCAACATGATCAAGGTGTTGGAACGTGTCGGATGCGGTGTGAATTACAATCACGAACAAACCTGTTGCGGACAACCCGCTTTCAATGCCGGATATTTTGATTCGTGCAAGGAAGTGGGCGAGAAGTTCATCAAGGAATTTGCGAGCGACCGTTATATTGTTTCACCTTCCGCATCGTGCTCGGGTTTTGTCAGGAATTATTACGGGGAAATGTTTCACAACTCCGCATTGCACAATCAGAATCGCCAGGTGCAGAAAAACCTTTTCGAGTTCTCCGATTTTCTCGTCAACATTCTAAAGATTACCGATCTCGGTGCAAAGCTCGACGGCGTCGCCACCTTCCATGATTCCTGCAGCGGATTGCGCGAATATGGAATTCATCGCGAGCCAAGAGTGCTGCTTTCGAAAGTGCGCGGATTGGAATTGCGCGAAATGCAGAACACGGAAGTGTGCTGTGGATTCGGCGGAATGTTTTCCACGAAATTCGAAAATGTGGCAGTCGGAATGGCGGAACAGAAATTGAAAATGGCGGAAGAAGCTGGAGCGGAAATAATCATTTCAACCGATTTGTCCTGCCTCATTCATCTCGACAGTTACATCAAGAAACAAAACAAGAACATGCGCGTCATGCACCTTGTTGATGTATTGGTGCAGGGATGGGAATGAAAAAATCGATTTCATTTTGTGTG
>CAYMZV010000302.1:0-5386 GCA_964394965.1 uncultured Chryseobacterium sp.
GTCTAGGAGAAGTGATTGATCTCGGTGTTGAACACAACATTATCAAGAAAAGCGGATCATGGTTCAGCTACGAAGACCAAAAACTCGGACAAGGCCGTGATGCAGTGAAACAGATTTTCATTGACAATCCGGAATTGCAGGAGCGCATTGAAAAACAAATTCGCGAAGTGCTTTCCACAGTGCCTCCGGTAACGGAAATGGTGGAAGCGTAAATGGAATGATGAATTGTAGAATGATGAATGATAAATTAAGTTGCCTGCCATGGTTTCCTGTTTTTGATTTCATCATTCTTAATTCACCCTTTTAATTGTTTTGTTTTTGTTTGTAATGGGAGTCGGCAGGGATGCCGGCTCCTTTTTTGTTCAATTGTTTTGTCTTGCACCAATTGACGGATCCAGCAATCCAGCTATCGAGAAAACCGTATCCGATTATTTTTTTCCAAATTCCCACAAGCAAAAGTGTGAATGTTCGCGAAGTTCATTTTGAGTATATTTAAACGATTCAAATCAAACCCCGTTTCATGGCAAAAAAAATACAAAAAGGATTAGCTGGAAATTTTTCAAATTGTTTTCCCGCCTTGTTGGTTTTCAGTTTCTGTTTTTTTTATCTACAAAATCACGCGCAAGGAACCTGGACACCCATTTCAACACTCGCTCCGGATACCAATGGCGGCGTCATGCTTTTGCTTTCCGATGGAAGCGTAATAACAAAAACAATTCACGGCGGCAATGACGGAAATGGAAATGGGTGGGATAAACTTACTCCCGATATCCATGGAAGTTATGTCAACGGAACATGGAGTACAATTGCACCAATGCATGACACCCGACTTTATTTTGCATCGCAAGTTCTTGAAGACGGGCGCGTATTTGTTGCAGGCGGGGAATATGGGACAGGCGGTGGCGTAGGTGAAACTTATGATCCACTTACTGATGTCTGGACAATGGCTCCTGTGCAACCAGGACAATATTTCGGTGATGCCAATTCTGAAACTTTACCCGATGGAAGGTTGCTTGTAGCAACTTTGACCGGATCTTATGACAGTACAGCCATTTTCAATCCGACATCGAATACTTGGTCGCATGGCGGAACTTCACTTGGAAATCATGATGAATCCGCTTGGGTGAAACTTCCCGACAACAGCATTTTATTTGTTGATATCGGCTCCACAAATTCCGAACGGTACATTCCTTCGTTGAATCAATGGATTGCCGACAGCAATGTTCCGGTTCAACTTTATGATTCTTATGGATATGAAACAGGTGCCGGATTCCTTTTGCCGGATGGTCGCGTTTTCTTTCTTGGCTCTACAGGCAACACAGCTTATTATACACCATCGGGAAACAACAATCCTGGTTCATGGTCGGCAGGTCCTGTCATTCCCAATTCACAGGGAACACCCGACGCTGCCGCTGCCATGATGGTGAATGGAAAAATTCTCTGTGCCGTTTCGCCTGCGCCTTTTTCATCAAACGATATTTTCGACCCACCGACAACATTCTATGAATTCGATTATCTCACGAATTCTTTCACGGCAATCAGCGCTCCAGGCGGAGGCACTTCATTGAACGAGCCCTGTTATTATACAAACATGCTAGACCTTCCAGATGGAACAGTTCTTTTTTCGAATCAGGATTCTGCGCGCTATTATGTTTATTCACCCAATGGCTCTCCGCTTGCAGCAGGAAAACCCGTCATCACAAATGTTGTTGGTAATCCTTGCGACACATTTACGATTTCGGGAACATTGTTCAATGGGATTTCCGAAGGTGCCGCTTACGGTGATGATTGGCAAATGGCAACCAACTATCCGCTCGTGCGCCTGACTTCGGGTTCGAATGTATATTACGCACGCACGTTCGACTGGAACCGCACAGGCGTGCAAACAGGCGCTTTGATTGATTCGGCAAAATTCACATTACCGACAGGCTTGCCTTCCGGAACCTATTCGCTTGTTGTGGTTGCCAATGGAATCGCATCGGATCCGGTTTCATTTATACCTTGTGTCGCCACTTCCATCGCAATGGAAAATACAACCGGAAATGATTTATTGCTCTATCCGAATCCTGCTGAAGGGAATGTCACGATTTCTTTCCGAACAGAAAACGGAGGTGATTATTCCATCAGTGTGGTGGATCTTTTGGGAAGAACAATTTCTAAAGAGAAAGATGTTGCCGTTGCAGGAAATAATTCACACCAATTGAACATCGACGGAATTGCAAAAGGCGAATACATGATCATTCTCCAAAATGGAAATGACGTTCGAAGGACAAAAATGACCGTGAAATAAAAATCCAATGAAAAGCAAATTACTCTCCTTCATCCTGCTGTTCTCCACTCCCCTGTTCGCGCAAATCGATTGCACTTCAGGCGGTACAGGTACGATAACGGGCTTTCCACAAAGTTTCAATGAAACGAGAGGTGTTGATGTTACAGTCGTTTCCGCCAACAATGTGATGATTACAGGAATGTCGCTGCACGGATTTTACGTGGGCGGCGATGGAATGGCTTTTGTGGGTGCAAGGATTTACAGCAGTTCCTCGAATGCGCTGCTGTTTTCACACGACACAACCGTTTACAACATCAACAACGGTACAATCAATATCCCGGCTTCCTGTCTTTTGAATTCGGGAACATCGTATCGGGTCTGTTTTTATTGCAGCGGAACCAATTCTGACAATTCCGGTTTCATGTGGCAACCGAATTCTTTTCCCTATACCGAAACACGAAATCTTTTGCAAATCAACAGTGCCTGGGAAAGTGCGTCGGATGCCTTTCCGGTGAACACAAATATTTTTGTTCCAATTGTCAGCTTGCAATACGACAGCACTTTCACAACGGAGATCACTGAAAATGATCTATCATCTGCGATCAATCTGTTTCCGAATCCATTCAATTCACAACTGACGGTAACCGACAATTCCATTGGTCAAACAACAGACGAGACAACAATAACCTTATTCGACGTTGCATCAAGGAAAGTATTCGAACAGGTTTTCACCAATTCAACTTCAATCAATACAGAAACACTGAATCAGGGAATATATTTTTATGAAGTGCGGAATAAAAACGGCGTCATCAAAAAAGGAAAAACCGTAAAGGAATAATCTGATTTTTTTACCAGTTACCCGAAAAGATCAACCACATCACAATCAGCACTCCTTCCTGATTCATAATCAATTTTTCCTCATTACCTTTGATTACATCCCCGTCCCCAATGCTGAATTTCAGAAGGGATGGGATTTTTTTTAAAGACCATGACTATCCATAAAATCATTTTCCCAATCGCGTTAACATTCCTGATCGCTTTCTCCTCCTGCTCAAATAACGGTGGAGGAAAACCCGTCAAGGATTCCGTACTTCCACAGGATTCGATTGGTCTGGTGAATGACTTGATCCGAAAAGATCCGGGCAATCTTGATTTGTATTTGAAACGTTCGAAACTTTACATGAAGAACAAGGATTACGATGCGTCAATCGCCGACATGAACCGTATCCTAGCCATTGACAGCAACAAGGCGGAATATCTCATTGCCGCTGCCGACATCAATTTTTTCACCGGAAAAGTTGCACGCACCAAACAATTGCTGGAACATGCTGTTGCCGTGAATCCCGATAACGTGGATTGCCTGTTGCGTCTCGCCCAACTGTATCATTATCTCACGAAGTACGAGGATGAAATGAAATACCTCGATCTCGCTTTGCACAAGGACATTCACAATGCACAGGCGTATTTCATGAAAGGAATGCTGTTCAAGGATGAACACGATACCACCAGGGCGATTTCCAGCATGCAAACCGCTGTTGAACAGGATCCCGATTATTACAACGCTTACATTCAACTCGGTTTACTGACGGCTTCCAAAAATCTTCCGGTGGCGGAAAGTTATTATCAGAATGCCTTGAACATAAATCCGGGCAGCGAAGAAGCTCTGTATGATCTCGGCATGTATTACCAGCAAATCAACAATTACAACGGTGCGATTGAAACGTATACCGAATTATTGAAAATCAATCCGCATCATTTTGATGCACATTACAATTTGGGAATATTGCATGCGGTGAAATTGAATGCTGTGGATGAGGGAATGAAATATTTCAATGAAGCGATCGAAGACAATCCGAAAGAACCGCGTGGCTATTATGGGCGGGGATTCTGCTTCGAGAAAAAGGGCGACATTACCAATGCGGAAGCCGATTACAAGACAGCCTTGAAAGTCGATCCGAATTATACCAACGCGGCTATTGCACTGGAGAGATTGGGGAAATAAGTTGGGAAATTGGAAGGTTGAAAATTTGTTTTAGCCGATGAATGCGGCAGCGAACAATCCGACCAATACGATCATGAAATATCCTGTCAGCGAAACCGCTCCTGCATATTGTTTGGAAACGCGCTGTCCGAACAACAACAGCAGCAAAACAATTCCTGCGAGTGAAAATCCAAGAATGAGCGGAAGGATTTGCCCTTTCCAAATCAATTCGATTACCCCGTAAGCGCAAACCGCCCCTGCAAGCAATTCGCCGATCATGATTACCGGAAGAAAAATCCGGATCGTATTCTTCAAAATTGTTTTCGAGAATTGTTCACCGATCCAACCGAGATTTCCCTTGTAATCGAAAACCTTATCCAAACCCGATTGCAAAAAAGTGATGGCGATGAATCCTGCCGACAAAATGAGGATGATGAAAATCGCCAATGGGAAATGGCTCATTCCTTCCGACATGGTACTCTCAAAAGCTGTAGCTGCAGGTTCTTTGTCCATTGTTTTGAAATTTATTTTTCAATATTCCAAGAATTGTTTGCCCTGCTTTTTCAGTGCGGCAAGTGTTCCTTCATCCGATAATAGAAATTCCGCATTGACCAAATCCCTGATTCTGGAAATGGGAAGTTTATTGGGCAACACATGCATATTCAAATAATGGAAGGCTGCCGTGAGATGATCCATGCCGCGCAAATTTCCCCCGCGACCCGACGCAACTCCCACCAAGGCGATTTTTTTATTGTCGAAATATCTCGGCGGGATTCCATCGAGCAACAATTTGAAAATTCCCGGAAAAGTTCCTTGGTATTCGGGAACGACCGCGACAAATTTTTCAATCGGGCGAATGTATTTTTCAAGAAGCACGTTGAATTTTTCCTCTTTCGGATCCGACAAATAAGTGGAAGCGATATCGGCAGGAAGATCGTTCAATGAAAAAATCTGGTTTTCAGCACCTAAGCCCGTCAGGATTTTACTGTACGCTTGTGCCACAACCAGTGTCTTGCTGAAATTCCTGTTCGTGCCTGAGATGATTGTAATCATTGAGTTTTTAACGATTTAAACGATCCATTGTTCAAAATTTCCTCCCCTTTCCTACCCTTCAATTCGTTACCTTCGGACGAAAT
>CAYMZV010000303.1:0-5365 GCA_964394965.1 uncultured Chryseobacterium sp.
TAAAAGTTGAAGTCGCCGATTTGCCCAAACAATAATTTCGCTTTCCGGATTTTTACGGAATGAAATAGGGAGCGGGAGTTGTCAAATCGGGAACACTTCCGATCCAAGCCTGAAATGAGCATGGGAAAGAAAATTCCGCTTTCGTTTTACAAAGACAAGAACGTTGTTTCCCTCGCAAAAAAATTGCTGGGCAAAAAACTCTGTACCGATTTCAACGGACAATTCACTTCGGGAATCATTACCGAAACCGAAGCTTATGCAGGTGAAACCGACAAGGCTTCGCACGCCTACGCAGGAAGAAAAACGGAACGCACGAAAATAATGTTCGAGGAAGGCGGAACGGTTTATGTCTATCTCTGCTACGGCATTCACCATCTCTTCAACATCGTTACCAATAAAAAAGGAATTCCACATGCCATCCTGATTCGTGCCATTCAACCCGTTGATGGAATTGAAACGATGATGGAGCGGCGGAAGAAAAACAAGGTGGATAAAACTTTTTCCGGCGGACCTGGAACCGTTTCGCAGGCATTGGGCATTCACGTAAAATATTCCGGAATGAATCTTCTTGATGATAAGATTTGGGTGGAGGAAACGGGAATAAAAATTCCGGAAAAGGAAATCATTTCGGGACCAAGAATCGGTGTGGATTATGCCGGTGAAGATGCGAAGTTGCCTTACCGGTTTCTCATCAATTCAAAATTCAAAATCTAGAATTCAAAATCATTTCCATGCCCGAATCAAGAAAATTCATTTCGACAAAACCGGAGCCGTTGAAAAATGCGTTGAACAGCGATTTCGTCAACCTGCTTGCGAAAGCCTTGAAAAGGGCGGATTCGAATTTTGACAGCGGCAATTTCCAAAAATGCTGTATCGACAAATCGTGGGATGAAAAGGAATTGAAGCAGCGCATCCGTCACATTGCAAAAACGATTCACGATTTCCTTCCGTATGATTACCGGAAACAAATCGGGATTCTTCTTCGCGTCGCTCCCGCTTTCCGTGGACTTTCCGCTCTTGTGTTTCCCGATTTTGTGGAAGAATTCGGAGCCTGCGATGTCGATGCATCGCTGGATGCCTTGGAAATGCTCACGCAATATACCACGGGAGAATTTGCAATCCGTCCCTTGGTTTCGGCCGAGCGGGAAAAGGTCATGCGTCAAGTGAAAAAATGGGCGAAACATTCCAATGAGCATGTACGCCGATTGGCCAGTGAGGGAATCCGTCCGCGATTGCCTTGGGCAAAACCGCTTCATGAATTCAAGAAAAATCCGGAAACCGTTTTGGAAATCCTTGACCTGTTGAAAAATGACAAGAGTGAAT
This sequence comes from uncultured Chryseobacterium sp., assembly GCA_964394965.1. Lineage (GTDB taxonomy): Bacteria > Bacteroidota > Bacteroidia > Palsa-965 > Palsa-965. Next base: position 1,324 of record CAYMZV010000303.1, read on the forward strand.
ATGTGCGAAGAAGCGTTGCAAACAATCTGAATGACATTGCCAAAGACCATCCGAAACTGATCTTGAAAACTGCAAAGAATTGGATCGGGAAATCGGAAGCGACAGACAAATTATTGAAGCATGCCTGCCGAACCTTATTGAAACAGGGAAATCCCGAAGCCCTGAACATTTTCGGATTCAAGCAAAACATTCCCGCCACGATTGAGAAATTCAGGATTCAGAATCCGAAAATCAGTATCGGTGATACGCTTTCATTCGGATTTGACTTGCACAACCAATCGAAAAAATCGCAACAATTGCGGATTGAATACATTGTACACTTCCTGAAAAACAACGGCAAACATTCGGCAAAGGTTTTTCAACTCAGCTCGAGGCAATTCCCTCCGGGAATCACTTCTTTCACACGCACACACCGCTTCAAGGATTTCACAACAAGAAAACACTATCCGGGGAAACACATGATTGCGATTGCGATCAATGGTGTGGAGAAAGCGCAAGCGGGTTTGCATTTGAACAAATGAGATTTCATCCGTGATTTTCATTGTCAATTTCAAATTGCGGGTTGCATTTTTTTTTCTTGCGTGAAGGATTGCAGCGGAAAGCCCACAGCCGGAATAAAAATATTTTCCAGTGAAAAAACCGCGAGGACTTGAAGCGTAAAGCCTGACCCGAAGGGGCACGCCCCAATTATTTTCATTCGGCGAACGCCAAACTCCAAACTCCGAACTATCTTTGCGGCATGCCAATAGAACGTTCAAAAGTAATTCTCTCCTCTGGAAAAGACCAATCCTTGCGCCGTTTTCATCCTTGGGTTTTTTCCGGCGCAATAAAAAAAATAAAAGGTCCGGTTCAGGAAGGCGATATTGTGGATGTATTCTCCAATCAGGAGGAATATCTCGGGACGGGACACATTCAGGACGGATCGATTGCGATTCGGATTTTTTCATTCGAGCAAATCACTCCCGATGCAAATTTCTGGAAAGAGAAAATCAGGAAGGCCTATCAATACCGGAAAAACATCGGCATAGCGGAAAACCCGAATACAAATGTTTTCCGTTTGGTGTATGCGGAAGGTGATGGAATGCCCGGACTGATCATTGATTATTATGATGGAGTTGCCGTTTTGCAGGCGCACTCGATCGGTTTTCATGTGCAGCGGAATGAAATTGCAGTTGCATTGAAAGAGGTTTTGGGCGATCGATTGAAAGCGGTTTACGACAAGAGCAATGAAGCGTTGCACCGCAATGAGGGCACAACGATTCCGAACTCATACATACTCGGTGAATCGCAAGGTGAAGGCCAGGTGATTGAAAACGGGAATAAATTTTATGTGGATTGGGAAACCGGACAGAAAACAGGTTTTTTCGTGGATCAACGTGACAATCGTGCGCTGGTTGCAAAATATGCCGCAGGAAAAAAAGTCTGCAATACATTTTGTTACACCGGAGGGTTTTCGGTTTATGCCGGATTGGCCGGAGCAAGCGAAGTGCACAGTGTGGACTCTTCCAAAAAAGCGATGGCGCTCACCGACAGGAATATTGAATTGAACGGAATCAAGAATCACACTTCGTTCGCAATGGATACTTTTGATTTTTTGAAAGACAAGGACGATGCGTATGACATGATCATTTTGGATCCACCCGCATTTGCGAAACACATTTCCTCGAAGCACAATGCAGTAATGGGTTACAAAAGATTGAACGCCGAAGCGATGATGAAAATCCGTCCGGGTGGAATGCTGTTTACCTTTTCGTGTTCGCAAGTTGTGGACCGCAGATTGTTTTTCGATACGGTGATGTCGGCGGCGATTGTGGCAAAAAGGAATGTGCGTGTGATGCATCACTTGACACAGCCACCCGATCATCCGGTGAATATTTTCCATCCCGAAGGTGAATACCTGAAAGGATTGGTTGTTTACGTGGAATGACCGATTCGGGATTGCACCTAACCAAAGTCATCCATCCGAAAAATCGGAGTTTGGCCAAATGGTTTAATTTTGCTTTAAAATCATAACCCATGAAAAAATATTCGTTTCTCATTGTCATCCTGGCCGCTTCGGCAATTATTTTTTCCTGCCATCATCTCAAACAGGATGTGAAAGAAAACATCTCGTATGAGGCTGATCCGAATTATGATTATGCAAAAAACGGTTACCAGAAAGGGTTTGTGACGGACGTGCAATTGGATGGATGCAAATGGATGGTTCAACTCGATACGGTTGGCGGAAAAAAAATCGAACCCAACACGGATGAATTGCCTCCCGTATTCCTGAAAGACAGTTTGCTCGTTTGGGTGAAGTATGTTCCTGAAGATCGCCTGTCGGTTTGCATGGCCGGTCAAACGGTTCACATTGTCGATATCAGAATCAGGAAAAAATAAAAATCAGTTCGAAAGTTTGAAGGTTGAAAAGTTGAAAGGTTTATGATTCAACTTTCAAACTTTCCAATTCAACCCATGCCTGTCAATCCAAAAACGCTCCGCATCATTTTCATGGGTACACCGGAATTCGCAGTGGCTTCCTTGCGGAAACTGGTGGAGGAAAAATACAATGTTGTTGCGGTGGTGACTGTTCCCGACAAACCCGCAGGGCGCGGACAAAAAATCCAGGAGAGCGATGTGAAAAAGTTTGCGGTGGAAAAAAACATTACCGTGCTGCAACCCGAAAAACTGAAATCGCCGGAATTCATTGAAGAGTTGAAATCGTTCCAACCCGATTTGCAGATTGTCGTTGCGTTCCGGATGCTTCCTGAAATTGTCTGGCAACTTCCTCGAATGGGAACTTTCAATTTGCATGGCTCTCTCCTGCCCCAATACCGGGGTGCCGCTCCCATCAATCGCGCAATCATGAACGGGGAAAAGAAAACCGGTGTCACCACTTTTTTCCTTCAACATGAAATCGATACGGGAAATATTATTTTCCGGGAAGAGATTGAAATCGGTCAGGATGAAAGTGCGGGAGACATTCACGACAGGCTCATGCACGTTGGTGCCGATCTGGTTCTGAAAACGGTGAACGCAATTGCAGATGAAAATTATCCGCAGATTCCGCAAAGTGATTTTTTGAACGCGGGTGAAGGAATAAATTTTGCACCGAAAATTTTCCGTGACGATTGCAAAATAAATTGGTCATGGTCGGGCGAAAAAATCCACAACCACATTCGGGGATTGAGTCCTTATCCCGCAGCGTGGATGGAATTCATTCCAAAATCACCGGGCGGAAATCAGGAATCGGTAGTATGGAAAATCTACAAGGCGAAATTCATTCCCGGAGTTGATTCCATTTCCGAAGAAAATAAAAAAGGGAAATTGTTTTTCCCAACCAATGACGGTTGGATTGAAATTCTGGAGTTGCAGATTCCGGGAAAGAAAAAAATGAATGTCGCTGAATTTTTGCGCGGGAATAAAATCGATGAAGCATATTCATTGTGACGAAAATCGCATCCCGGGATTTCCCATTTCATTTTTCATGTTAAAGAATCAAAAAGCAATAATCCTGGAAATGCCGTGGATAGTGATTTCCAGATTGTTGATCCCCTGAAAGCCGCGTGGAACATGGGAAATCCGGATCGGTTATCAACACCATTCCGGAATTTATAAACAGGTGAAAAATATTTATCCCTGAAACGCTTGTCTGGTAAGGGTTTCAGAGTATATTTGTTTTGTACTCAATTAAACACAAACTAAAAACCACTATCATGAACAAAGCAGAACTTATCGAATCCATCGCCAACACCGCCAAAGTTTCCAAAGCTGATGCAGGTCGTGCTCTCGACGCAACAATCGAATCGATCAGCAAATCGCTGAAAAAAGGTGATAAAGTTTCTCTCGTAGGATTCGGAACTTTCTCTGTTAGCAAACGTGCCGCTCGTACAGGACGTAACCCACAAACCGGAAAAGCAATTCAAATCAAGGCAAAAAAAGTTGCGAAGTTCAAAGCCGGTTCTGAACTTGCCTCTACCGTAAACAAGTAATTCGAATCTTAATTTCGACAAGACATCCTCTGAGCAATCAGGGGATGTTTTGTTTTAAACAAGGGTTGAAA
>CAYMZV010000304.1:0-5346 GCA_964394965.1 uncultured Chryseobacterium sp.
AGCTCGATATAGGCCGGGCGGATTTTCTGCAATTCAACTGTGGAAGTCAATTTTTGAATGGCACGGATATCATTCTCGTCAATTTTCGGACGACCCGATTTTTGTTTTTGTTCAAGCGCCCAACCTGCATTCAGCACTTCATTCAAATGGCTTGGGTCAACATTGTCGCAACGCACACGAATGAGAAAACGGTCAAACAACGCTTGCAAGGATTCATCTTCGGGCAAATGATTGCTCGCACCGATGATCATGAGAGAAGGCAGATCGCGTGTTTCCCTTCCGCGCCTGAATATTTTTTCGTTGAGCACCATCAGCAAACTGTTCAGGATGGCGCTGTTTGCATTCAACAATTCATCGAGAAAGATAAGTGACGCTTCAGGCAACATGCCTTCCGTGTTGGTGACGAGATCGCCTTCACGCAATTTGCGGATGTCGAACGGACCAAAAAGTTCATTCGGTTCGGTGAAACGTGTCAGGAGATATTCGAATGTTTTCCCCTCGAGCAATTTTGCCAGCTCACGCACCATCGCACTTTTCGCTGTGCCCGGAGGTCCGAGCATAAAAAGGTTTTCCCTTCCCACGAGACAAATTCCCATCAGGTCGATGATATCGTCTTTGCCTACAAAAGTCTCTTTCAGGTGTTGAAGAACTTTGTTCAGCGCATCGATCTGTTCAAATTCTTTTTTGATGACGGTTTCCATAAATCAATTCAATTGGGGTTTCAGTTTAAAATCGGGCCATATTTTTTCCGCATGGCTTCCTAGCGCTTCGGAAATCAATTCTCTCAGTTGACCGGTATTTGCACGGGTCAAATCATGTGCGCCAATGATCCTGTCGAGGTAATCATATTTCAGCGACGGATGTTCCAGTATTTTTTCAATGTCGATTTCCCCTGTCAATTTCATTCCCACCGAGGAAAATGGCCATTGCAAAGCGACTTCTTTGATATGCAACACAAGCACATCATCGGGTGCCAATCCTTTTGCAAGATTGAGCAGATCGGGCAAATGGCGAAAAGTCAGGTCGACGGAATAAATTGTTGAGGCATTGATTTCTCCAATGAAAGGCAGCAATGTTTCCAATATTTTCTCGGGAGGCAAATCGCGCAGCATGGCGAATTGGATGCAGCGGTAAAAGTATTCGGCACTCCACAAAGCCGCTTCGGATGAAAATTCTGGAGCGGTGAAGGGCATTTCAAGTTTTTGGTTGGCGTGGAATTTCCGAAGGATATTCTCGGCCTGTTTCAAATCGTCGTCAGCAAAAGGCACAATTTTTCCTGCAACGGTGACTTTACCGTCGGCAAAAAGATCGTCGAGAAATGTGGCGAGATTCATACTGTCAATTTACCTTTTTCAATTTATATTTTTCAATCCGGTGGACAAATGTTTTTACGATGGGAATTGTGGCAGGTGTGATTCCCATTGGTAAAATGGGGCAAAAAAAAAGGGACCCGAAAGTCCCTTTTTTAAAAATCACGACAGAACTTATTTCACGTGTTTGCTTACAACTTTAGCAAGTTCAAACATTGAAATTTGAGATTTGCCACCGAAAACTGTTTTAAGTTTCGCGTCAGCATTGATCATTCTGCGATTCTTTTTGTCCTGAAGACCATTTTTCTTGATGTAATTCCAGATCTGACGAACGATCTCAGTACGTGGAATTGCTTTGCTTCCGATAACTTCAGCGAGCGCTGCGCTCGGAGCAAGTGGTTTCATGAACGCTGCATTGGGTTTGCGAGCTGATTTCTTTTTAGCTGCTTTTTTAGGAGCTGCTTTTTTCTTAGCGACTTTCTTTGCCATGATTTTTGTGTGATTGGTTAAATTAAATTATTGCCAATGATAATACTAATTCTCTAATGGCAATACATTGGCAAAAAAAAAATTTCTACAAGCTATTAACAATTTGCAAATTCGGTTTCAGAGGGGAAATCGGACTTTTCGGACTTTGAAGCGGGTGTTTTACCAATGGAAATCCGTTTTTCCCCAATGAAAATCAAGAAAAAATCTGACGAAAAAATTCAGTTCCCCCAATGGATTCTCACCGTACATTTACCTAAAATCAAAAAATATGAAACCCGTAAAAATTGCAATAAATGGATTCGGCCGAATAGGACGAGTGAGTTTGAGAGTGATTTTCGAGCGAAATGACATTGAGGTGGTTGCAATAAATGACTTGACCGACAGTCATACACTGGCGCATTTGTTGAAATACGATTCCGTTCACCGCCGCTTTCCGGGAACCGTTTCCGCCGAGGAAAATGCCATAATCGTCAATGGAAAACGCATTCCGGTGACTGCCGAAAAAGATCCAGCCAAATTGAAATGGGGAACATTCGGTGCCGACATTGTGATTGAATCCACCGGTAAATTTCTCGATACGGCGAGCGCAAACCTGCATCTCAAGGCCGGTGCAAAAAAGGTTTTGCTGTCTGCTCCCCCGAAGGGAAATGATATCAAAACAATTGTAATAGGTGTGAATGATCACCTTTTGTCAAAGGACGATCTCATCATTTCCAATGCGTCCTGCACAACGAATTGCGCCGCACCCATGATAAAAGTGCTCGATGACAATTGGGGAATCGAGGATGGCTACATCACGACCGTGCATTCCTATACGGGCGACCAGCGCTTGCATGACGCGCCTCACAGCGATTTACGCAGGGCGCGAGCGGCGGCTGTTTCCATGATCCCAACTTCAACAGGAGCGGCAAAAGCAATCACCAAAATTTTTCCGCATCTCGAGGGGAAATTGGGTGGCTGTGGAATCCGTGTTCCTGTTCCCGACGGTTCGCTCACCGACATTACCTGTGTCCTGAATAAAGTCGCTTCCGTAAAGGAGATCAACGCAGCATTTAAAAAAGCGGCCGAATCGGAATTGAAAAGCATTCTCGAATACACCGAAGATCCGATCGTATCAGTGGATTGTGTCGGAAATCCACACTCTTGCCTTTACGATGCGGAGTTCACTTCCATAGTGGGAAACATGGTAAAAGTGATGGGTTGGTATGATAATGAAATGGGATATTCCAATCGTTTGGTTGATCTCGCTGTGAAAATGAGTTCTTGAGGTTTCGGTATGGACAGCCGGAATTTCTGGACAACCTGACAAATCACGATTGACAGCTTCGAGAAAATGTTTCTTGGTTGGTGAATTCCCGCTTTACTGTTTATTGTAAATCTCCAATTGCTGTTTCGTCAAAACGAAAAAGGCGTTTTTCTCCATCCGCATATCCACCGCAGCCGTATCGTGTGGATCGTCGAATGCACTTATTTCCGCTGTCGGTAAATCCCACATGGAAATGGTTGGCGATTGGAAATAAAGGATTTTATCCTCTATGACTTGAAATGTTTTCAGGTCTTTCACCGGAATGGTTTTGGAATAGGTTCCGTAAATGTCGAAAACGAGAATGCCTGTTGCCGGATTATTCAGGAAGAGACGGTCGTCTTTTTCCATGATGAAATTGGGTTGAAGTGCAATGCCCAGCAGTTGGGAAAGATTTCCGGTACGCTGTTCCACTTCCAGATTCCTATTGAGACGCAGCAACTCAAAATTCTGCTGATCATAAATCCAGAGTCCGTTATCGTGCGAAGAGCCGACGAGCGAAGCCAGCGGATAACCCAATGCATCGAGTTGAATCGGATCGCCGTTCTGGCTCATGGTATTGTCGAGAATGACAACGCGATTGAAATCCTTATAAAACAAGACAATCCGCAAGGCATTCGTCGCATCGGCCGAAGTGATTGCCCCGAATGTTTTGTTGCTGAATGTTTTTTGCAGAATCCCTTTCGAATCATATTTCAGAATCGATTCCGCCTTGATGAGGTAAACATTTCCAATATTGTCGGTCGTCATTTTTTCTGCTTCGGTCTTCACAACAAAAGAAGGAACCATGTCCGCAGGGGAAAATGCAAAAGCGGGAATCAAAAATGCAATTATGGTGAACAGGCGAATCATCAAAACAAAGTTAGTTTGAAAAATCGGTATCGGGCAATTGCCGTTCCAATGAGAAACGACTCAACAACTTTATCAGGACAAACCCAATGCCAAAATCTCTTCCACGAATTTCCGGTCGTTCAACAAGCGGGGAATCTTGTGTTGCCCACCCAATTTCTCCTTTGATTTCATCCAGTTGTAAAACGTCCCTTCCGGCACACTCCGTATAATGGGTTTTTGCAGGATGAAATTCCGGTAGCGTTTCGCTTCGTAATCGGAATTGGTCGCTTTCAACGCATTGTCGAGCAACTCGGAAAAATAATTCAAATCGTCAGGGACCTTCCCGAATTCGATCACCCATTCGTGTGCACCCTGTTTGCCATCCGCATTCATGAACACGGGGGCGGCGGTATATTCATTTATTTTCGCGTTCGTTTTTTCACTGGCAATCTGCAATGCCTTTTCCGCATTTCCAATCATCACCTCTTCACCGAATGCGTTGAGGAAATGTTTTGTGCGACCGGAAATCTTGAAACGGTAGGGGAGAAGCGATGTGAATTCAATCGTGTCACCGACATTGTAACGCCACAATCCGCCGGTGGTTGAAACGATCAATGCATAATTTTTCCCGAGTTCAACTTCTTCAAGAGTCAATGTTTTTCCTTCCGACTCATTCATCCATTCCTCTTCTGGGAGAAATTCATAATAGATTCCATAGTCAAGCATCAACAGCAATTCCTCCGAATCGCGTTGGTCCTGCATTCCGAAAAAACCTTCCGATGCATTGTACAGTTCAAGCAAATGGATGTCTTCGCCGATAATGTCGCGCATCTGTTGGCGATACGGCGAATAACTGACACCTCCGTGAAAATAAACTTCCAGGTTCGGCCAAACTTCCCTGATCGTTTTTTTTCCGCTCACGTCCAATATTTTTTTCAGCAGCACGAGCATCCACGAAGGCACACCTGCGAGACTCACCACATTCTCATTCATCGTGGATCGGGAAAGTTTTTCCAGTTTCTCTTCCCATTCACCGATCAGTGCAATTTCAACTTTCGGTGAACGGAAATAATCCGCCAGCCAAGGAAGATTCTGGATGATGATCGCGGAAACATCACCCGTATAGGTTTCGTAATTTTCAAAAATATCGGTGTGATGTGATCCGCCGAGTGCAAGATTTTTTCCGGTGAAGAGATGATGGTCGGGATAATTGTTGCAATAAAAAGTGATCATGTCTTTCCCGCCTTTATAATGGCAACCCTTGAGCGACTCTTCGGTCACGGGAATGTATTTGCTTTTATCGTTCGTGGTGCCGGCCGATTTTGCAAACCATTTCACCTCCGTCGGCCACAATAGGAATTGCTCCCCTTTGCGCAGGCGTTCGATGTAGGGTTTTAATGTTTCGTAGATCGG
>CAYMZV010000305.1:0-5343 GCA_964394965.1 uncultured Chryseobacterium sp.
TTCCGATCTAATACACCGAAGCCGGCAAACAGAAGCGGGAACAAATAAGTTTGGACTCCGGGAGCAATGTGTTGATGTGCGATTTTCAAAATGTCAAATGTATGTCCACCGATTCCATTGTCGGAATTATAATAGACACCGAGAATTCCAACAAGCACCAATGCGGATCCACCCATCAGCATCAACGCAAGCTTCATCGCGCTGTATTCTTTTTTTCCGCTTCCCCAGATTCCGATCAACAAAAATTTTGGAATAACCGCAACTTCCAGGAAAAAGAACATCGTGAACAAATCGAGCGAAATGAAAAAACCGTAGGCGCCAACACTCAGCAACATCAGCAGGAAGAAAAACTCTTTTGTGAGCGTTTGCATTTTCCATGAAATCAAAACACCGGCTGCCACTACAAAAGCCGTAAGCAGAATCATCGCAATTGAAATCCCATCTACGCCCACGTAATACTCGATGTTCAACGCACTGTACCAAGTGTGGCGCGACTCAAAAAACATTTGTGATGTATTTCCCGCAGCCTTTTCTACAAAAAAAGCGTTCAATAAAAATCCGCCAAGACCGAGTTGAACAAGCGATCCGATAAATGCAACCCAGCGCACGTGCGTCAGATTTTTACAAATCAAGACACCGATTGCGGTTAGGAGCGGAATAAGTATTAAGAGCGAAAGATTCATTTTATGATCGAGTCACTTTTTTTATTTCCAGAGATAAATGAGTACCACGGCCAATCCGAGAACTCCCGTGAAGAAGTAAATCGCGTATTGCTGTACTTTTCCAGATTGCGAAGGACGGATGGCTTCGGAGAAATTTTCCGTTGCCACACTCAGCATGTTCATGAACCCATCAACAATGTTGCGGTCAATCCATGCTGCGGGACGTCCGACGAAATTGAAAATTATTTTCTTCGTGATGAAAAGATAAATCTCATCGATGTAGAATTTTTTATAAGCCGCCTTGTAAATGCCAGACAATTTTTCGGAAATGGCATTCGCCCTGTTGCTTGCATTCTTGTAAAGGAGCATGGCGAGAAAAATTCCACACAGGGCAAGTGCAACCGGACCGGCAGAAAAAACAGGATTGAATTCCGTCTCGAGATTTTTTCCATCGCTCGTTACAAAATGTCCGAACGGGATAAAACCGACACCGATTGCACAAGCGGCGAGAATGAGCAAAGGAATCAACATGGTCATCGTTCCTTCACCGTGACTGTGTGAATGATCGTCATGATGATCGGAATGCGATTCGATTTTTTGCTTGTTCCAGAAAATCGAGAAGTAAAGCCGGAACATATAAAAAGCGGTAATTGCAGCAGTGAGAATCGCCACCACAAAAACGAGTTTATTGTTTTGCCAAGCGGCGGAAAGAATTTCTTCCTTGCTGAAAAATCCGGCGAACGGAGGAATTCCGGCAATTGCCAAACATGCGATCAAAAAAGTCAAATGTGTTATCGGCATTGATTTCCGCAATCCACCCATGTCTTTCATTTCATTGCTGTGTACATAGTGAATGACGGCTCCGGCACCGAGGAATAATAACGCCTTGAACATCGCATGGGTAAACAAATGGAACATCGATGCCATGTAGCCCAAGCCGTGTTCTCCGCCATAACCTGAAACGCCCAATGCAAACATCATGTAACCGATTTGCGACATGGTCGAGTAGGCGAGCACACGCTTGATGTCCGTTTGCGTACACGCGATGATGGCTGCGAAGAGTGATGAAAAAATCCCGACATACGTTACCACTTCCAAAGCAGGCAAACACGACAAGGCGTAAACGGGAAACAATCTTGCAACGAGATAAACTCCGGCAACCACCATTGTCGCTGCGTGGATGAGTGCAGACACGGGCGTGGGACCTTCCATTGCATCGGGCAACCAAATGTGCAACGGGAACATGGCTGATTTTCCTGCACCACCGATGAACACGAGTACAAGTCCCCATGTGAGTGCGGAAACGCCCATGAAAGAAGCAGCAGTGATGGACGAATAATATTCCGTGTGCGTGGTCAATCGTGTAATGAGCGTACCGAAATCAAGCGTGCCGGAATAAAAGGCGAGTACCAAAATTCCGATGAGGAATCCGAGATCGGCAAAACGTGTGACGATGAATGCTTTTTTTGCAGCGGCCACTGCGGAAGGTTTGTCGTAATAAAAACCGATCAGCAGGAAAGAGGAAACGCCGACCAATTCCCAGAAAATATAAATCTGGAAAATGTTGCTGGCAAGAACGAGCCCGAGCATGGAAAATGTGAAGAGCGAAAGGAAAGCGTAATACGTGGAATAACGTTCTTCGCCTTTCATGTAGCCCATACTGTAAACGTGAACCATCAGCGAAATGAAAGTCACCACCACAATCATCATCACGGAAATCGGGTCGAGGATGATTCCCATGTCGATGGAAACATTCGGGGAGAATTGCAGCCACGTATATTTCAGCGCAACGATTTTTTCAAAAACGCCATTCACTTTTCCGACTTCGAAAAAATATTCGTAGGCAACGAACAATGAAATGGTGGCTGAAATCAAGATGGAAAGCGTTCCGAGGATTCCCGAAAAGTTTTTCAGATATTTCCTTCCGAACAATCCCGTCACGAAAAAAGTCGCGAAGGGAATCAGTGGAATCAGCGCTATGATTTTTGCGTCCAGCATAATCAGAATCTCATGGAGTTTGCATCTTCCACGTCGATGGATTTATATTTTCTATAGAGGTTGATGATGATCGCGATGTCATCGGCGGCTTCGGCAGCTGCAATTGTGGTAACGATGATCACGAAAAACAGTCCGTCCAATTTTCCCGGGAAAAGGAATTTATTGAAGGCGATGAAATTGATGTTCACGCTGTTCAGGATCAATTCAATCGACATCAACATCGTCACCATGTTTCTGCGCGTGAGAAATCCGTAAGTACCGATGAAAAACAACGCTGTACTTAAAACGAGATAATGCGGCAATCCGATTTCGTTCATTCTTTCGGTTTGATTTTTATGGCAATGACAATCGCTCCAATCATTGAGGCGAGCAGCAAGATACTGATGACTTCGAATGGAAGAAGATATCCGTGTTCGGTTGTGCTGAGCATTTGTGTGCCGATGTTATTTACACTCGGTTCAACCACTTCGTCGGATGACGGAATGAAAACCTGTTTGTTCATCAGCAAATAGACAAGTGCGAATCCGCAAATGGTGGCGATACCTGCAAACAATGACCTTCGCCAATCGGGAGCTTTCATTTCCCCGCCCGATTCATGCGTGAGGAAAATGGAGAAAATGATCAGCACTACAATTCCTCCCACATAAACGACGATCTGTACGGCCGCAATGAATTCGTAATGGAGATAAAAATAAATTCCGGCAATGCCGAGCAGACTGAACAGCAGATAAATTGCAGCGCGGAAAATTTTCAGGCTGGTCACCGCCATGATTCCTCCACCGATGATCATCGCGGACAACAGATAAAATATGATTACAGATACACTCACTTTATTCTACTCCGTCTTTTAGTTTTGAGCCGGGCTCATTGAGAATTTTTTTCAATAGTGATTTGTCAAACACACTGTGCTCGAATCCATGTCCCATCTTGATCGCTTCTGTCGGACAAGCCTCGATGCACAGATTGCACATGGTACACAAATCCAGATGATACACCCAGGTATCGATTGCCTTTTTCTTTTTCCCGTCCTCTTTCACTTCCTGTTTGGTAATGATTTTTATGGAGCCGTTCGGACAGGCAATTTCACAGGCTTGACAGCCGGTGCAACGGTGTTCATTTTGTTCGTCGTGCGGCATGATCACTTCACCGCGGAAACGGTCAGCCATTGTAAGTGTATTGCGATTGTCGGGATATTGTTCGGTGAGAATTTCTTTCGGATGTGTAAAATAATATCCGGTCAACTTCATCCCTTTCAGCAAAGAGCGAATTGACAAATAGATCGTTTTAAAATATCCAGGTTGTTTTTCCATTTTCCGTTTTTTAAAAATGCCAACCCATTATCGCCATTAATGTTACGAGCAAAACATTCACCATAGAAATGGGAAGTAAATATTTCCACTCCAAATTCAAAAGCTGGTCAATCCTTAGTCGAGGGAAAGTCCACCGGAACCACATGATGATGAAAATGATGAAAAGTGTTTTTCCCAAAAACCAGATTACGCCGGGAATATAATCCATGATGTGATTGAATCCGTTGCCTGTTCCGAAATGCAATGGCATCCATCCCCCGAGGAAAAGTGTGGCGGCAATTGCTGAGACAATAAATAAATTGATGTATTCGGATAGCAGGAACATGGCGAATTTCATTCCTGAATATTCGGTGTGAAATCCTGCGGTCAATTCCTGTTCGGCTTCTGTCAAATCGAAAGGTGCGCGATTGATTTCCGCCGTTGACGCCACAATGAAAATGACGAAAGAAATAATTACCGGAATATGTCCCTTGAAAATCCACCATCCATTTTCCTGACTCATGACGATATCGGAAATTTTCAGGCTTTGTGCGAGAATGACAATTGAAATGAGTGAAAGTCCGATTGACAATTCATAGCTCACGATTTGTGCACCGCTTCTCATGGCACCGAGCAGGGAATATTTGTTGTAGCTCGACCATCCCGCCATCAGGATTCCAATGACCGCCATTGACGAAACGGAGGAAACATAAAGAACGCCAATGTTCAGGTCCCAAATCTGGAAACCGCGTGCGAAGGCGAGTGGTGCGCATGCCAGCATGGAAGTGATAACAACAATGAAAGGGGCAAGATTGAAAAGTAAATGATCGGAAGCGGTAGGAGTGAGGCCTTCCTTGAAAAGCAATTTGATGGTGTCGGCAATGATTTGCAAAGAACCTTTCGGTCCGACACGATTCGGTCCGAGACGGAGCTGCATGAATCCCGCAACTTTTCTTTCCATGTATCCGAGGAAAAAACTCAACAGCACGAGAAAAACCAACAACGAAATTCCTGTCAATACCATTTCGGTAAGCAGGACCATTCTCGGACTTCCAGCCATCACTTTTTCCAGCCAATTGTGAATATGACCGGTGAGTCCAGAAAAACTTATCAGTGTAATTGAATTCACAAATTATCTGTCTATGTCAGGAATTACTAAATCAATTGTGGCCATGATTGCAACGAGGTCTCCGATTTTTGCGCCTTTCGCCATTTGGGCGAGAGCGGAAAGATTGGAGAATCCGGGTGAACGGTATTTTATCCTGTAGGGTGAAGCGGCTCCGTCGCTCACGATATAAACACCGAGTTCTCCTCGTGCAGTTTCAACGCGTTGATAAAATTCACCTTTCGGCAATTTGATCACCGCTTTTGTTTTTGCCTGGAATTCACCTTCT
>CAYMZV010000306.1:0-5312 GCA_964394965.1 uncultured Chryseobacterium sp.
TCCTGTGTCCAAAGCCGATTCCATTTTTCCTTTTTTATTCCGGAGGATTGCCCTCTTCTCCCTTTGCCTTTGTCCTTGCCAAAATCCAATGAAGCGCCATAAACAAAACCATTGCTTCTGCGACCGACTCCAAAATTGAACGAATTGCTTTGCACTTTCATCTGCCGTTTCATTCCAATTCCCGCAGAATCGAATTGTGATGCTACGATACACGTTTTTCGGTTGTAGGTGATTTCGCCAAAAAAATCATCATTTCCCTTCTGCAATCCGACAACCAATCCCTGGCACCAATGGACATTCTGCATTTGTTTGGTCAATCCCGATCCATTCAATTTATCGTAGACATGAATTTCGCGATTCAATTCTTTCGGATTCATGTATGCGCCACTCCAACCGATTACAAGTTGGGAAAATGCCTGGAAAGAGAACAGTAGACAGGGGAAAATTACAAAACGGGAAATCTTCATTGGGGCGATGCGTGTGCCGCAAATATAGGCTATTCGATTTCCAAAGCAATACTTTCCCCACTTATCCCGAATTTACCGCCGTAGGTAAAAAAGGTATCCATCATTTCATTTTCCTTCTTAATTTGGGGGAATGAAAAATCAGCTGCGAATATTCTGCTTGGTTGTTTTTTGCTTTTCAATAAGCTTGGCTCAACATGCACAAGAAGCTCAAATGGGAATTTCGACTGCCCCGAAAAAATTCAAAAAACATATTTCACCCGGAGCGGCATTTTCTTATTCTGTCATCAACAATCGGTTGGAAGTGCGAGGACAATATAAACCGGGAATGAATTTCAGCATGAATTATTGGACCAAGCCGTGGTTCGCGTGGTCAACCGAATACACTTATTTTTTCAATCACAATTCAAGTCCCGGATTGGCTGACATTCATTCATGGAATACGGAAGTCAACGGCAATTTCCAGATGGGAATAGGCGGAAGTGATTTGCTTTGCAGAATGATATTCGGGTTGACTTATCTGAATTGGAAAGGGACTTATGTCGGACCTGATTTGACGGATAACAGCAGTTGGTATATCGGTAAATTGATCAAGCAGGATTGGGTTGGAGGAAATCTGGGTATAGGATTCAGTCATAAAATCGGAAACCAATTTTCAGGGTATGCCGATTTCAGGATGCGGTTTGCATCGGAACAAAAGGATGTGATCAGCATTTCCGATACCGCTTTTTTATTCGGGGTGAAATGGGATCCGAAGTTTTCGCAAAGTGTCAGTGGAAAAGATCAAAACCATGGGAAAAAATCGGGATCGAACAATCGCGGGGCTTTCCGTTACAAATGGCTTAAAAAGCGCACTTGAGAATTATTTATCAGGGGGAAAGGCTTACCTTTATTCTTGTGAAATCAGCTGTTTTCCCGACAATTTTTTTCTGCTTCTTTTTTGCTTTTTCAAAGGCACAAACAGCTGTTGCCGGAACCGACCCAACCATTACTGTATGCGGCCATGTTTTCGATCTGAATGACAGCAATGCTTCTCCTGCACCATTGATTCTGAATAAGCGAACGGAAACGGGACAGTCTGGAACGGCAGGTGGACAATTCTCAATCACCGGAATACAAACCGATACTTTCCTCATCACAGCCGGAGGATACGAAGTAAAACGAATTTGTTTCCGCGATTCCGTTGCCAAACCCACTTACAGCATTGCAGTTGGATTGAACATGAAACCCAATGTGCTCCGACCAGTCGCCATTTATCCCGTAAAAGACCTTAACTCGATTTTAAAAGAGCGGGAAGGATTGGGTGTTGTTCAAACGCGCCAGACAGTTGGAATTACGGATGCGGTTGAAAGTCCAATCACATATATGTATGAACGTTTCAGTCGTGAAGGGCAATCCAGACAAGCAGTGGCTGTAATGGAAAATCAGGACAAGATCAATGAAGTCTTGAAAGATCTTTTCAGAACCTACAATAGGGCAGGGGTGATTGATCTTGATGAAAGTGAGTTTGACCAATTCATCGCTTATTTGCACATTCCGGAATCCTATTTGAAATCCGCAACGGACTATGAATTGGCTTGCGCCATCCGGCAGCAATATCTGCAATACCGATCGGCCCAGGAAATGCACAACAAGAATCAGCGCTGAAAGAAATATTATTCCATTCTCTTCACCTGACGTATTTTTGTTTGTCAATATTTCAAAATGCCTAAATTTTACTTTCCCCTATTTCTGTCTATCCTTTTTTATTCCTGTGGAAACAATTTCACAGAGGTAAAATACGATACGCTGAAAGCCGTTCCCCACATGAAAGCCCATCCCAAAGAAAGTTTCAAGATGGGATTGACGGATGCAATTGAAATCATCAAGGGAAACAGGACTCCGTATGATGAAGGATTTGCCAGAAGTGGCGATTCCCTTTATTACTGTTCATACAAGGGCAAAGTTGAGTTGTCGGATACGATGAGGAAAAAACGCATTTTGCTTTTTGATTTGAAATCGGAATTCATGGTCGACAGGATTTTCATTATTCCCATAACCGGAAAAGGATGGATGGTAAGTTGGCAGGAAACGGATCACGAAGGCGTTAAAAGTTATGCAGCCGTTTTTAAAACCGGAATGGAAAAACCGGAATGGAAATTGCGTTTTCTGGTTCCCAACCCTGGAATACCCGTGCTTGACGGGCAAGATGTTTATGTGACCTATCTCGGAACAGTTGCAAAAATCTCAACGGAAGACGGAAAAATAAAATGGAAATACGATTCGCTTTTCAATACAACCAATCAACCCTTTAAAAAAATCGATAGGCCACGGGTGTTTGACAATAGGGTTGAATTTGTCGATTTCCCGATTGAAGGGCGCCGTCAAAAAAGGGATACACTCCGCGTTGATCCTGTTTCGGGTGAACGTTTGAAATAATGAACTCGAAATCCTTTTTAAACCGAGAGGTGTGGATAGGATGAAAGCGAGGATTGTTTATCTTTGGCTCAGGCAGCTATGGCTCCGAGACTCATACTCACTCCGCAACAATTTTCCATAACGATCAATCGGCTTTGTTATCAGTTGATTGAAGTACACGACGATTTTTCAGAATCTGTGATCATTGGCCTCCAGCCAAGGGGGATTTTATTGGCAAAAAGAATCCAGCAGACACTTCAGCAAATCCTTCACAAGGAAAAAATCCTCTACGGCGAACTCGATGTCACTTTTTACCGTGATGATTTCAGGAAAAAGGATCTCATCCCGAATCAGACCAATATCGATTTCATCATTGAAGATAAAAATGTAATCCTCATCGATGATGTATTGTATACGGGGCGCACCATTCGTGCGGGCTTGGATGCGATGATGGCGTATGGACGGCCGAAAGATGTTGAATTGCTGGTGCTGATTGACCGCCGGTTCAGTCGCAATCTTCCCATTCAGGCAAAATATGTCGGATGCAAAGTGGATACAATCGCTTCCGAAAAAGTAATGGTGGAGTGGAAAGAAAATGAAGGTGAAGATCATGTCTGGTTATTAACAAACGATTGAGCATGCAAAAAAAATTAAGCGTTAAACATCTTCTCGGCATCAAGCAACTTTCGCCGGATGATATTGAGCTTATCCTCTCAACCGCCGATCAATTCAAGGACGTCATCAATCGCCCCATCAAGAAAGTCCCTTCCCTTCGTGACATAACAATTGCAAATCTTTTTTTCGAGAACTCCACCCGTACACGCGTATCATTTGAATTGGCAGAAAGAAGATTGTCGGCCGACACGGTAAATTTTGCCGCATCGAATTCTTCCGTAAAAAAAGGGGAAACCCTGATCGATACGGTGAACAACATTCTCGCCATGAAAGTGGACATGGTGGTTATGCGTCATCCCAATCCCGGCGCTTGCGTTTTCCTTTCAAGGCACATCGATGCCAAAATCGTAAACGCGGGTGATGGTGCACACGAACATCCCACACAGGCGTTGCTCGATGCATTCTCCATTCGTGAAAAGTATGGAACGGTTGCGGGAAAAAAAGTTGTGATTGTGGGAGACATACTGCATTCGCGTGTTGCGCTTTCAAATATTTTCTGCCTTCAAAAACTCGGAGCCGAAGTGATGGTGTGCGGTCCGAGGACACTCATGCCAAGATACATCTCTGCACTTGGCGTGAAGGTTGAATACAATCTGAGAAAAGCGCTCGAATGGTGCGATGTTGCCAATATGCTGCGGATCCAATTGGAAAGACAGGATATTAAATTTTTCCCTACTCTTCGCGAATACACAATGCAATATGGGCTTGATATGGACCTGATGAAAAAAATCGGGAAGGAAATCACCATAATGCATCCCGGCCCCATCAATCGTGGAGTTGAAATTACCAGTGAAGTTGCCGATTCGGCCCAATCCATCATTCTCGATCAGGTTGAAAATGGCGTTGCGGTGAGAATGGCCGTTTTATATCTCCTTGCCGGTCGTACGGATGACTGATTACAAAGCGCAAATTTGCAAATAACGATTCCAAGTCGGTTTAATTGGTAATTCGTACACTTGGTTATTGTTACTAAGGCAGAAAACATTATTTTTGCAGAGTATGAACCAACCATTTGTTGTTGAACGCAGTGAACGTTATTCACTCATCCGTCTCCGGGCTGAAAAGCTGGATACGATGGTGGCGCCCGCATTGAAGTCTGAGCTGGTAGTCCTGAATGCTGATGGAGTAAGGAATCTGATCATCGACCTGTCTGAAACCCGATACTGCGACTCATCAGGACTGAGTGCAATTCTGGTGGCCAACCGTTTGTGCAAGAATGCCAATGGTGTATTGGTTGTGACCGGTCTTCAGGAGCCTGTAAAAAAATTGATTTCAATTTCCCAATTGGATAGCATTCTCAAAATCACTGTTGATATCACCTCTGCCATTGACCGCTTGGTTGCGGAAGATGTGGAATCGGGTGGTGGGGAATAATTCCGAAAAACAAACCAATCCCAATGAAAAAACTCTACTCTCTTGTTGCAGCACTTTGCGTAGGATATTCTGCATTTTCCCAATGCACAATCAATTCATCCCTTTTCGGTCCTCCCAACAATACCAATTATTCAATCATTCCCGACTCCGTTACAAATCTTCCCGTTGCTTATGTCGGTGTCGGTTACAATACTGATTTGCAATTTCACATTAAGCCGGACACCGTTCAAACTGTTGTCACCACCCAGTATACATTCCCGATTACCCAAGTACAGATTGACAGTGTATCGGGATTGCCTGCAGGATTTTCTTATCTGCCAAATCCATCCTCCGGACTTTTCACAACAACTACACACACTCCTCCAGGAACAGGATATGGCTGTGTAGCTCTCACCGGACTTG
>CAYMZV010000307.1:0-1444 GCA_964394965.1 uncultured Chryseobacterium sp.
TTGATGATCGGAATGAAAAATGATCCTACAGCCCAACCTTCTTTCAAACTGAGATTTTTTGATCCGAGCAAATGCAAATTATTATAAGCCCTTCTGAACCACATCAGGAAATAAACCACCCACATGATTGAAATGACAACCGAGATCCCCGTGATGGCCAAAGTGGCCGGTGCGAGTGCAAGTTTTCCGTTATGGCGAATAACCGGAAATATATATTTCGTGAATGTGATCAGAAAAAAAGCCGGGATATTGAGGTATAAAAATACAATTGCAATCCGTGATCTTTCTTTATTGGAAGGGGTAGTCATGAAATCCATAAACTTCAGTATAGGAAATATCTATTCGATTTATTCCGTTGATAAATGAATTCGCAAACATGCAACTATTTTGATCTAATTGAAATTGTCGGGCGGACGTGAATCGGAAGGCTGATCGGAAGGCTTATAAAAATTTTCCTGCTGCTGCGGTTGCTGCTGCTGATCCTGTTGCTGCTGATATTGTTGCGCGTACTGTTGATTCAACCATGCGTAGTAAATATCGGCACGTTCTTTCATTTCCGTTTCCATCCTGCTGATCCGCTGAATCATGGTGATGGCAAGCACGGCAGCAAAAACATAACCAAGATCAGCCATCGCGGCGAACGCATAACCCATTTCGAAATTCTGACTGTTGATGGCAAATGCACCGATTTCCGAAACGATGCCCGAGACGAGAAACATGGCCCACCACCAACCGGTAATATTGTCTTCCTCCCTTTCAAATGGTTGGTCCTGCCGACGGAAAACGTTCTGTGTTTCAATCCAAATGTCCCGCATGATCTGCAACGGCCACGACAGATTCAGGAACGGGACAAACCAGGCACCCGCAGCCCAGCCTTCGCTGTGACGCAACAAGCGCGAACCGGCCTTGTGCACATTGTGATAAGCCCTGCGCATCCACATGATGAAAAAAACGGCAAGGAAAATATATCCGATAGCCCTCACAAAACCGACCAGTGCAACAACCAACATCAGCATTCTTGTCGAAGAGGTAATGTATTCCTGATTGCGAAAGTTCGCGTACGCAACACACTCGCTCACAATACTGAAAGCAAGCAGAACCATGTAAATCCGAAAAACAAGAATTACGGTTTTGCTGCGCTCGTCATTGCTGAAAATCGGATTTGAACCTTGCATGCGATTGGGGAAAATGAATGTTTAACGCGGGGAATCGGGGAGAGAAACAAGGCACAAATGTAATTCAATTTGAAGAAAATCTCCGCAATTATTCTTGTCCCGAAGCCTTTTCCCATGCAGAACTCAAGCGGAATGTGGAAATTGTTTTTTGTTAACAGAACGTGAAAAAGTTTTGCATTTCACAACGCTTGGTTGTCCTAACTTTGCATGATTTTTAAAGACGCCATGCCAAAGAACAATTCCATAAAATCCGTCCTCATTATCGGTAG
>CAYMZV010000307.1:1454-5264 GCA_964394965.1 uncultured Chryseobacterium sp.
ATCATCATCGGACAGGCCTGCGAATTCGATTATTCAGGATCACAGGCTTCACGTTCCCTTCGCGAAGAAGGAATCGAAGTGACGCTCATCAACAGCAATCCCGCCACGATCATGACTGATAAAGTCACGGCGGATAATATTTATCTGTTGCCATTGACGACACAATCGATTGTGAAAATCCTCGAAGCGCATAAAATCGATGCGGTGCTTCCAACAATGGGTGGACAGACGGCTCTCAATATCGCCTTGAAATGTGATGAGTTGGGAATCTGGAAAAAATACAATGTGAAAATGATCGGTGTCGATATTGACGCCATCAAGGTGACCGAAGACCGTGATTTGTTTCGTGCGCGAATGGAAAGCATTGGTGTGGGAATGGCTCCTTCACACATCGCAAAATCTTTTTTGGAAGGAAAGGAAATCGCACAGAAATTCGGTTTCCCATTGGTCATCCGTCCTTCATTCACATTGGGTGGCAGTGGCGGTGCAGTGGTTTACAAGCAGGAAGATTTTGACAAGGCATTGAATCGCGGATTGCAAACTTCACCGATTCACGAAGTGTTGATCGATAAAGCGGTGCTCGGGTGGAAAGAATATGAATTGGAATTATTGCGCGACAGCAACGATAATGTTTGCATCATCTGTTCGATAGAAAACTTTGATCCGATGGGCGTGCACACGGGCGACTCGATTACCGTTGCGCCTGCGATGACACTTTCCGATACAACTTTCCAACGCATGCGTTCATTGGCGATCATGATGATGCGCTCGATTGGAAATTTTGCAGGAGGATGCAACGTGCAATTTGCAGTGAGTCCTGACGACAGGGAAGAAATCATTGCAGTGGAAATCAATCCGCGCGTGTCGCGTTCATCTGCGCTCGCATCGAAAGCAACCGGTTATCCCATTGCCAAAATCGCTTCGAAATTGGCGATCGGCTATAATCTGGATGAATTGGTCAATCAAATCACACAAAGCAGCTCCGCATTTTTTGAACCGACATTGGATTATGTGATCGTAAAAATCCCGCGTTGGAATTTCGACAAGTTCAAGGGAACAAACCGCGAGTTGGGATTCCAGATGAAATCGGTGGGCGAGGTTATGGGAATCGGAAGGAGTTTTCAGGAAGCGTTGCAGAAAGCCTGTCAGAGTCTGGAAATAAAACGGAACGGTTTGGGTGCGGACGGAAAAGAAATTACAAATCAGGCGGAATTGCTGAATGCTTTGGAACGTCCATCATGGAATCGTTTGTTCATGATTTACGACGCCATCAAGTTGGGGATTTCCGTCAAGACCATCGAGAAGCTCACGAAAATCGATCCTTGGTTTTTGAATCAGATAGAAGAGTTGGTTGCATTGGAAAAGGAAATGGAAAAATATTCCATTCACACCATTCCGCGCGAACTGATGCATGAAGCGAAACAGAAAGGTTACGCCGATCGGCAGATTGCGCATGTGCTGCGTTGTCTGGAAAGCGAAGTTTTCAATAAGCGCCGCGATGAAATGAACATCAAGCGCGTTTACAAATTGGTGGATACCTGCGCCGCTGAATTCGAAGCGCGAACACCGTATTATTATTCCACATTCGAGGATGAAAATGAATCGGTGTCTTCCGATAAAAAGAAAATCGTTGTGCTCGGTTCCGGACCGAATCGGATCGGGCAGGGGATTGAATTCGATTATTCCTGTGTGCATGGTGTGCTCGCTGCAAAAGAATGCGGTTATGAAACAATCATGATCAATTGCAATCCGGAAACCGTTTCCACCGATTTCAATGTTGCAGACAAATTATATTTCGAACCTGTTTTCTGGGAACACATTTATGAAATCATTCTCCATGAAAAACCGGAAGGCGTTATCGTGCAACTCGGTGGACAGACCGCATTGAAGCTGGCGGAGAAATTGGACCGTTACGGAATAAAAATCATCGGTACCGATTACAAATCATTGGATCTTGCGGAAGACCGCGGAAGTTTTTCAAACCTTTTGAAAGACAATAATATTCCCTATCCGAAGTTCGGTGTGATTGAAGATGCCGATCAGGCGATTGAGCTTTCGCGTCAACTCGGATTCCCATTGTTGGTGCGGCCATCGTATGTGCTCGGCGGACAAAGCATGAAGATTGTCATCAACGAGCAAGAGTTGGAACAGCACGTGGTGAAATTGTTGAATGACATTCCCGGCAATAAAGTGTTGCTCGATCACTTTTTGGAAAATGCAATTGAAGCGGAAGCGGATGCGATTTGTGATGGAAAAGATGTGTACATCATCGGCATCATGGAACACATTGAACCTGCAGGAATTCACTCCGGCGATTCTTATGCTGTGCTTCCGCCGTTCGACCTTTCCGAAAATGTGATGAAGCAGATTGAGGAGCACACGAAAAAAATTGCGCTGGCGTTGAACACAGTCGGTTTGCTCAACATCCAGTTTGCGATTAAGAATGAAATCGTTTACATCATCGAGGCGAATCCGCGTGCGTCGCGCACAGTGCCATTCATTGCGAAGGCGTATGATGAACCGTATGTGAATTATGCGGCGAAACTGATGCTGGGTGCGAAGAAGGTGAAGGATTTCAAATTCAATCCGAAGAAAAAAGGCTACGCGATAAAAATCCCAGTTTTCTCCTACGAGAAATTCCCCGATGTACAAAAAGAGTTGGGACCTGAAATGAAATCAACCGGAGAAGCGATTTATTTCATCGATGATCTGCACGATGAATTTTTCCACCAGATTTATTCGGAGCGGAATTTGTATTTGAGTAAATGATTTTTGGAAATTACTGGAGATAAATTCTCTTCGAGTAAAATTTATCTCCCTCCACAACTTCAACAAAATAAATTCCGGGATTGATATATTCCATTTCCATTTTCGTTTCACCCGAAGCATTTTCCTTTTTATTTATCAATTGACCAAGGCAATCATAAATGGAAATTGTCGCTTTGGCATTTTCATTGAGGTGAACGAGAATGGAATGATTGAATGAAGTTACACTTGCAAACGAAGTTTGGATAGATGAATTTATTCCCGTCCAAATTTGTCCAGCTGTAATGGCAGAATCGGGTTGGGAGTTGTAGGCCCAGTCAGAGATGATCGTTTGCCCGCACCAATTATCTACGCGGATCCAACCATAATGAATCTGGTTGTTGATCAAAAATCGAACACCAAGGCAACCTTGGCCAGTGCCGGTTGAATAAGTTACGTTAGAGGTTGTATTATGACTGCAATAGGAGGAGTACTGATGATACAACGCTCTAGTATTCCAGTTTTGCATTGAATTGTCAATTGTATCCCAAAGTTGGAGAAGATGAATGACACCATTTGTATCTCCTACAATGGCATTTGTATCATTGTTGATGGGATCAACATATTGCCAATTCAACATATCGTGAGTTTGCGTATACATTGCCATTCCCGAAAATTCGAAATCATCAATACCATCTCCATCAAGGTCAAAATAGCAAGGCGGATTAGAATAAACTGTTGTATCAGGAATATCAACATAAACAATCTGTGTATTTCCTTTTGATAAGGAAAAAAAACACAACGCTGTAACAAAAATGAAATTCGTGAAATGATTGCGGGAATTGTTCATGGATTGATTTTGAAAGCTATTAAATATATTAAAAATATTTTGCAACGTTGAATGGAAGACTCCTTCGTGCATTTGTGTTTTTGTGGCAATCCTTTTTTTTGCGTGAGGGATTGCAGCGGAAAGCCCACAGCTTGAAAATATTTTTTGGAAACAAACTTGGCGAGGACTTGCAGCGGATAGCCCGACCCCGAAGGGGGCACGCCCAACAAATTTTA
>CAYMZV010000308.1:0-5256 GCA_964394965.1 uncultured Chryseobacterium sp.
CTTCCGATCTCACCGATGTTTTCGTAGCCGGTGTATATAGGTCTACAGCCACTTTCAACGGTAGTTCAGGATCACCTGCAATATTAACAGGCTCAACTACGGATGACGAATGTTTTATCATACGTTACAATTCTGCCGGAGTCATACAATGGGCTGTCAAATACACTGGGGTTACAGGCACCAATCAATTGCCCAACAAAATTGCCATTAACCAAACGCTCTCCCGGATTTATGTAACTGGACTTACCGGAGCAAGCATGTTTACCAATTGCTATGATTATTCCACAGGAGCGCTTATTTGGTCAACAGTCACTTCAGGCGGCAGTGCATCAGGCACAGGCATCGTATCGGACGGAAGCTCTTCCGGATACACATACGCGGTTACGCAATACACTGGCACTGTTACAATAGGTACCCTGACTGTACCAGGAACCAATGGTGCTTTTCTTGTCAAATACGATAATACAGGAACTCCTGTTTGGGCTGAAGCGATCGCTGCAGGAGATGCCATTCCAAGGGCGGGATTGAGTATTGACGGATCAGGTAACTTATATGCCGGTGGAGATTTTTCAGGTACAGTGACTTTTGGCACTACGCCTTATTTCACCACACTCGTTGCTTCAGGTAGCGGAGCATCACGCGATATATTTATCGAACAATATAATAATGCGGGAACATTTCAGTGGGCAAAAAGGGCAGGTGGCACAGGAACTGAGTCGGTGTTTGCAATTTCAACGGATGCAGCAGGAAATTCATATATCGGAGCGAATAATCTGGAAAACAATTCCGTTTCAATTGACTGCCAGACTTTCCCTGCCGTCGTTGGCGGTGTCGATAATAAATGTTTTGTTGTATGTTATAACAACACGGGAGGTGTTGCTTGGGCGGGTGCACCGGTCAGTGACAATGATCAAACAACAATCTTTGGAATTAAAGCCCTCTCAGGCGGTTCGGCAATGGTTTCGGGATTGACGGCAGGCAACACATCCTTCGGTCCGACGGTATTCACACCCGGAGTCACGGGAGGAGATGCTTATATAGCAAAAATCGGCAGCAGTATCCCTGTCATCAGTGGGGTTACCATTTGTGCAGGAAGTACCGCTACACTTACGCCGTCCTCACCAACCGGACCGGGATTCACTTGTTATTGGTATTCGGCTGCAGTTGGTGGGACACTCCTCTATACGGGATATTCTTATACCACCCCTGCGTTGTACTCCAATACAACCTATTACTTGACGGTATCGCCAAATGGTTGTGCAAGCACAAGGGTTCCTGTTACAGTTACGGTCAATCCATTGCCGACAATAAATGTGACGGGAACATCAGCAATCTGCTCGGGAAACTGCTCCACCCTCAGCGCCACCGGTGCAGCCATCTACTCATGGTCGCCGGGTGGCTTATATGGAACTCCTGTTACCGTTTGCCCAACCGGCACAACCAACTATACAGTAACGGGAACAGATGCAAACACATGTACCAATACGGCAACCTTTACAGTAACCGTATCTGCCACTCCAACCGTTACAGCCACTGCGGCACCTTCAACACTCACCCCCCCTTCCGTGACATCAAGTTTTCTTTCAACAACAGTGTCGGGTGGAACAGGGTTTACCTACAGCTGGAGTCCTGTGGGAAGTTTAAGCAACCCAACCATCGCCAATCCCGTTGCCACTCCTACCGTTACGACAACCTATACTGTTACCGTTACGAATGCGAACGGTTGTTCTGCCACAACTACTGTAACTGTGTATGTGACACCACAAAGCTTGTGCAACTTGACGTATGATTATGATATTCCTGCAGGATCAACAGTTACAGGAGTTTTCCCTTCAATGTCTGGAATAGGTGCAAAAAACATCCGGATCACTGGAATTTTTACGATTGACGCAACTTTCAATTTCAGTCAATGCAATATCGAGATGGAGCCCAACTCACGCATTCAGACTACCAGCGGAGTCGTTTTGTATATTGCCGGTGGCACCCATCTTTATTCCTGCGCAGGAATGTGGGATGGAATTTATCTCGTGAATGGTTCCAGTGCACAGATTGTGAATGCATCCATCATTGAAGATGCCGAGCAAGGAGTTCAAATAAATCAGGGCGCTTCTGCACTAATCGACAAATCCATATTCAACAAGAATTATACGGCTGTGGAACTCAACTCCAATACAAGTACGATTTCCCCATTGGCAATGACAGGATGTGTGATCACTTCCAGAGACATTCCTTTCACACCGGTGATAGTAACCAACCCAAGTGCGGCAACCGTCTGGACAAACATCATCGCGGGTGTTTATACTTCGACCAATATGAAAACACCCAATTATGCCTATAAATCAATTTATGGAGTCGTTGCTACGGATGTAAATGCTTTACAAGTCGGAGCAAATTCAGGCGCATTCGATTTCAACGGATTTGACAATCTGGCCAGCACTGGAATTTATCTGAACAGAAGCAATACCACCGTCTACAATAATCAGTTCAGGAACATCACCAATGCATACAATTGTCTGCTCTGTACACCACTGATTGGTGATGGCATTTATGCTTACGGGAATACAGCCACAAATTATTCTCTGATTGTTGGAGGAACTTCTGCATACCAGTCGAATACATTTACAAACGTTTATACAACAGTGGATGCGACGTACTACCAGACCAACAATATCCTGGACAATACGATTACCAATTCTTCAACTGCAACAACAACGTATGGCGGGTTTGGAAAAATCGGATTTAAAATCACTCCGATGTCCAATAACACCATTAATATTTCAGGGAACACAATTACAAATTGCGATAACGGCATTTGGGTCAACAGGACCAATCCAACCAGCATCCAAACTGTCAACCTGCTTGTGGATAATAATTCCATCAGTGCGAATTCA
This sequence comes from uncultured Chryseobacterium sp., assembly GCA_964394965.1. Classification (GTDB taxonomy): domain Bacteria; phylum Bacteroidota; class Bacteroidia; order Palsa-965; family Palsa-965. Next base: position 2,892 of record CAYMZV010000308.1, read on the forward strand.
AGTGGATTCACCACAAATGGAATTTATGTAACGGATTATTCCGGCGGCACAACACTTGTTCCAACCACTTCTGAAATCAACAACAATGTCATTTACGAAAGTGCAAATTGCATTAACCTGTCGTATGTAAAAACGGCAACCAATGTAACAAGTAACAGTTGTACTGTGCTTTATGCAGCGGCACCCGCAAACATCAATGGTATCAAAGCTGCAAACTGCCAATCGGTGAAAATCGTACAGAATCACACAAAATACAATGTGACGACTGCCGGTTTACCAGGAGGAAACATCACCGCTTACGGAATTTATCTGCAAAACAGTTCAAGCATGTTGGTCTCCTGCAACTTGGTTGAAGATGCCGCACGCAGTCTTGTTTTTGATGGCGCCTGTACAAGTACAAATGGCATCCTGCAGAATACCATGCGCAGGGCACAGGATGGCTTTGTATTGTTGACATCAGGCACCGTAGTTGGACAGCAAGGAAGTGCGTCTTTGGCGAGCAACAATTATTGGGACTTAAGTGCCGGTATGTATTTCACGCATCATGTTGTAAACAACGCAACAGGCACCTTGATTTTGTATATGAATGCCACGTCGGGCGGTCCATCGCAAACAACAGTACCAACCATTATTGTAGGATTTTATTCAGGAACAATAATAACGGGTTCCACACCAAGACCATGTGGCCCTGTTCCTGCCCGTGAAGCTGCCCCTTCTGAAACGGAGAATACAACTCCGGCTGCGAGTGAACCTTCCATGATTGTTTATCCGAATCCCAACAACGGTTCGTTCACCATCGAAACCAATTCTGCAGATTCAAAAGATGTTTTTGTTTACGACATGATGGGCAAACTTGTCTTTACGTTGGCGAAAACCACTGACGCTACAATTTCCGTTGACATCAGCACCTTGTCAAAAGGATTGTACTTTGTGAAAGTGCAAAGCGGAAATACAATTCAAACCCAACGAATCCTCAATCAATAGCATCACAGCCTAACCCCTGAGCAAATCCCCCGGAGAAAATTTTTCCGGGGGATTGTTTTTTATCCCATCCATTCACACGTATAAAAGTCCTTTTCCAATCAATTTTTACCTTGCGTTTCTTCGTGCCTCTGTGCCTTCGTGGCAAAAAACAATTGGGAAATATTTCTCGAAGGCGTTTTTGCCAACGCTACAACTCGGACCAACTTCCTCCAAAATAACAAAGCCGCTCAAAAATATTTAGGTTTGTGAATTGCAATTCCTCATTTCATTAAACCAAAAAGATTGCTCAAACGATTTCCTTTTTTCGAAAGCGGTAAACCCGGAAGGATGATACTCATCATCGCCGGTATTTTCTGCGCATTCACCCTATTCTACAAAGCACTTCAGAAAGAATCCATTTACTATTCCACGTTGGGTAAAATAACGGACAACTACGAGCACGTTCTCGTCAATGGAAAACCGCTGACCCGTCCGGTCAACAAACCCTACACAAGATTCATCGAACAACATGCCTGCAACTGGGATGCGGAATATTACCGGAATATCCGCGACAGCATGTATACCGGTTCGGGCAACCACGCCTTGTACCGTTATGCATTTTTCCCGTTTTTCCCAATGGTATGGAAAGCATCGCATACGAATGTGCATGGAATTATTTTTCTCAATTATCTTTTTTTCGGTGCGGGAATTCTGTTGCTGTGGTTGCTGTTCCTGAAAAATTCCGAATCGGGAACATTTTTCTTTTCGCTCGCATTGCTCTTGCCAACGGTCACCGTATTCTATCTTCCCTACACCGAATCGCTGTTCCTGCTCACGTTCGTACTTGCCGTTGTGGGAATGGTGAAACGAAAATACCTCCTGTATTTTGTCGCAATGGTTTGTTTTACCATGACACGTCCCGTTGCGCTCATCCTTTCCATCGCGCTCGTCTGCACAGCGTTCATGGATTTCTGGAAACACAAAAACTTTCTTCGCTTCCTCAAGGAAAGTTTTCTCTTGGTGATTCCGATTTCAGTCGGATGGTACGGCGTAAAACTGATCGAATATTTTTACAGCAATTCGTGGAGCATTTATGATCAGGCGTGCAGCCTATGGCCAAAAAAACCCGATCTGCGTTTCGATGTTACCGATTGGTCGACCGAAGGATTCGGCATGAATTCATTTGCGATCTTTTTCGTCGCGCTGCCGATCATCATGTATGTCATCGTGTGGATCAACTCAACATTGTTTGTCAGGGAAAAAAAAGAGGTGATTCCCATTTTCAGCGGCGATGTTGAGCGAACCAAGGATTTCATGTTCAACGTCTCTGCACTTTTCATCATGGGACTTTCCATTTTCGATCTCATCACCAATGGTTTTGAACTGAACGGATTTTTCCGTT
>CAYMZV010000309.1:0-5241 GCA_964394965.1 uncultured Chryseobacterium sp.
TGTATTTGGGAGCTCCTGTTGTACTTGAAAAACTTCCCGATCACATGAAGGGGAGAATAAAATGTTGGCTTGGCCTGCCTGTTTCACGTGCGATGCATGATAAATATGGGTACAACACGGATCAATCCATGATTGCAATCGGGTCGGGAGGATGGTTTGGGAAAGGATATTTGCAGGGAACGCAAACCAAATTCCGTTTTGTGCCTGAACAGGAAACGGATTTTATTTTTTGTACGGTGGGTGAGGAGTGGGGATTTGTCGGAACCTCTTTTGTCATCATTCTCTATCTCATTTTGATTTTGCGCCTGATCATTCTTTCAGAGCGACAGCGTTCCGACTTCACGCGGATTTATGGTTATGGAGTTGCAGCCGTTTTTTTCATTCACCTCATTGTCAATGTCGGAATGACAATCGGACTTTTTCCCGTCATCGGAATCCCGCTTCCGTTTTTCAGTTACGGTGGATCTTCGCTCATCAGCTTCACGATTTTACTTTTCATTTTCGTGAAATTGGATTCGCAACGGTTGCTTATCCTGAGATGATTTTATTCACGACACTTTCCTCTGGCTTCCACAAAAAGTATCGGCAAAAAAAATCTCCCCATTTCCGGAGAGATCTTTTTCTGAAAAAATAATTGCAGTGAGTCGAAACACTAAAAATGTTTCGCACGATTGTCAGTAACGTTCGCAGCATCTTTCAGGATATCTGCGGCAGCTCCATCGGCACGGGAAGATATTCCCTGCATGAGTCTTGTTTTTTCACCGTTGACATCAGTGAGCGGTGTTGTCGGTTTCGCAACCGATTCAAGCTGCACGACATAAACGCCCATTGTCCCCGCAATCGGATCGGACATTTTTCCTGGGGCAAGGTTGGCAAGTGTTCCAACAATTGCGCCTTCGTAACCGGCACCTTGAATATAAGGCGACGCAAAAGTCACATTCACACCGGGCATGATCGCAAGTTTTGAATTCGCAGCCCATTGGTCGAGTGTGGATCCCTTGCTTTTGTTCAATTGGTCAATATATTTTTGCGCCTTGATTTGCTTGCGAACCTCAACCGTACAAATATCCTTTACCGATTGCTCTGCAAATGGCTTGACACCTTTATCGAGGATTTTTGTCAAGCGGCAAACCAAATAATGGTCGCCGGATTGGAAAGGCTGTGACACCGTTCCGACAGTGGTTTTTTCATCGTACATCCAACGGATGATTTCACGTGGATTTTCGATGCCCTGAATATCCTTGGCACTTTCCAGAATATCCGGAACATTTCGCGGATCGATTTTCAATTTTTTTGCAGCATCCACAAAAGCATCGCTTGTATTGTTTCTTCCGGCAAATTCGGATGCCTTGTTATACACATCGCGGATGGTTGTTTCGGATGGCTCGACTTTTTTCTCGATTTTTTCCACTTGGACTTTTGTCGAAGCGGATGATTTATCAATGACTTGAATGACGTGATAGCCAAAAGATGTTTTGACAACGATGGTTGCCCCTTTCGGATTATTGAAACCGGCGTCCTTGAATTCCTTTACGAATCCACTTTCCTCACCGTACCAACCGTAGTCACCCTTGTTTCCACTTTTGGAGCCCGGGTCATCAGTGAATTTTTCAACGAGATCCTCCATTTTCACTTTGCCGGCTTTGATTACACGGAGAAGACTGTCCGCTCTAGTTTTTGCCTGTGCATCCGTGCGCGTAATTGTTGCCGGTGCGCGTTCTGCGCCCTTGAAGGCAATCAGGATATGTCGGATTCTTGCAGAGTCAATGGAAGTTTTTTGTCCGAGTGTTTTATAAAGAGTGATATTCTCTCCCGTGTTGAATGGTCCAAGTACATCTCCAGCCGCCGCTTTCAGGAATGCACTGTCCGAACCGACAGGAAATTGTCCTGGATGCAAATAACTTTTACTGTACAATCCCGACTCCGTTAATCCGATCACATAAAGTGAATCATCGGGACCTTTTTTGGATTTGTAATCGGGAATGAGATTTTCCATATCCTTCAACTGGTTGGCAATATCATTAGCGGAAGGGAAAATGTCAAACGGTACATATTCCATGCTGCGCATATTGTCAGCCTGTTTGAATTTGTGCTGGTTGGCATTGTAATATTCCATCAACTGATCGTCGGTGGGTTTGATGGTTGAATCGGGAATGTCAGCGAATTTTTTGACAATGAACTTGAATGTATATTTTGTATTCTCGTCAGCATATTCGTGCTTCGCTTCTGCAGTTGTTACATAAAAACCATTTTTGATCAGGTTGTTGTATTTTTCACGGAGCAAAAATTTTCTCATGTCGCGCTCAATCTGAGCCCACTGGGCTTCCTGCTCGCTGGTCATTTTCTTAACCAAATCACGAATCGCCTTTCCGCTCAACTGTCCATCCGGTCCTGCAAACTGCTGGGAAATTTGTCCGGTCTGACGATCCTGGAAAAATTGATTCATATAGGAAGAAGGATGATCACCATACATCTGTTCGGCAAGTTCATCATCCGTTATGCTGATCCCGAGTTCGGAATATTGCGGTTCATAAACATATTTGTCCAGCATTTCCTGCCAAATGGCATCTGAAAGTTGACTTTGTTCCTGTTCGGATAAAGTTTTTCCCTGACTGTATTCATCCATTTTTGTGCGGAATTCTGCCAGCGTAACGGTGTGTCCGTTTATCTCTCCGACACTGTTATCGGCTCCTCCGCTGCCTCCGAAAAGGCCACGTTGCGAGTTGAACAAATCGGTTAATACAAATGCGAGCAGCGCAAGAAAAATGATTCCGACGAGAAGGCCGACACGGCTGCGAATGCGTGAAAGAATGGTCATAGATGCTGACTTTTAATGAAATAGGGACGCGAATATACGATTTATGGGGAAAATAAGTCATTTGCCATTGGTCAAAAGTTGTTTTTTTAGACTCTTTTGAAAATGGCCGCTGACGGGGAGCTACTGTTTCTTTTCCAACTCCTGCTGTTTTTTTGCAGCCCTTTCCACGTGCCTGTTGAATCTCCTGCGAAGACTGTACATTATTCCTGCAAAAAGCGTGACAACCATGGCGAAAGTACCATTGTCATTGTCGCCCTTGATGAAGTAATAAGTGGTGACCGCCACACACACAAAAGCGAGGGTCAGCCAAACATATTCCGTGATGCGTAAATAGCGTTTCATTTGGTTTTTGTTGAATCGTCCTTCAATACATTATAAAAAGTCCCTGAAATATTCTTGATCTGATAATCCGTAAATGTTTCGTCCGAATCCAATCCTGTTCCTTCAATGATCTGGTCGGCGGTTGTAATTCTTACGAATGCATCCGTATGGATGCGGTGTTTTGTTTCATCCCAAATCAAATCTTCCGTGTTGAGTTTTTCACCTTTGATATTTACCACCACCACATGTGATTTCGCTTCCGTTTTTTGCTCCCTTGTTTTTCGTATCGCATAATCTGCGGTGAGATAACTGTCAACGGTTCCACTGTCGGTGAAGAATTCGACTTTTACACCGTGTTTCATTTCCGTATAGGGATTGTTTCCTTCATACTCATCCAATTCCGGAGCGGTAAGATGGATTTTCAGCAAAGCGGAATCCGTATAAAGCACATCAATGTTGTGTGTCGCTTCAATGGGAAGGTTGTTTTTTTTTGTAAGGGAATTCACCTTCACCGGATCGTTAACACAAGCCGGGAACATCGCCAGGAAAAAAGCGGCGACTGATAGGAGTTTTATCGGTTGGAGCATTGCGCTTGGTGCGCTTAGTCGTACTTATAATGAGAAAACCACTTATCATTGATGGTAACGCCGAAAGTGACACGGAAAAAATCTTCGCGGATTAAATTGCTCTGTATTGTTCCGCGTACTCCGTATTCGAAATTCAAGGTTGCACGCGAAATCGGTTCACTCAGTTTCGGACGGTAGGGAACTGGAAACGACAAAGCCAAATTCACCGACTTTTCGGTGAGTTGTGTGTTTTGCAATTCAATTGACGTGTTGTAATAACATACGCCAACACGATATTGAATCACACTTAAATAACCCACCAATCCATTCCTTCCCGTTTGTGAAGCCTGGAATTGGAATCCTGCCGTAGCACGCTGCGAATTTGTCAGACCGTAATTCGCACCATTGTTTGTCAACTGACTCCAAAGCTGCGTCATGTAATCCGCCTGAAACATCCACCTGTAATCTTTCTTGAGTGAAAACCCGAAGCCCGCCATGGCAGGAAGCTTGACACGGATCGGAACTGAAGCATCGTTGACAATTGTATCGCGGAATTGTTCGATGGTCCCGATTTGCTGATAGGTCTGTGCAAGCAAATCATACGTGGCATGTATTGCTGTTGGAACGGCAAATACAAAACCAAATGAAACTTGGACTCCGGGTGTCTTGACAAATAATTTCGCCGTATCCGAATTGTTTTTCAGGTGATAATAAAATTCATTGTGGAACAATCTTGTTCGCGTAACATTCGTATCCGACAAACCCTGATAGAGGGGATTCAATGATTTTTTCAGGCGGAAAGTATATTGCAATCCGTAATTGAGATACATGTCATGGAACAAAGTCTGCTTTGAAATTTTTGTGTCCCAAATGTTTTGATTGGTTTGGTCGTCGAAAACATCTCGGCGTGTATTGTTCAATGCGCCGAACAGATAAGATGTTTCAATTCCAAAAGAAATATTTCCGAGATCGTTCCGCATGGCGATTTTCCGGTGAATGGCCGAACTGTCACCGGCAGCTTTCAGTTTTTCATATTTCTGCGTAACGATAAAATTCCTTGCAGTACTTTCAAAAGGACGGAATGAATTGCATAAAAAAACCTGTGAGATTCCTCCAGACCCTTCATATTTATAAGTCACGGGAACATTGCCGTCAATCACTTCACTGGAAGAAACATTGTATCCAACGGATGAATAAGGGGAAAGTCCGAATCCGGCACCCCACCACTTCGTTACCGGAAAAGCAAGTGCGAAATTCCCGAGTGTTGTGCGATTGAAAGTTTCACTTCCTGCATAATCCTGCAATTTGACCGTATTGCTGAGCAATGAAATTTCATAAGTGACAGCCGTATTCGAAGAAAAAGAAGCCGGGTTTTGAAAATTGATGTATTGTGGAATCAGGGAATCATTTCTCATTCCTATTCCACCGCCACCCATTCCTACATTGATCACTCCACCATTCATTTGAAAATCGCCGATTCCAAATCGGGAATACGGGGAAACCGATTGACGTACGGAAGGATTTAGAGCGAAACAT
>CAYMZV010000310.1:0-5241 GCA_964394965.1 uncultured Chryseobacterium sp.
ATCCTGGTGCAGGAAATGGCGCGTATCGGGAACGTCGGCATTGCCCATGAATTTGTTCAACTTGATGAATGGCGAGAGAGAAAAATCCTTTTCCATTTTTCCATTGCCGTTTTTTTCAAGGAAGTCGACATTGAAATAAACGTAAGGTGTTCCATTTTTTATTTTGCGGACATGATTGGTATACGTCACAAAATAATTTCCCATCGGCAGCGTGTCGCCTTTTTTCAGATAAATGTTTTCCTCGTTGCTCGCATCATTGTTGAGTGCCTTCACATCCGTGCGCGATGAATTCCTGGAGATCGTATCTTTTTTCGAAGTGGAAATGACAACGCCCAACAAAAGGATTCCGAATCCGATATGTGCAATGGATGAGCCTGCGCTTTTTATTTTTCCCTTGAAAATTTTCAACCAATAATTCAAATTGGCCACAATCGCGAATATCGCCCCGAACAGCAAGAAGGAACAGGTGATGTACATGTATTGTTTTTTGTGGGTCAATGTACTGTAGTCGCCGTTGAAATAAATGATCAACACAAGGGGAATTGTTATGGCAATGGCAATGATGAACGGGAGACGGATTTGTCTGACGAATTCAGACAGGTTTGTTTTCAGATATTTGAAATACTGCGTAACCGCCACAAGGATGGTAATGAGAAATGCAAATGGAACCTGCCAGCGATTATAGAAAAAAACCGCATCCTTGTCAGGAGCGATTTTTGCGTCCGCCAGTTTTTGCGCCCAACCCCAACCGGTTTTTGTCGACAGCCAATTGGTGAAATCATGAATCGATCCCACCTGCAGGAATTTATTGACGACAGGGGAGGAGGTGTAAAAAATAATCTGGAAAGAAGCGACCAATAAAATCAGGGAGCCAATGAACATCCAGAATTCACGCGACCACAATTCTTCCTCTTTGTGCTCTTTGGGAAAAAACCGGTTGTAACCGATGATGATTGTGAGAACGGAACTGACCAGCAAAATCAACATGGAAGAACCGTGATACCCTTCTAGAAATCTTACAAGAACAATGGCAGCAATTCCCGTGTAAATGATTTTCAGGTTTCTATTGAACGATAAAAGACAAACCGAAAGCCAAAGGAAAAATCCCATGAAAGCGGTCAACTCTTCATTCAATCCGTCATCGGTAAATGCATGGACGGAAGTGTCACTGAGGATTCCGCTCTTGGTCAGGAAAGTGGAATAGACGATCAATAAGAATGCGGTAATGCAAAGGAAAAAAGTCGTGAAGAGCGATTGCCCCTTGTTCCGGTACAACAACATGACATGAGCCGCTCCAACCAAAACCAACCACGGAACCAACGATGCATTTTCCACCGGATCCCATGCCCAGAATCCTCCGAAGCTCAATGACTCATACGCCCACGCACCACCCATGAGAATTCCCGTTCCCAAAACCATCACACCCGTGAACGCCCAAGGCAATGCGGCCTTCTGCCATTCGTGATAACGTTTGGTCCACAATCCGGCAATGGCGAATGAAAATGGAATGGTACACAAGGCAAATCCCAAAAATAAAGTCGGAGGATGAATCGTCATCCAATAATTCTGCAACAGCGGATTCAATCCACGGCCGTCGTGATACAAAACGGTATTCGGATTGGTAAGGTAATCCGCCAATTTAGTCCAGGGCAAACCGATATTGGATTCTTTCAGTCGGATCAATTCGAATGGATTGCTGCCGATGTGAATGTTGCCGACATAAATTCCGAGCAACATCATGGAAAGAAAAACCTGCACGAGAGAAAGGATAGTCATTACCGGCGCTTCCCATTCTTTCGCGCGCCGCATCAAGATCAATCCTATGACGGAATGCCAAATCAGCCACAACAGTGTACTTCCTTCCTGACCTTCCCAGATACAAGCGAGAATGTAATTCATCGCCTGATCGCGCTTGGAATGTTGCCACACGTATTGGTATTCGAACCGATGATTCGCAACCATCAACAACAGTGTGATGAAAATTCCAAAAACGGAAAATGCGTGTACGAGATATAATCCGCGTGCAGTTATTTTCCAACCGTCATTTCCACTCAGGTCTTTTGTCCTGCAATAATTCGCGATCACGGCAAAGATGGATGTGACAACAGCAAGCACCACAAAAAAGTGTCCGAGTTGTCCCCAAAATAATTGTTCGCCTTTGTAGATCATTTAGAAAAAGTGACAGGTGACAGGTGACAAGCGGCAGGTGAAAAAAAATCGTCACCTGTCATTTGCCATTTGTCACTGTTTAGGTTTATCGGCAGAGGCAAATTCACTTCCACCATCATTGTATTTGGATGGGCATTTCATCAGGATATTCTTTGCGACGAACTGATCGCCTTTCATCGAACCGATTGCCACAATTTCCTGCGAGCGTTCGAAATCCTGCGGTTTGCAATTCAGGAGTGTCACCTGATTTTCATTTCCCTGACGGTCTTTCATCCAGAAAGAAAATTTGTTCGGATCTTTTTGCGGATCGTAATTCATCGGTTTGCTGCGGTCCAATGTGCCTGCCACCTGAACATCATTGTCCGTTTTCAATTTGGCTTCGGCGAAATTTGCAAATGTGGTGGAATTGCCGAGCAACGCAAACATGCTTCCGATGGCAAGTGCGATGATGATGATTCCGACGATGTGCGTTTTTTTCATGACTTGCGTTCGTTTATTTCCTTTTCCAACTTGGCCACTTTCCTGTCAATTCTCCAGAGTGTGATGAATAATCCGGCGAGAATGATTCCGATAATTGCAAACACAACATTCAGTGAACCATGTCCGTGAAGGTCTTGATAAAGTTCCTGATCCATGGAATTATTTTGTGCGTACATGGATAAGGATGCAAACAACAGGATTACGGTTGTCGCAAAAAAGCGGAATGTCATTTTTCTTTTCATGCTTCGTGAAGTTGTTCTTGCAGGCGGTGTATGCGTACGCGAATGGAATAAATCCAGAAGCCCAACAGAATCCACCCGAGCACGGCTGAATAAAAAATAGGGCGCAATGAATTGTCGAGATCGTATTTGCTGAATGCGGGATTTCCCCCGTTGCCCGGATGCAATGAATCGGTTCCCTGCAAACGTGGAAGCAATCCGATCAGCACCAGCATCATGACATACGCGAAAATGGAATAGATGGCGGAAACCCTTGCGCGCTTCTGTTCATCGTCGATTGAGTTCCTCAATACCACATAAGCGAGATAAGCCAACATGGTAATGGCCGTTCCATTCAACTTCACATCATCCACCCACCATGCGCCCCATGTTACACGCGCCCACAGAGAACCCGTGATCAATCCGAGTACTCCGAAAACCAATCCGGTATTCACCGCTTCATTCGCAACAATGTCATATTTCAAATCGAAGCCGCGTAGATATTTCAGGTTATTGAACAATGCCCACGACAAAAGTGCAATCATGGTAAACCACATGGGCACATGAAAAAACAAATTGCGCATGGATTCATACAGGATGTAACGGAATGGAATCGCGAAATAATCCTGCTTTTCGTTCTTGACAACCGGGTGACAAGTTGGAACAATTCCGCCGTGAGTGGTATCGTTTGTGGCAATGGCATCGGGCATGAACAGTCTTCCATCCGCATCATTATAAACCGACAAACCGAAAACAGGATTGTCCAGAGGGGCAATCGGAGGAAAAGACAATTCGATATGTGTATTGTCAATGACACGAATGGAGGTGGCGCAATTATCCTGATTGTCATTTTTCAACCAAGCGGAAAGTGTGCCCTGGTTATCCTTGAAACGCGTTCCGTAACCTAAAACCTTTACGGTAAAGGGGGCGGATGAAGTTGAAAGGGAGGAAGAGGTTGCGGAAATCAATCCTGGGGAAAGGGGAACAAGAATACCGGCGGAAAAGGCAAAAACGAGCAACAGCACACAAAACAATTTCCACCATTTCCCGAACGCCCAACGAATCAATTTCACAGGTAATAACAGAAGCATTTCAATTCATTTTTAATCCCGCCAAAGGTACGGAAATAAGAGGTAGCTGAGGGCGATCACCATCAGGTTTAAAAGTCCCAAAGCCGCGACGTAATTCCATTTTTCGATCCAAACGATTCCATCAACTGCGTGACTGGAAATTTTTATCGTCAACATGAGCAGTGGAAGTACAACCGGAAATCCGAGAATGGACATGAGTGTAAAATTATTTCCCGCTTTTGAGGCAATGGCAGAAATCATCGTGAAGGCGCACGACAAACCCGTTGATCCGAGAACAAGTGTCATCAGGAAAAAACCATTGTCCACAACCGGATAGCCGATGAAAAAAGAATAAACCACCAGTCCGACCAACCCGATAAAAATCATCAGGAGAATATTGAACAAGAGTTTTGCAAGGAAAACCGAGCGCGGATCAGCAATCGTATAGAGGTAAAGCAACCGTCCGCGGGTTTCCTGCGAAAAACTTCTCGCCACACTGATCACGGAAGCGAACAATAAAATGATCCAGAACAGGGAATTCCAGGTGGTCACCATCAAATCGGCCATTTGTGGAAATCGCGCAGTGAATCTTTTATCCTGCAACGAATGGAAATCAAACTTGCCGAGGAAACTGAATTTGCAAATGAAAATGGTGGAAATCACATACAGCAAAACGCCGTACAAAGCATATTTCTGCCGTTGTTCAAGCAGAATTTCGCGTTTGATTAAACTGTCGGTTTGGGAAAAAATTGACATTGGCGGCAAAGTTAATTGTTTGTCGTTTGCCATTGGCTGTTAATCTCCCGTTGTTTTTTTATCCGTTGTTTCGGTCAATACATCCTTTCGGCAATTAAATCGACCGTTGCCCACATTGCAGGGTAAACCGTTTCCGTTTTTGTAACTTTGAGAATCCAAAAAATCCAGAAACCATGAAAAAAATATTCTTTCCCGCTGTTATTCTCTTAAGCCTGATCGCCATGTCATTCCAAACCGACGGAACCTTAAAAACATTGTATGACCTCAAGGCAAAAACCCTTGATGGAAAAGATTTCGATTTTTCCACCTTGAAAGGGAAAAAAGTGCTGATCGTCAATACTGCATCGGAATGCGGTTTCACTCCGCAATACAAAGACCTTGAAGCACTGTACCAGAAATATTCCCCTTCCGGAAAATTCACGATTCTCGGATTTCCCTGCAACCAATTCGGCGGACAGGAACCGGGAACGAATGATACAATCAGGGCATTCTGCACGAAAAACTACGGTGTGACATTCCAATTGATGGACAAGATCGATGTGAAAGGC
>CAYMZV010000311.1:0-5227 GCA_964394965.1 uncultured Chryseobacterium sp.
ACACTCGTTCTTCACAGAGAAATCCGCAATCTCATTTAGTGCTCTTTACTTGCTTAGTGCCATTCTTTTTCATAGTGGCAACACGTTTTATCAATCTGTCTACTACCTCTTCAAGTGTTTTGGCATTGCTCATATACTCGTCAAGTAATTCTGGGGCAAGACGCAAAAGTTCCGCATATATTTCCGCATCCTCAAATGACCGAAAATCTTTTACCTGTAAAACGCATACACCACCATAATCCGCTTCGTTGGCAACTTCTATTATTCGCTTGTTCGGTTTTAATACTTTGAACCGTAATTTATGAACCTCGGTTATGCTGATTGTTTTGGTTTCTTCGGCCTGAGATTGTCTGCTTGCTGAATTCATTTTCTTTTTTCCCTGAAAAGTGGTGCAAGCATTAGATTCATGCAAAAAACACGATTTTAAACAGGGTATTTGATTGATTTTAAGCTTAATAACTAACTGTCAAAAATGCGTTGAACATTTGCCGTTTAGCAAGTTTATTGGCAAAAATGGCATCGCGATTTTTAACATCGTATCTTGCCTACGCATTCGTTCAGAAGAGCGGTCACCAACCTGATTTTCACTATTTTTGAATATCTATGAATATCCAGCTAAATAAACGCAAAAAATATTAATTCAATCGTCTGACGATCTGGCGTTGATTATGCGACAAATCCTGCTACGCGAGAATAAATTGAGCCGTCAGCGTGAGCATTTGTGGACAATTGGATTGAACGGGGAATTTAAGATGCTCTTTGTGGAGCTGATCGCGTTCGGCATCCCAGCCAAAGACCAAGTACAGCCTACCGAAATTTATAAGTTGCCGCTGCAAAAAGATGCAAAATATCTCTACCTCTGCCACAATCGGAAAACAGATGATATGAGTGCAAAGGAGGACGATAAGGCGTTGACTGACCGCATGATTCAAGTAGGCCGGATCATTGGTATTACGGTATTCGATCATATTGTGATCAATGCGAAAGCGGAAGATCATTTAAGTTACAATACGATTGGCTTGATGGACGAGCTGCGCCAGAGCCTACTTTGGGTTCCTCCGTACGAGCAAGTGGAAATGATTAAGAAAATGCAAAAAGAATTAATCGCGAAAAAAATGAAGGCGAAGGGCGTTCCCATATCCGACATATCGGAATTCACTGGATTGAGCCTGGAGGAGATTGAGAAGTTGTGAAAAAGACTATTACGGAAAGAAAAAAAGTTATTTCGGAAATTGATTCAGATAGAAGTAGGATATTCTTGATAATTACATTTGCTTAGCGAGAGTTCTATAGAAATAGAATTGCAACGAACAAATTATTTTTATGAGCGCAAATGTCTATTCATCGTTTATCAGTTATTGTGTCTAAGAATGCCCTTTAAGAAAAGCCTACTAGTCATCAGTCTTTTCAAATTTCAAAATGAAATTATCGTTGATTACAGTAAATAGCTCATTGTCAGTAAAACTTTTTTGCCCCTTATAATCAAAAGGTCCTTGTATTATTTCAATGACAATGTTATTAGGATCGGCAATATTTCTGACCAAAAATATTTCATAATGTTTTTTTAATTTCTCCCCTTTCTGAATTTCGTTTGAAGAAATATGAAACGCATTTTCCCAACCGACTAATTTAATTTCAACGTATCTAGGATACTGTGCATCATTTGGAATATATTCGAGATCATAACCCAATCCATTTATTCCATCTGGATTTACACCAGCCAATTTTGCATATTCAGAAAGCCATTTAATACTTTCTTTGTTTTTTACTGTATCCAACAAGTGTTTGAAAACTAACCATTCAGCCAAAAAACCTAAGTCTTCCGTTGGCAATTTTGGTTTCCTCTGGTTGGAAACAGTATCTTTTTTCTTTTTATTGCCATGCTGATTGGGTTGATCAATTTTTTTGATTTTTATTTTAGAAAGTTTTGCTTGAAACGTTCCATTATTTTCCAATTGATTGAACAAATCTTTAAAATTATCATAGAAGAAAGCTGAATCACCAATGGTAATTTTTTTCTTATTCAATCCACTCCCCAAACCATTGCTTCCCATCTTCGATTTCGATATCCAATCTTTTAATCTGTCTATTAGTTTATTAATTTCACTTTCAAAATATAATAAACTCTCCAACTCAGGGCTTTCATTGAGAAACTGGCTTGCGAGTTCTTTAGAAATTTGCTGTTCCTCTGCTCGTATTTCATATGTGCTCCTGTTTAGAGAATATATTACTTCAAATTTGTAGTCATAACTTTGTGTAAATTCAATTTTAAACTGTTCTCGCAACTGCATTTTCAAATCAGCCTCTACATTGTAATTGATTTCATTCTGAAAGTTGCCTTTTAAAGCATCGTACTGAGACAGTATTTTCAAAAAATCTTTTTTGTCTCTTTCCGAATTGATAAATATTGAATACAGAGTCTGCTTGAATTCTGTTTTTATATTTTCTTTTAATCGTTTTAAATCCAGGTCATATAATTCGGAAATGTCAATAGACGGGTAAGCATATCTATTAAAATCTGACAAGGATATTTTTGATGAACGCAATAGTTCTATAATTAATCGCAAAGAAATTTCCTCATTATAATTTTCGTAATTTATTTGGTTGTATAGCTCAGAAATAATTTTATTAAGCCCGGGAAATAATCTTTTTAATTCATTAAGTAAAGCCTCATCGGTAAAATTTTCTTTACGAGTTTTCTTTGCAGGAAAACATTTAATGAATGATAGCCAAAAATGAATCTTGGGGTCGTTTACAATCCCAAGCCGATCTTTAGATAACATTAATTTCCCAAGGCTTTCATCATCCAATTCGGTGCGAATTATATCATTTCTGGTTGAAGTAGATTTTGAAAATAATTCCCTAATCTGTTGCCTTTGTGCATCCACATCAATCAATGCCGAAAAAGCTTCGGCAATCGTAGAACAAAAGTTAATATCCTCTTTTAGTTTCTTTTCATCATCAATATATTCGGGCGTTTTTATATACACTGTTTTACTTTTTGATAAATAGAGGTACTCATAATGTGATAAATCAAATTCTGACTTTTCATTTTCCTTTTCTAACAAAACGCTTAAATGCGTTACTAATCTAAATCTAACATCTTTAATGAGATTTTTTTCTTTACCGGTTGTATCTAAATCTTGCCTGAAAACATAGACATAAGGTTTGAAAGATTCTATTTCCTGCTCAAATTTTCCATTTAAAGCGTGAAGATCGGGCTGTCCGGCTAAAGTTAGTTTCAATCCTTTTAAAGGCTTTACACCAAAAACTTTTTCGATTTTTTCTTGGCTTCTTCGTCTTTCAATTTCCACAGTGTAGAACTGATTTATTATACTTTCTCCATATCTTTTATTGTCAACATAAAATACAGAATCGATACTTTGATAACTAAGATCACCTTGTTTTTTACAAAAAACCTTTCCTTCTGAAAGAAATTTCTTATACTCATTGTCATTTATATCTAACTTTTTTTCTTCATAATTGACCGCCAATTCCCTATACAAGGTTTTAGCTTTTTTCCCCTCTAAATCAATCTTAGGAAGCTCATTCAAAATTGAATATAGGGTCTGAGTCTCAAAAGATGAAATAGTTTTATTGACACCAACGATATTTAAGACATAATCGACTTTATCAGGCTTGATGGCATTACTTTTTAAGATAGTTGCGTCATAATCAATATTAGGTTTTTCTATTAATGGACTAAATTCTGCGGATATTGTCGCTGATGTAGTACATAAAATTGGTGCTTGTTTAATCCCACTTTTTGTATTTAGCCACGTAAATTTAGATAACTTCCATTTTAGGAAATTTCGGATATGATTACTTTTAATTTCCCTGAAATACTTATCGCTCCCAAAATGTACTTGGATTAAACTTCCCGCAGGTTCGCAATCACTTTCCAATAATTTATAGATTAAATCATCTGCACATAGCCATGCTATAATTGTTTCGCAATTATTTTTAGTCAGGATTGTATCGAGCTCATCTATAGATTGAATTACTATTTTACCATATTTATTCCAAGATGCTTTATATTTTTCATAGTTGCTAAAATGGTAATCATCTACTTTATTTCTATAGTCATATCTTTTAAATGTATACTCTGCAAACTCATTTGGAGCATTAACATTTATTTTTCGTGGTAGTTCAGCTACACCAAGCCACTTGAAATATTTTTTGATTTGCGATTCATTTTCATTAACTAACCCGAATTCTTGAGGAACTGCCAGCAATTTTGACTTATCATATCTATATAATTGTTCAATAAGTAAATTTCCATAATGCTGACCAAAATAGGTTTCACTAGCATTTTTTATTTTCTTTTTCCCAGAAATAACTGGTGAATTAATTTCCGATGCCAATGGCTGTGGTTCACCGTTTTTTAATTCGTTTTTAAAAAGACGGAACAAGAATGTGTGTAGTTCGATGACATCTTTTATTACCAGTTTTTCCTTTGAACTAAAATGCTGTATAAGAGTTTCAGATATTTCAGAGAAAGAGTACTTTTTAACACCGAATGGGCTTAATTTATTTAGAAGTATTTCAGTATCTTCTATTTCCAATTCCTGCATTAAACTTTCTACAAAATCTGGGTTAAGAAAACGAATTTTTAAAGATGCGGGAAGTTTAAATTCTATTTTGTCGTGTTGCTGAATAAAAATACTAGAATCCCAATTGATTTTGTGTCCCTCAGAATCTAAGAAAAACTCATCCAATTTCGATAATTCGAATTGGTCTGAGTTTAGTTCTTTTTGATATGGATTATATTCTAAAAAATAGGAAAAAAGTTTTGCTAATTCGACTATTTTAATTTTAGTAGCTCTTTCGGCGATCAGAGAGATATACTTTTTAAGACTATAATAACAGATAGGAAAAGTTCTGATAAATTTAACAACGGATTCATCATTGCATACTGGCATTAAATTTTTTGCATCATCTCCATAGACAATAAGAGCAACTGGATGTTCATAAAAAACAGGTTTGTCATCATATGTATTATAGAAATTATTTACACTTGGGAAAACATTACTTGACTTTATTTTTTCAATGAGAGTTTCTTTAAAATTGAATTTTTGCAAAACGCTATCAACTTTATCAAATTCAATGTTCAATAATTTTAATGGCAAATAATTTGCCACACTACTTTTTGATGCTATTTCTATTGCTGTTTCAATGAGCAATTCGGAAAGCTCACCAGTTAAAAACTTGTTATGCCCTTCTGTAT
>CAYMZV010000312.1:0-5220 GCA_964394965.1 uncultured Chryseobacterium sp.
TACTCATCGTCGGATTCAACATGGAAGGATTCCATGTGGCGAGGTTGATGTCGTTGTTGTTGATCGCCATGCAATTCCCGCCAAGTGCAGCCGCGCGTGCAGAAAGCGGAAGGTCAAGCGATGGGAAAACGGCGCTTCCACCGATCTGTGCATGAACAGAAAAAGATGAAAGGAAAACAAGAAGGGTAATGACGCAGCTTCTTTTCATTGGCGGAATAAAGATAGGAAAATGTTACTGGCGTACTAACGCTTATCCGGAACCAATATTGTGGCGGCATGGGAAAAATTACCGATCTGATAGGCACTGTTTTCGATTGCGCCTTTGACCAAAGCGAGGGTGACAATTTTTGTACATTCGGGCAAGGAAAAAAAGTGTTTCTAATGTGAGTATGGAAAACGATAAATTGTATTTCAAGAATTTGGATTCCATTCGTTTCATTGCGGCACTCATGGTTTTCCTTGGTCATGCCGTTGCGCCCTCCTTTCAATATTTACCGATCCATGGTACGATTACCGAACAACTGCTGGGCGTAATAAGCAATGGGGGGATTGGAGTTGAAATATTTTTTGTCTTGAGCGGTTTTCTCATCACTTATCTGCTCATCAGCGAATATGAAGTGAATGGAAGGATTTCGATAAGGAATTTTTATGTGAGGAGAATTCTGCGGATTTGGCCTTTATATTTTTTAGTGGTTGCTTTCTCCTTTTTGATTTACCCTTTTTTAAAATCATTGGTCGGAATGAATAATCCGTTGGGATCAAACATTCTCTATCACTTGACATTCCTCAGCAATTTCGATGTATTGCATATTGAAAAATTCTGTCATGGCTGTGATGCGATGTCGCAGAACATCACTTGGTCCGTTTCCATCGAAGAACAGTTTTACCTGTTCTGGCCCATCCTGTTTGTTTTTCTGCCCAAACGTTTTTGGATTTATCCGATCCTGATGGTCATAGCCGGTTCTGTTTTTTTCCGCATCATGAATTACAACGATGGAATGGTTTTATACTTCCACACCTTTTCTGTTTTGGTCGATCTGGGCATTGGGGGTGCCATGGCTTATTTTATCAAGACAAATAATGGGATCAGATCCTTTTTTGAAAGGGGATCGACATTGACGCATGCCGTTCTTTTTATTTTCTCCTTCTGTATCGTTTTCTGGAGCGGTTCCCTATTCTCATTCAAGTATGGACCCGCGATCGGACGCTTTTTCATCTCCCTGTCTTTTGCATTGATCATTTGCGCTCAGGCAATTTCAAAATCGGAATCGAAATTGAATCTGCGGAACTTGTCTTTTGCACATAAGTGGGGAAAATATACGTATGGGATTTATCTGATTCATCCAATTGTGATCACGTTAATCGGGGTATTGGCAAGAATCCTGCATTTTCCCCAAACCGATTTCATCAACATCTTTTTCACTGCCATCATTTGTTTTCTTTTGACACTCCTTTTGAGCAGGATCAGTTATCGCTATTACGAATCAAGGTTTCTTGCGCTGAAGAAAAAATTCACAGCGATACAAACACAAGAATGAAGTTCATGAAAAAAGGCACCAAGGAAAATCCCAGTGCCTTCTTCATAAAAACGTGTGACTCAATTCACCTTCTTCAACTTTGTTTCTTCAGGGATTGTCAGGCTGATAGGGTTCTTCACTTTCTCTTTCAAGAGTGAATGCTCCAACACCTCCGACATGTGCTCGACATAATAAAATGTCACACCCTTCAAATAATTCTGATTGATTTCCTCTACATCCTTTTTATTTTCCACACACAGGATCACCTCTTTTATTCCGGCACGTTTTGCGGCGAGAATCTTTTCGCGTATTCCACCCACAGCCAACACTCTTCCGCGCAATGTGATTTCCCCTGTCATCGCCAAATTCTTTTTCACCTTGCGCTGCGTGAATGCAGATGCAAGCGCAGTAAGAATGGCAATTCCTGCCGACGGACCGTCTTTCGGAGTTGCACCTTCGGGTACGTGTATGTGCACATTGAAATGATCAAACAGATCCGGATTGATTCCGAAAGCATCTCCATGTCCGCGCAAATATTCCATTGCGATCACAGCCGATTCTTTCATTACATCACCTAGATTTCCGGTGAGTGTCAATTTTCCTTTTCCCTTGCTCAATGAAGTTTCAATGAATAGAATATCTCCGCCTACCGGTGTCCATGCAAGACCGGTTACCACTCCTGCCACATCATTTCCCTGGTAACGGTCTTTTTCGTGCGCGGGTCCGAGAATTTTTTGAAGGTCGTCGGAAGTCGGACTTGTTTTGTAACGTTTTCCCATTGCGATATTTTTCGCAGCGTAACGTACAATTCTTCCAATCTGTTTTTCCATTCCACGCACACCCGATTCGCGCGTATAATTTTCGATGATGAATTCCAACACATCATCCGACAACTCAATCTGTTTTTTCTTCACACCATGATCTTCCAATTGTTTAGGAATCAAATGGCGGCGTGCGATTTCCAATTTCTCTTCTGTCGTGTAGCCGGGCACTTCAATGATTTCCATTCGGTCGCGCAATGCGGGTTGAATGGAGCCGAGGGAATTTGCAGTGGCAATGAACATCACTTTCGAAAGGTCATAATCGAGTTCAATGAAATTATCGTAGAAAGTGGAATTCTGTTCCGGATCCAAAACTTCAAGCAGTGCGGAAGAGGGATCGCCGTGCCAATCATTCCCGACCTTGTCAATTTCATCGAGAATAAAAACCGGATTTGATGTTCCCGCTTTTTTAATGTTTTGCAAAATCCGTCCCGGCATTGCGCCGATATATGTTTTGCGATGGCCGCGTATTTCAGATTCGTCTTTCAATCCACCGAGTGACATGCGTACATATTTTCTTCCCAACGCTTCTGCAATGGATTTTCCAAGTGATGTTTTTCCAACTCCCGGAGGTCCGTACAAGCAGAGAATCGGTGCCTTCATGTTTCCTTTCAATTTCAAAACGGCAAGGTGTTCGAGAATCCTCTCTTTCACTTTTTCCAAACCGAAATGATCGCGGTCGAGAATTTTCTGTGCCTTGTTCAAATCGAAAAGATCGGTGGAATATTCCTCCCAAGGAAGATCAAGCAACAATTCAAGATAATTTGTCTGTACGGAATGTTCGGCCGCATTCGGATTCATCCGTTCAAGCTTCGCCATTTCTTTCGCATAAGCTGCGGCAACTTCCTTGCTCCATTTTTTTGTTTTCGCACGCTCTTTCAATTCCAGCACTTCCTGTTCCATCGGATTGCCACCCAATTCTTCCTGAATGGTTTTCATTTGCTGGTGCAGGAAATATTCGCGTTGCTGTTTGTCGATATCCACTTTCACTTTCGACTGAATCTGGTTTTTCAGTTCGAGCATTTGCAATTCCTTTGAAAGCAAAGTGAGCACTTGTGTTGCGCGCGCTTTCAAATCGGTGAGTTCGAGAATGGCTTGCTTCTCTCCCACTTCAGCATTCATATTGGAAGAAATGAAATTGAGCAGGAAAGAATTGCTGTCGATATTCTTTATGGCAATCTGCGCTTCGGTTGGAACTTGCGGATTGTTGCGGATGATTTGCAACGCCGTGTCTTTTACAGAACCGATGATGGCTTTGAATTCCTTGTCGTCTTTCGCAGGAAAAATTTCCACCAGCGGAGTGACATTCGCTTTCAGGTAAGGTTCATTCTGCACTTCCTCACCGAGAATGAAACGGCGTTTTCCCTGCAGGATCACGGTTGTATTTCCATCGGGCATGCGCAGCATCTTGATGATGAACGCAACGGTACCGACCTTATTCAATTCAGTAATTGCAGGATCATCGGTGCTGTCATTTTTTTGCGCGACGACACCGATTGTTTTATTTCCCTTGTTGGCATCGCGAATCAACTTGATTGATTTATCGCGGCTGACTGTAATCGGAATGACCACTCCGGGGAAAAGAACGGTATTTCTCAATGGAAGAATCGGTAAAACAGGAGGCAATGCCTCGTTGTTCATCTGCTCTTCATCTTCCGAACTCATCAACGGAATGAACTCCGTTTCCTCGTCAGAAATATTGTTCAGGTTCAATCCTTCAAATATATTTTGGTTGTTCATGGTAAAGTCAATTTGTCAGTGCCGCATTGAAGCGACGGTTACAAAATCTTTTCTCTTTCCTGTAAATGTTATCAATCCCTCTGAAAATGTCATTTACACACAATAGTGTGGCAATGAATGTGCCAGTTGGAATTCACTGACTTATTGGCAAAAATTATTTTATCAAATGCTGTTTGCGGTAATTTTCCGTTTTCTGAAAAGTGTCTTTCAACAATGCGATTTCCTTTTCCGTCAACTTTTTTTTCCGTCGATCATAAACACGCTGAATGGTTTCCAACGCTTTTTCAAAATTATATTCTGAAAATCCCGTGTTGCCGCCCCAGGCAAAATCAGGAATGAATTTGGGAGGGAATCCACCACCGAAAATATTCGCCGCAACGCCAATGACAGTTCCCGTATTGAACATCGTATTGATTCCGCATTTCGAATGGTCACCCATGATCAATCCGTGAAATTGCAAACCACTATTCTCATTTCCACCGATTGCATAATTCCAAACAGAAACCTCACCGTAATTATTTTTCAGGTTGGAACAATTCGTATCGGCACCGAGATTGCACCATTCGCCAATGACAGAATTGCCAATGAAACCATCATGCGCCTTATTTGAATTTCCGAAAATGACAGTGTTGGAAACTTCCCCACCGATTTTACATCCTGGACCAATGGTTGTATCTCCAT
Source organism: uncultured Chryseobacterium sp. (assembly GCA_964394965.1). Classification (GTDB taxonomy): domain Bacteria; phylum Bacteroidota; class Bacteroidia; order Palsa-965; family Palsa-965. The sequence goes on from CAYMZV010000312.1 coordinate 4,760, forward strand.
AAATCCTCGCGCCCATTTTTATCGTAGCGCCATCACCGATGGCAAGCGGCCCACGCAAGTGGCAACCTTCCATGATTTCCACTCCTGCTCCGATATAAACCGGTCCGTGTGTAGTGTTGAAAGTGCAGGCTTCCACAACCGCGTCTTTCCCAACAAAAACAGGATGATCGCCAATGACAATATTCGTGAGACTCAATTTTCCACTTGGATGCCCCTTCATCAGTTCGAAATCTTCACGAATTGCATTTCCATTGTGAGTAAAAATATCCTGTACGCGGTGGAGAATGATGCAGGAAACATGCGACTCCCTGATTGAAAAATTTCCACTCAAATGGTCTTTGGAATTCGGATTGATCGGTGCAATGGAGTTGCCATTATTCACGGCAATCAGCAATTCCCCTTTTACCAACGCTTCATTCGGTTGCAACGACAATACCTCAAATGCCAATTCACCGGTGGGG
>CAYMZV010000313.1:0-5209 GCA_964394965.1 uncultured Chryseobacterium sp.
TTGGGTTATAAGGATTCAACGTTTACAACGGGAAATGGCTTCACTGTTTTTTCCGTTTCACTCGATAAGACAAAAGATGCATGGAAAGCTGCAATCGAACACGATGGTTTGGTTTGGCCTTATCATGTGAGTGATTTGCAATTCTGGAACAATGCAGCCGCACAGCAGTATCAGGTTTTTTCCATTCCCACCAATTTCCTCATTGACGGAAACGGCGTGATCATAGCGAAAGGTTTGCGTGGCGACCAATTGCCACAGGCGTTGAGTACACAAACGGTTCGCACGAAAAAGGGAAAAGAACCCAAGAAGAAAAAAGAGAAAAAGGGAAAAGAGAAGAAAGGCGCTTCCGGAACTTCAGATATGCTCGATGAAAAACAGAAAAACATATTCGGATCGAATTGCTGAAAAATAGTTGAATCATGGAAAACCGTTCCCCAACAGGAGCGGTTTTTTCTTTGTGCCTTGCGGCGTTTTGGGAACGGAAAATGTCTTTTAAGTCAGGAAATGCTGCTAAAATTTCTCCCAAAATCACTCTAAAATCACGTCATTCTGACAACCTGACGCATTATCTTTGTTGGCGCAAAAATTGACATTAAAAATCCTGCCTGATGGCCCTTGACTGGAAAAAAATAGGCGGAAAATTCAAGCAACGAAATAATATGAGCGAGAATACAAATGATGCAACCGTAAATCAAAATGAAGCGGAACAGCAACGCGATTTGCCGAATGTGCCTGTCGATGAAAAGGAAAAACGCATTGCCGAACTGGAGGAACAGGTTGCAATGCTGAACGACAAGCACCTGCGCCTGTATTCCGAGTTCGATAATTTCCGCAAACGAACCGCAAAGGAAAAAATCGAGATCCTCAATATGGCGGGAGCGGAAGTGATAAAAAGTTTGTTGCCTGTTGTGGATGATCTCGAACGTGCACAGAAAAACAACGAAAGCAGTACGGACGCGAAGGCGATCAACGAAGGAATCAATCTGATTGCCCAGAAATTCCGCAGCATCCTCATGCAAAAAGGTTTGGAGCCGGTAAATTCCATCGGCGAAACTTTTGATGTCGATCTGCACGAAGCCATTACCAATGTTCCCGCTCCCAATGAAAAAATGAAAGGAAAAGTCATCGACGAAGTTGAAAAGGGATATATGCTCAACGGGAAAATAATCCGATTCGCGAAAGTCATTGTAGGAAACTAAATAAAAAGAAAAGAGTTGGAAAGTTGGAAGGTTGAAATGTTGGAAGGTTTTAAAAACAACATTTCAAGTTTCCAGTTTTCCAACTTTTCAACTGAAACAGAAAATGGCAAAAAGAGATTTTTACGATATACTCGGTGTAAATAAAAACGCTTCGCCTGAAGAAATCAAAAAGGCGTATCGTCAAATGGCGATCAAATACCATCCGGATAAAAATCCGGGTGACAAGGCGGCGGAAGATAAATTCAAGGAAGCGGCGGAAGCTTACGAAGTGTTGGGTGATCCTGAAAAGAAACACCGCTATGATCAGTATGGACATGCAGGTGTAGGCAGCAGCGCAGCGGGTGGCGGACATGCGGGTGGATTTTCAATGGACGATATTTTTTCACAGTTCGGTGATATTTTCGGTGGAGGAGGTGGCTTCGGCGGTTTCGGCGGACAACGTGGCGGTCGTCGTGTTGCACGCGGATCAAATCTTCGTGTGAAAGTGAAATTGACATTGGAGGAAATTTCTACAGGTGTCGAGAAAAAATTGAAAATCGCGAAATCGGTTTCTTGCGATAAATGTCACGGATCGGGATCCGCTTCCGGTTCTACAAATACCTGTTCGACTTGTCACGGTGCAGGACAAGTGACACAAGTGGTCAATACGCCGCTTGGAAGAATGCAAACTGCAACCACTTGCCCATCATGCAACGGATTGGGTCAAACGATTTCCGACAAATGCAAACAGTGTCACGGAGATGGTGTGATGCGTGGAGAGGAAATGATCAGTGTGCGCATTCCCGCAGGTGTTCATGAAGGAATTCAGTTGAGCGTAAATGGAAAGGGAAATGCCGGTCCTCGAGGGGGAATTGCAGGCGATTTGATTGTGGTCATCGAAGAGGCGCCACATGAATTCCTGATGCGCGACGGCAACAATTTATTCTACGAACATCACGCAAGCATTCCCGATGCTGCACTTGGAACCAGTGTGGAAATTCCCACGCTCGAGGGAAAGGCAAGAATAAAAATCGAGCCAGGCACTCAATCCGGAAAAGTTTTGCGTTTGAAAGGAAAGGGTTTGCCCGATGTCAATGGATACAGCCGTGGCGATTTATTGGTGAATATCCAGGTGTGGACACCCACTCACCTTTCGGCGGAAGAGAAAAAAATAATCGAAAAATTAAAAGACTCTCCAAGTTTCAAACCGCATCCGAACAAAAAGGAGAAAACTTTCTTTGACCGCATGAGGGAATATTTTGAGTGATAGCGATCAGTGATTAGTCATTAGCAAATGGAATTATGTCAAAACCCCGAATTGCTTATTTATTGGGAGCATTGGATAAGATTTTAAGGATAAACACAGCCCTGATAACCATTCGCCAATAATTACTAACTGAAGATCACAATGAAAAAAATCCCCCTACTGATTGTTTTTTGTTTTACAGCCATCATCGGCAACGCCCAAGCCTGGGTGGAAACAAATATCGATTATAATTTTTCCGTTTCATTTCCAGCCACTCCGGTGCAAAGGGTGATTCAAAAAGACAATTCAATCAGTTACGGATATACTTCTGCAAATGGAATGGCAATGGTTACGCTGGCTCCCAATGTGGATTCTGCAACGCTCACTTCCAAACAGGCATTGGAAAATTTCTATAGGACTACCGCCAACGGTTTTCTTGCCCTGCAACAATTTCCAAACCTGGTGATCACCGACACTTCTTTCATGTACATGCAGAATGTAGAAACCTATCATTTGGGTTTTAAGACAACGGATGGTACAACGGAAACGAAATACAGCATGCAATTTGTTGCGTTGGACAATCGGGCATATCTCTTTTTGTATCAATACAACCCGGTAAATAAAGCAACTGCAATTCCTGAAAAAAACGAATTCTTCAATTCCATCAAACTTGCTGCGTGGACAAAACCCGAAGAACAATTGTATGGAAATTAGTGATGGGCTTGGGGTACTGGATTCTGTGATAAAAAAACTCCCGCATCCGAACTCCCGACTCCAAACTAACCGTTAACTTCACCCTATGGCAAATCTTCTTTCCGCGAAAAACATTTCGAAAAAATTCGGCAATTACAAGGCGCTGGATGACGTGAGCATTGATGTTCCGGCGGGTTGTATTTTCGGACTGCTTGGTCCGAACGGTGCAGGGAAAACAACGCTCATCAGGATCATCAATCAGATCACCGGTCCCGATAGCGGAAATATACTTTTTGAAGACCGTTTGCTTGAACCCGGTCACGTTTCCGAAATCGGTTATTTGCCGGAAGAGCGCGGATTGTATCGGAAAATGCAAGTGGGCGAACAGGCGGTTTATCTTGCGCGATTGAAAGGACTTTCAAAAAGGGAGGCGCGCACAAGAGTGAAAGAATGGTTTGCACGATTCGGAATGGATGGGTGGTGGAAGAAAAAAGTGGAGGAACTTTCAAAAGGAATGCAACAGAAAGTCCAATTCATCGTCACCGTCTTGCACGAACCGCGACTGTTGATTCTCGACGAACCTTTCAGTGGATTTGATCCGATCAATGCACAATTGATCAAGGATGAGATTCTGCGTTTGCGTGCCAATGGAGCAACGATCATCCTTTCCACACACAACATGGGATCGGTCGAAGAGTTGTGCGATAATATTGCGCTGATCAACAAAGGGAAAAAAATCCTTGATGGAAGTGTGAAGGAAATCCGAGCCGCGTATGCTGCGCGCACGTATGATATTTTGTTCAAGGGAAGCATGATCGGATTCACGAATGCATTATGGACGGGTGCCGAGATTATTGAAAAGCACGAAGACGAAAACAAGATCAATCACGTGCGATTGAAACTTCTTGGAAACTCCACGCCGAATCAGATTCTCGAAATCGCGATTCGTTCGGGAGAGGTACATGCATTCAACGAAGTGCTTCCGACCATGAATGATATTTTCATCATGAAAGTCCAGGAACAGGATCCGAAAATGGAAAAAGAGGAAACCGTCATTGGAACAAAAAGCAACTACACCGAATAGGATTCCGGATTCCGCAAAACAGATTCCAAAATAAAATCCAAACCGAATCTGTTTTTGGAATCAGGGGTTTGAATATTTACCTGACAATTTGAATTTACGCTAAAGCGTTATGTAATGGGAAAAATAGGCATCATCATCTGGCGGGAATACATCACACGTGTGAAGAACAGGACGTTCATCATCATGTGTTTTCTCGCGCCCTTGCTCGTAGGCGGAATGTTTTTCGCGTCACAGGAACTTTCGAAAGCGGCGGTTTCCACTCGTACGATTGTTGTTGTGGATGAAAGCGGCATTCCCGATTCAATCGGTTATTCCCATGTTTTTCATGACACCGACAATCTTCATTTCAATTACAATTATGTTTACAAATCGGAAACGGAAGTACGGAAAATATTCAAGGATTCCACTCACGCTTCCCTGCTTGTCTTCCCTGAAAATTTCATGGGCGGAGGAGATACCATCAATCCCCACAGTACCGGACTTTCCGTTACACTGAAATCCAAAACGGAACCCGGACCGAACACCATCAATCTCCTGTCGGCAATTCTCTCGGCTGAAATGCAGCGCGACATGATGAAGGTGAATCACATCTCACAAAAGGCGATCGCCCTTTCATTGAAAAAAGTTGCGGTGACGGATGAAGTCAATGGAAACATTTCCGATGGCGATGTAAAGGCTTTCATTGGATTGGGATTCGGATTCATCATTTACATGTACATTCTCATGTTCGGTGTGCAAATCATGCGCAGTGTGGTGGAGGAAAAAATGACACGTATCGTGGAAGTGATTGTTTCTTCGGTCAAGCCTTTTCAATTGATGCTGGGAAAAATCATCGGTGTAACGATGGTGGGCATCACCCAATTCCTGATCTGGCTTGTCCTGACCTTTGCAATAGTAACCCCGATTATCAATTCCGTGCAGGACAAATACACGGATGCAACGTCGCAGATACCGCATCAGATGACAAAAGGAATCGCGACGCAGGAAGATAAAAGTGTGTTGACAATC
>CAYMZV010000314.1:0-5197 GCA_964394965.1 uncultured Chryseobacterium sp.
AGTGTAACGGTTGAGAGAAGAAGAAATTTGGTTTTCATAGGTAGGTCTTTTAGGTTTTTGATTCATTGATTTTGCATCACAAAATTGCAGTTCATTTGTCGGTTAAAATGCGACAAGAATTGACCCTGAGGACATTCGTTTTTATTTTATTATATTCAAGGAATCTTTATCACAGACGATGGAACGGCTGCATAAGCTTCTTCACACATTGACTCCGCTTCAGGTAAAAATCCTGAAGAAATACCTTACTTCCTTTTCAACTAGGGATCCGAATACCAAATTCTGGGAACTGGCCGAATTGCTTTTGAAAAACCGAAGCAAGGCACCCTCCCTGAAAATATGTGCACAGAAACTGTACAATTCAAAACCCGATTTCCGGATCAAACGGCTTAAGAACAGATTGTACATCAAGGTGCTTGATTCGCTGTTGATTGACATCAATACCAACCGTGACATTTACCACGACGTTTGGCATCCGATCCAGATTCGTCTCAGGAAGAAAATGATTCTTTTTGATCTGTTGAAATACACCCCGATGAAAGCCACGTTGGGAATGGAGATGATAACGGACATTATTTCGACAGCAAAGCAATATGAATTCTATCCGATCCTGCTTGATGCAATGTATATCCTGAAATGGAATTATACGCTGAGAAAGGGGATCGACTATTTCAACAAGATAAACAAGGAGATTGAATTTTATGAAAAGTGCAAAACCTATTCTCAACGGGCGCTTGATTTGAATACACTGTTGGGACAAACCTCAACATTCAATTCAAAAACAGACAAAACAAAATATGAAAGGTTTCTCATTGCGTCCATAGAAGAATTGCAACTGGCTTTTCTTGAAACAAAAGTTTCGTCCGTTGGATACTTCCTGAAAACATTCGAGCTCACGCTTTTTTCCCATCAGAAAAAATACAGTGAAGCCAAAGCGGTGGCAACTTCAATGATTGAGTTCCTTAACAAGCATAAAAACATAGGAAGGAAAGAAAGGTTCGGAGTGTGGTATGGATATATTTCACAGATAGAAACCGAGCTTGGCGAATATGATCTCGCCTTGGAGAGCAATTTCAAATCAAGGGAATATTTTGCCGAGAATCCGCTGAACATTTCGATCTCGAAAAAATTGGAATTGGATATTCATTATCTGAAGGAGGATTATCCGAGGGCGTTGGAATTGGCGGAAGAGCTTTCTTCCATCAGTGAAATCGTCACCGGTGATTTCCGCCATGACATGTTCCTTTACTACAAAGGCTGTATTTATTTCCAGATGGGCGAGTTCCGCATGGCAGCGCGATTGTTCAATTTGAAATTCAAGCTCACAAAGGACAAACTCGGTTGGGAAGTGAATATCCGTTTCATGCGAATCATGACAATGATCGAATTGGGAAAACCGGATGAAGCGCATGCGATGGTGGATGCGCTTTCGAAACATATTGAACGTTATCAGCAAATAAATGACCTGACAGAACGCGATAAATTGATCCTGAAACTTTTTCAGGAATTGGCGCGTGAAGGTTTTGCCTTTTCCCAACCGGGAGAGAAAACCTATCATTATATCCTTCAACTGAAAGAAGTCGGAAAATCACACAGTTGGGAACCCTTGACTCCCGAATTGATCAGAATCCACAATTGGGTGATAAAAAAATACGGAAGGATTTTGCCTCCGGGAAGTTCAGAACCGATAAGGGAAAGTGTGAAGAAAAAACGTCCCGTGCTGAAATAAAGGCATATTCTAAAATCAACCGTTTTACTGTCCTGATTTCTCAAATCCTAATCTGCAAAATGAAGAGTTGTGAACGAAGGGCATCTAGCTGAAGGAAGGCTTCTGGAATATTATCGAGTAAGGATTGTATCAACCGAAAAAATGAAGGGTAACGCTTAACCCCAAAAGCGCTACCCTTCTTAAGTCGTCCTGCCGGGCGGCAGAACTGTTACAAATGTAATGGCTTGGAACTATAAAGCAAATTTCAAGGGGATATATTTTATAAACACTTTTGCCTTTTTAAATTATAAGCTACAGTCGACTCTTTTCTAAACAGTTTCTAAGGAAGATTAATGATTCGCTCTGGCGGTTTCTTCGCCGATTTCATCTCTTGACTTGCGCTTCCGTCATTTCAACCATTTTTCAAGATGGATAACGCGATGCAATACGTTTGCTGTTTTTTCTAAAACGAAATTCCACTCCGTCGTTTGACGCGTTCGTTGAATAAATGATAAGGCGCTCCAGCAAAAAATACGCGATGGTTAAATATTGTGTCGCGTTGGTTGAGTATCTATTTACAATGGATTTTTTTGAAGCTTATTTAGCGGTGTGATTTGAAAGAAGTCACACAAAACAAAAAAAATCTCAGTGTAAATAAAATTCATCCATGCAACGCATTCACTTATTTTTTGTTGGAATGTTATTCTGTTTCGCAGCAGAAGCCCAGGAGTTCAATTATTCTGTGAGTACCGATTCGGTTGGTTGGCAGGAATTGAATTCACAAACCATTCTCAACACTTCAAATTCAGCTTGGGAGGCGGGCTATGAAATTCCCATTGGTTTCACATTGAATTATCTGGGACAGGATTTCGACAGTCTCAGAATTGAGACAAATGGATATCTGGTTTTTGATCAGCGAAGGAATTATGCATTCACATCCTTTCACGGATTTGGAGATATGACGGATTCATTGGGGAATCATTCCGTTTTGGGTTACAGTCTTTCAGGGTCAACGGGCAACCATATTCTTAAAATCCAATTCAAGAATGTCGGCGAAGGTTTTTCCGCCAATCGTTTTCTTTCCTATCAAATCTGGTTGTATGAATCGGGAGAAAAAATCGAATTGCATGTGGGTCCCAATGATTTCGGTCCGATGGTTTTTCACAACATGATCATTACCGCCGATTCGAATGAAGTCAATGATACAACAATTGTTACGACAGTTGAACAAGATTCCGTTGCAACCATGATTGGTCTTTTGAACATGAACCTGGATACCGATACACGCGGATATTTTTTCACCGGTTCGGTTGAAACCCCTGTCGGTGAAGCCATCAATGATCAACAGGCGGTTTTGCCTTCTCGCTTGCTGATTCCACATTCCGGTTACAAGTACACTTTCAATCCGGTTAACAATTAAAAAATATAGAGCAATGAAAAGTGCTATCCGTTCAATTCCTGCCTTTATTGTTTTTTCGCTTTTCCTCTTGATTGCGAGAGATGGTTATGCCACCAGTCTGTATTGGTATGGACATTCCAGTACGACTTTTTCTACAGCCGCCAATTGGTCAACCTCCAACTCGTCCTATGTGGCCTCCGGTGCAGCACCCGGCAGTTCGGATATCGCCAATTATGGAAATTATACGGGCATGACGAATGTGAATTGCAGTTTGACCGGTGCAATGAGTGTGCAGGGATTGAATTTTGCATCCGGCTATCCGGGGACTTTTACGCAAGGGGCAAATACGATTACAATTGGAAGCAGTGGGGCGACGTTGAGTGCGGGAACATTCACAGGAGGTTCTTCGAACATAACAGCTTCAGGAGCATTCACTATTTCGGGAACAGCTTTTACGTCTACCAGTGCGACACTTTCAGCATCGTCGAATTTCACCATCAGCAGCGGATCGTTTACACATAACAGCGGAACACTTTCCTTAACGGCAACTTCAACATTGACGGTCAGCAATACAGGAGGAACTACATTCAACATCCTGTCATTTGCACCTACCGGTGGGGCTGCAACATTTACAATCACAAGTACAAGTACGATTACCGTTTCCGGTTCGCTTTCGTATGCCGGATCACAGGCAATAACACTTAACAGTGGAACAATAAATGTAACAGGCAATATTTCCACGGCAAGCAATTCCGTTACCGGCGGCGGTGGCAGCACAACAATTGCGATCAACGGAACCGGTTCGCAATCCCTTACAGGGAACAGCACATCCGGTGGAGGCGCACTGCCTGCCGTTACCGTAAACAAGGGTAGTGGAACGCTTACTCTTTCGAGTACAATTACCGTTGCGGGCAATTGGACAACAACAGCGGGAACCATCAGTGCCAGTACCAGCACGATCGTATTCAATACAACCAATACCATCGCGATCAATGCAACGACCGCTTTTTACAATCTCTCTTTTGCTCCCACATCGGCTGTAGCAACTTTCACCATTTCCGGTTCCACAACAATGTCCGTCACCAATCTTCTTTCGTATGACGGAACCCAAGCCATTACACTCACTTCGGGAACCATCAACGCAACGGGAAATATCACAGTCAACAATACACAAACCGGCGGCGGTGGTTCCACAACAATTGCAATCAATGGCGGAGTCAGCCAAACACTTACGGGAAGCGGAACTTCCGGTGGTGGAGCACTTCCGAATGTGACGGTCAACAATTCAGGGAGTGGAACACTTGCACTTTCAAGCGTGATCACAGTTGCCGGTAATTGGACAACCTCAAGTGCAACGATAAGTGCGGGAACAAGCACTGTCGTTTTCAATACCACCAACACGATCACGATCAATGCGGCAACCGCTTTTTACAATCTCTCTTTTGCACCCACAGCCGCTATAGCAACTTTTACGATTTCCGGTTCGACCACCATGTCAGTTACCCATCTCCTTTCATATGATGGAAGCCAAAAGATTACACTCACTTCCGGAACGATCAATGCAACGGGCAATATCACGGTGAATAATACGGTAAGTGGCGGCGGTGGTTCCACAACAATTGCAATCAATGGGGGAGTGAGCCAAACACTTACAGGAAGCGGAACTTCCGGTGGTGGAGCACTTCCGAATGTGACGGTCAACAATTCAGGGAGTGGAACACTTGCACTTTCAAGCGTGATCACAGTTGCCGGTAATTGGACAACCTCAAGTGCAACGATAAGTGCGGGAACAAGCACTGTCGTTTTCAATACCACCAACACGATCACGATCAATGCGGCAACCGCTTTTTACAATCTCTCTTTTGCACCCACAGCCGCCTCTGCAAGCTATGGGGTTTCCGGTTCAACCACCATGTCTGTCACCAATCTCCTTTCATATGACGGAAGCCAAAAGATTATTCTCAATTCCGGAACGATCAATGCAACAGGAAATGTTACGGTGAACAATACAATAACTGCAGGTGGCGGGACGGCAACAATTACAATCAATGGAGGAGGCAGTCAAACACTTACAGGCAATTCCACCCCAG
>CAYMZV010000315.1:0-5194 GCA_964394965.1 uncultured Chryseobacterium sp.
GCACAGTCGGGAAAAAATGCATTGGCCGCTTCCTCATTTTACGATGGCGGTTATCGCGGACCATGGTCAATGGTCAATGCATTCAATGCCGGAGGTGGGGAAGTGAAAGGAAATTATGTGAGTGGTTACAGGGTGGAAGAATTTACAATTCAGGTCTACCTCGATTTGCTGAAACAGAATATTGCCGATGTTGTGTTGGCCAACTTCTGTACTTATCTCGAGGAACTTTTTCTTGCAGAATTGAAAAAGCAAGGCGAAGCGGCGGTAACATTGCCATTCTTCTGCTCACCGTTTATGGCCGAAGAACAACAATTGAATAAAATGGATTTTCCGGGAGGAACATTTCACGTATTCGTTCCTTGGGCTTCATCACTCGACAATGAACAGAATCGCTTGATGTCGGAAACCTTGAAAAAGGAAAAAAACAAAGACGCCAATATTTTCCATCTGCTCGGTTGGGAAGCGGCGATTGTTGTGTCGCGATTGATTGGAAACAATCCCGGAAAACTTTCCAATTTCTCATTCGAGAGTCCGCGAGGTACGGTTACATTCCATCCCGAAACGAATCACACTTTTGCCCCTCTTTATCATGGAATGATTGTTCAAAAGGAAAATGGGAAATGCCGACTTGAAGTGAAAAATGCACACAGCATTGATGCAACCTCTCACTTTGAAAATTTCATGCTTCGGCCGACAGGACAGGTTTCACGGTGGAAAAACAATTTCTTGTGCATCTGATCCAGACTCAATCCGTCATCTAAATGCGAATCGCCATTCTCTGTAACGACCGGTTGGCTTTTCCCGCCCTTCAGCAAATCATGCCGAGCGGTTTGGTAATGGCCGTGGGAAGTTCCAACCATCAAAGCGAAACAAAACTTGTATTGCAACAACTTTGCAAACAAAACAATGTTCCGTTGCAAGGATTTGACAAAGAAAATTTCGAAACAAAGTTGACAGAGTGGCTGAAATTATATCGACCGGATGTTGTGCTGGTCAAAACATTTCCCTACAAAATTCCCGCATCGGTACTTTCCATTCCCAGGTTTGGTTTCATCAATTTCCATTACGCCCCGCTTCCCGAATTCCGCGGACCCAATCCTCTTTTCTGGATGATTCGGAATCGCGTTGCAAAAGGCGGAGTTACCATTCATCGCATGAACGCCGATTTTGATTCGGGTGATATTCTTTTTGAACAAGAGGTTCCGCTTTCGCCCGAACATACATTTGGAATGTTTGTTGGATATCTTGCCTACACCGCCTCCTCCCTTACCATGCAGTTGCTTCAAGCATTGCATACCGATTCGTTGAAACCGATTCCACAGGATAACACAAAAGCGAAATGGTATTCCCGCACAAAACCGATCGACCTTTTCGTGAATTGGAAAACGATGGGTGCTGTTGATGTACGCGCATTGGCAAAAGCATGTAATCCCTGGAACAAAGGTGCGGCAGTCCGTTTCAAGGGTTGGACTTTTGCACTGACGGAAGTAAGTCTGTGCGAATTGCCTGTAGATGAAAATACAACTCCGGGAACCATTATTTCCATGGATGCCGAAAAAGGATGTTGCATTGTTTGCAACGATGGAAAAGCGATTCGTGCCGATGTGATTTACACTCAGGAAGGTTTTTTCACGGGATTGCAACTGGGCATGTTTGGCTTGAAGGTCAACGACCAGCTCGACTGACTTTTCTGTAAGCGTAAATTATTTGATGTTGCAGTTACGTGACGGTTCTGTTCTTTCGAGCTTTTCCAAACATTATTTTTTGTACTGAAATTTCAGGCTGGCTTCTGAAGTGTGCTGCCTTTTCTGCAACGTGTTTCCCATCTGAAAATCTTATGCAATGAATTGGTACACGATTCAAATCGAGTTCTCATCAACATGGCCAAGCTTTCAACAAACTGTAAAATAATTTCGAATTAAAATTTAAACAACAAAACAAGTAAAAACCTTTTCAAATCGACATTAATTTTTTGTTGATTTTGTGTATTAAAATACTATTAAATAGCATTCTTATTATTGAACAAAATATAGGCGGTATTAACCTGTTTTTATATATTGCCAAACTTTTCCAACCTACTGAAACCCGCATTTCATGAAACAACATCGTACCCGCAAAACGTCCAGTGGTTTTCTATCATTGGTTATTACGATTTCATTTTCCCTTATCAGTCATTTCGCCCAAAGCCAAGGATCCTGGACTATGGCAGAACCAACCGGTGGTACTGGCGGAGCAAATGACAAAGTCAATCAAATTTGTTCCGATCCTTCGGGCAATATTTACATCATTGGATTCTTTGGCAATACGGCCAATCCGAGCGTTGATTTTGATTTAACTGCTGCTGGAGTGAGTACTCATAGTGATGCAGGAGGAAGCGGCTCAGACGGATTTCTTGCCAGCTATGACCAAAATGGAAATTTCAGGTGGGTGGTAACCATTGGAAGCAATTCAGCAGTGGCCGAAAACAATTTTCCCTTTGGCGGAGTCTGTACGGATGGTACAAGTGTATGGGCATGTGGAACCTATAATGCATTTACGGGTTCGCCATCCATTGTAGCGCCTGTAACTGGAACAACTGCTCTTCCAGCCAATGGAACAGGCTCGAATATCGATACATGGGTTGCCAAATTCAACTGTTCAAATGGTGCATTGTCATGGTCACAGGGATATGGCGGTACAGGAACAAACTCCAGCGACAATGCACAGAGCATCACCACGGACGGCGCAGGCAATTGTTATGTCTTGGGAAGCTATGTAGGCACATTCACTCTCAATTCCATAATTGTTCCTGCACCAAGCGGAGGGGCGAATATGTTGGTGACCAAATTCAATTCTACGGGTGCACTTCAATGGGCACTGCCAGGAGGGTCAGGTGCGATCGATATGGGCACTACAGGGGGAATTGCATATTGCCCGAATGTTGCCGCTCTTGTGGTTGTCGGGGAATACAACAGCGGTCAGCCCGTTTTCAGCCCACTTTCAGCAGCAACAGTACCCAACAATGCAACGACCAACAATGATATGCTCATCGCTCGGTGTCCGATATCCGGCACAGGCTGGACGTACGCCAATGGATTCGGAGTTCCAGGAGCAGTTACCGATGAATTGAGCGGAGTCTGTTATGATTCCAATACGGGGGCAGTTTTCGTAAGTGGTGGCGTGAACAATTTCGGAGGTACCGGAAACACGATCACAGTTCCTGGCTTTGGCTCCTTATCCTGTTTCAGTAATACAGACAACTTCTTTGCAAAATTCGACCTTACATTGAATTCATTCACATACGCCTCAACCGGATTCGGAACACCGGCAACAGACAATGCGGGAACGGACCATGGATATGGAATCTGCAGTGATGGGATTGGCGGGATTTTCCAGACAGGGGAATTGAACAGTAGTCCAATGAAATTCAGTGCCAGTGTTTCCCTCACACCAAGCGGTGGAACGGATGTCTTCGTAGTCAAGTATTCAGCCGCAACAGGCGCACCAATATGGGGGTTGTCTGGTGGCGGAGCAAGCACAGATCAGGGAAGGGGAATCTGCAATTATCTTTCTGCATCAGCCTCCTCACTTTTTGTCGACGGAAATTTTCTTGGCGCTGCGACTTTCAACGCGACAACACTTAATTCTTCGGGAGGCTCAACCGATTTCTTTGTGGCGAAAATTGATGACCCTGCACCAGAAATAAATATTCAGGGAAACTCCACCAATATTGTTGATGGTGATGTCACCCCAAGCTTAACTGACTTCACAGATTTCGGCAGCACATCAGTATGTTCAGGAACAATCAGCAGAACATTTACCATACAGAATCTGGGAACAGCCACACTCAATCTTACAGGTTCTCCAAGAGTAGCCGTAAGTGGTGCAAATGCTGCGGATTTCACAGTCACAACTCAGCCTGCGGCAACAGTAGCGGGAAGTGGTAGCACAACATTTACGGTTCAATTTGATCCTTCAGCTTCAGGTCTGCGTTCAGCGAGTTTGAGCATTGCAAATAATGATCTCAACGAAAATCCTTATACATTTTCCATTCAAGGAACAGGCAACCAAGTAGTCCTTACTGCCCTTTCACAAACCAATATTGCCTGTAATGGAGGAAGCAATGGTGCGGCCTCGGTAAATGCAGCAACAGGTGGAACTTCACCCTACACCTACTCTTGGTCGCCTGCCCCAGGCGCCGGGCAGGGAACGACTTCAGTTACCGGCCTGACTGCGCAAAGCTACACCTGCACGGTAACAGATGCTCTCGGTTGCACGGCTACAGCAACATTCAACATTACTGCTCCGAGTGCAATCACTTCTTCGGTTGTTTCTCAAACGAATGTTGCATGTAATGGTGGATCAACCGGTGCGACCACAATTACAGCAAGCGGTGGAACTCCCGGATACACCTACTCTTGGTCGCCCGCTCCTGGCGCAGGACAAGGAACGGTTTCTGTAACTGGGCTTCATAATGCGACATATACTTGTACCATAACCGATGCCAACGGCTGCACACATACTCAAACCGTAAATATTACACAACCCAGTGCAATCACTTCTTCGGTGGTTTCACAAACAAATATTGCCTGCAATGGTGGGTCGAATGGAGCGGCAACAATCACAGCTAGCGGTGGAACTTCACCTTATACCTACTCTTGGTCGCCCGCTCCTGGCGCAGGACAGGGAACGGTTTCTGTAACCGGTCTCACTGCACAAACCTACACATGCACAATCACCGATGCCAACGGTTGCACACACACACAGAATGTCATCATTACAGCTCCCGGTGCGATCACTTCTTCTGTTGTTTCACAAACAAATGTTGCATGTAACGGTGGATCAAACGGTGCGGCTACGATTACTGCAAGCGGTGGAACACCCGGCTATACTTATTCTTGGTCACCGGCTCCGGGTGCGGGACAGGGAACCGTCAGCATCACCGGTCTCACTGCACAAACCTACGTATGTACGATCACTGATGCCAATGGATGTACACACACGCAGAACGTGATCATTACAGCTCCGAGCGCAATCACCTCTTCCGTTGTTTCACAAACAAATGTTGCCTGTAACGGTGGAAGCAATGGTTCGGCAACAATTACTGCAAGCGGTGGAACACCCGGCTATACCTACTCTTGGTCACCGGCTCCGGGTGCAGGACAGGGAACCGTCAGCATCACCGGTCTCACTGCACAAACCTACGTATGTACGA
>CAYMZV010000316.1:0-5173 GCA_964394965.1 uncultured Chryseobacterium sp.
TCTTGGCAAAAGCAATTCACAATAATAAAAAGGAAGATTGTTAAGAGGCAAAGTCGTTTCTGAGGCATTATGCTAAAAGTTTGGTTAGTACCCACATTCTGAATTTTTTCTTCCATTCTGAATCATAATAAGTAGCTGCAGTTTTATTATGGCTGAAACATGCTTCCTCCCAGTCATAATAATTCTGCTCGGTCTTGACGTAATCCTTGTATTTTGGAGAATGCGCCATCTTTCGCAAAATCGCTTTTACCATGAATGTGTCATTATTATTATCATTATTTGTAGACAAAAAAGGCGATTGCCATAAACCTGCAGATCGAGTGATTTCGGAAACATCAACTGGCTCGATACCATGTCCATGTTTTGAATCAGGGTCTGAAAAAATTATATTATCCAACTGTGACTTATTAATTTCCGGAGAAAGTTTTCGTTTAAAATAATCACTTGAACAATCGATCACCAATTGATGAGAATGTGAAGAATCATTTGCTTTGATCAAACAAGAATCCATGATTTCTTTAGTACTACCCAAATCCCAATCGCTTGCATTCAATAAAGGGTAATTACTGGCAAGTTTTATGGTAGTTCTTACACTGTCAATAGCTATACTTCCACTCACAAATTGTGTCCAATGAATGCTATCGAGTTCTGGAAGAGTATACGATGAATCATCTCGATCGATCTGAGCGAAACTTAGTGAAGAATATAATAAAAAAGAAAAAAATAGAATTACCCTCAAGAGCATAGATTCAAATATATACCATTTTAAAATAAAACGGTATCAATAGTCAAAATTTCAGTTAATAATTCTACAACACTTTATACTTATATAATAAAAAAAACTTGTGAATAGTCATTAATCAATTTGTAAGACTGGCATACCCAAATATTCCAATTGGAGTTGTACACAAATAATAATTTGTAGATTAATGATTAAAAATTAGATGTGTCCCACCATTCGTCCTTCTTTCACTCAAAAAATCTTACGAAAAATCGACTGTGCTCAATTATCCATCTGCACATCATTAATCATTAATTACCTTGCTTCAATAACCATATTTCTCTTTCCAGCATTTTTTCAGATACGCACGCAATTCATTTTCCCTCGCATTATTTCCCGGCTCGTATAATTTTTTCCCGCTGATCTGTTCCGGCAAATATTCCTGCTCACCGAAATTTCCCTCGAAGCCGTGGCTGTATTGGTATTCTTTTCCATATCCGATTTCCTTCATCAATTTTGTCGGTGCATTTCTCAAATGAAGCGGAACCGGAAGGTCGCCCGTTTGTGTGACCAATGAAATCGCTTCATCGATGGCGAGATAGGCTGCATTGCTTTTGGCAGAAGATGCGAGATAAGTGACACACTGCGAAAGTATGATTCTCGATTCCGGCATTCCAATCACATTCACGGCAGCGAAACAATTGTTCGCAATCAGCAGCGCATTCGGATTGGCATTGCCGATGTCTTCAGCTGCAAGAATCAAAAGCCGGCGGGCAATGAATAAGGGATCTTCACCACCCTGAATCATTCTCGCCAGATAATAAACCGCTGCGTTGGGATCGCTGCCTCGGATGGATTTGATGAAAGCGGAAATGATGTCGTAGTGCTGTTCACCATCCTTGTCATACATTGCAAGATTCTGCTGTACATGCTCGAGCACAAAATCATTGGTAATGACCACATCGTCTTTTCCATAGGCGGTTACCACAAGTTCAAAAATATTCAGCAGTTTCCGTGCATCTCCTCCCGACAATCTCAACAGCGCCTCATTTTCCCTGATCTCGATTTTTTTCGTTTTCAGGAATTCATCTTTCTTCATCGCAATGTCGAGCAAATGAAGGAGATCATCTTTTTCCAACGGTTTCAAAATGTAAACCTGGCAACGCGAAAGCAAAGCGGAGATGACTTCGAAAGATGGATTCTCGGTGGTGGCACCAATCAATGTGACCGTTCCCTTTTCAACAGCACCCAGCAGCGAATCCTGTTGCGATTTGCTGAAACGGTGAATCTCGTCAATGAATAAAACCGGCATGTTCGTTCCGAAAAACGCCTGGCTTTTCGCTTTCTCAATCACGTCACGGATGTCTTTCACACCGGAATTGATCGCACTCAATGAATAGAAAGGACGTTTCAATTTGGCGGCAATGATGTTTGCCAATGTGGTTTTCCCGATGCCGGGCGATCCCCAAAAAATCATCGAATGGAGATTTCCGGTTTCAATCGCTTTTCTCAGTACGGCATTTTCTCCAACCAGATGCCGTTGTCCAATGTAATCGTCCAGTGAGTTGGGACGGAGGCGCTCGGCCAATGGAATATTGTTCATGATTATAAATTCAAGAATTCAAAAAAATAAAGATTCAAGGATCGGTAAACGAAAAGGATTGAACTTCCACAAAGATAAGTTGGGAAATGCCGATATGACGATCGCGCAATGTTCAATTTGAAATTTTTAATGTCAACGGTTTCACATTGTCACGACCAACCGTCTTCCGTCCGGCACTTCCATATCCCACAATTTTTCAATGTCAGTCAAGCTGACCTTTTCGGTATCGACTTTCAATTTCCTGTCAGCCGCAAGTTGAAACATTTCCGGAATGATTTCACCGAACAGTTTTTTCACTTCATCTTTTGTCCAACTGCCCAAACCCGAACCCGATAATTGCAAGTCAACACTTCTCAGATTTTCTGCCGACAACTGAATCTTGTCGCCTGTAACAGCTCCAATGGAAACGAACCTTGTCTTGTGTGTGAATGAACCTTTTCCCTTAAACGAAGCAAGAATAAGTTCCGCCGTATGTCCCCACAAATAATCAATGACAATGTCAATCGGACTGTTCTTGTGAATCTCTTTTATCCTGGTCATGAATTTTCCGTCATCTTGCGTTATGGGAATTGTTTCGTCTGCACCCAACGCAAGCAATGATTGCAATGATTTTTCATTCCTGCCCGTAACAATTATTTTTTTTGCCCCATAATGTTTTGCAACCTGAACTGCGATTTTGCCTGTAAATCCCGTTGCCCCATTTATTAAAACGGTTTCGCCCGATTGCATGACAGCCCTGAAACGGAGTGCCATGGCAGAACCTGCAACTGCATTCGGCAACGCTGCTGCCGTAACATCATCAATTCCATCAGGCAACTTTACCATCCTGCTTTTTTCAACCGTTGCTTTCTCGGCAATCATTCCGCTTACACCCAAGGCAAAAACCCTTGTGCCGTCAGCCAAGAAGCCGACACCATCGCCACCGATTACAGTTGCATTTTTCTTATCTGGATCGGCAGAGTAATGTTTACCGGTTGCCCTCCCTTTGTCAAAATGCTTGATGGCGGCCGCTTTCACTGTCATCAACAGTTCATCCCCATTCTGAACAGTGGGTTCATCAACATCTGCGTATTGAGGCAATTCGCCTTGGTGGTAAATTACTGCCGCTTTCATCTATTATCATCTGTCGGTTAATGTCTCAAATTTAGTTTTTATCCATCGCCCGCTGAATAAATCTTCAGGTTGGAAACACGCACAGGCATGCGTTATACAATCATCATCGTTGTGATTGCGGTGATTGGCCTGTAAATTGAAAAATAGCCGAATGATAAAATAAATCCACTGGGGCCAACAGGATGTTTTCCCATCCCAACCGAAACGTTAACTTTGTTTTACCTAAAACCCACTTTATGACACGTACAATTACATTGGTTTCGAGTGCATTCATTTTCCTGCTCACGGCATCTTTTGTGCTGAAAGGTGACACCTCGAGCATTGACGGAAAAAAATTCAAGATAACAATCACCGAACAGAAGAATGGCAAATCGGGAAAGGCCAGTCAGGATGACTGTTCATTCAAAAGCAGCAAATTCAATTGCAAGTTTTTCGGACAGAATGCAGGAGCTGAAGAAATTCCGATTGATCTCGATAAGGATTCCACCTACACCGAAGAGGGAGCGGAAGAGGCTTCAATCTATGTTGAATTTTCCGGTGAAAGGACAAACAAACTGGAAGAAACAGTAAAAGTCACTGGAACAATCGATGGTTTCGGAATCGAAGGTTCAGTTGAAATTTCCAAAAAGGAAAAAGTGAAAAAACATTGGGACTTTGTTGGAACGCAAAAGGACAAGAAGAAATAATTGATGATGCGCGAATTGAAAATGAAAAATGCCGGATGGAAATGTCCGGCATTTTTTTTGTTTTTATTGTTGACGCAATGCGGTTCCCGAACAACCTCGCCTTCTTTATCTGTCGCCGGGAAATATGCAGTTGATCATGTCAAATCAACATTCCCATTGCAAAACAATAGTTGATCGATTTGTCTTGGATAGTGTGCAATAGAAGAATCAATGTTTTGCCGCTGCGTTGATTTTTTCCGCAATCGTATTCTCATCTCCATCCGCATATCCTTCGGTTCTCCAGATGAGTTTTCCATTTTGATACAGCAGCAATGTCGGCAGTGAAGAAATGTTCAACGAATCGGCGAGATCGGAATCACGGTCGGAATCGGATTTGATCAGGAGGAATTTTCCCGACAAGGCAATTGCAAGCTGATCCAAGTGCGGAGCCAATCGCCTGCACGGGCCACACCAACTTGCACTCACGTCCACAAGAACAACAGGATTTGCATCGACGACTTTTTTGTAATCGGCAGGGGAGATAGCTGTTTTGCCTTCGCCGACAGGAACCGTTGGATTGGTTTTTGTTGTTGAATCAGTGGAAATGGTGGAATTGCTTTTTTCATTGTTGCAGGAAACCAAGGAAAAAAACAAAAAACAGAAAGGGAAGAATATTTTTTTCATCCTCAAAATTACATTCAATAATCCGATTACGAATCTTGAACCGGAATTAATTCGGATAGGTTTTCTGCCCGAGAGAGGCAAATCTCACCACACCATTTTCAACATAAATTCCCAAACCGTATTGCGGATCCCAAGTACAATCGAATTCAATGGAAAAGGAATTTTCGGAACAGTGCTGTGAAGTGTGAACCACAAAAGCGACAGGCTTGATGTGACCGAGCAAGCTGTCGGGGAAAGCGGGATAGGGCAGATACCTTTCGATTTCAGTTTCACTCATCTTGTTGTCCGAACCCCATTTCGCCTTGTAACTTGGATAAACGCTTTTGTAATACTCGAATATTTTCTGTTTTATTTTCGGGAAGATTTCATCCTGGTGTTTTTCAAACC
>CAYMZV010000317.1:0-5166 GCA_964394965.1 uncultured Chryseobacterium sp.
CATCCGAAATGCCATCTACAAAGCGTTTTGCACCTACTTCCAGCTTATGCACCATCCCTCCCATCAATGGGAATACAACAGGCATCATAAAATTCTTCAACATAAATTTCATTGCCGGGGGAAGATTATCCGGTGCCAGAGTTCCCTTTGTGTTCCCGGGACTTACAACAACAAATTTGAGGTCAGGATATTTTCTTGCCATGGATAACGTCCACATGGTTGCTGCATATTTAACGTATCCGTATGCTTGCACTGCATCGAATTTATTACCGAAATATGATCCATCAAGAACAGCAGCAAACTCATCTTCAGAAGAAGTCTTCATTGAAACCGGTTTCATTCCGAGGCTCTTTACTCCCGGTACAGCTTCCGCACTGACTGATAGTACTGCTTTTTTTAACTTATCATGTTTAATTAATTCATCCACCAAGATTACATGACCTAAAATATTGGTAGCAGCTAATTCATTCATACCGGAAGGCGTAATTTTCCCAGCCGTTTTGCCAACCATTCCACCTGCATTTAAAATTATTGCATCAATGGGCTCCTTTATTTTTTCTACTGCTTTTCTTACAGAATTTGAATCAGCAACATCCCCAATAATAATTTCAAAAATCTTTTTTCCTGTTTTCTCCTCAAGGTCTTTTTTTGCTGCCTCGGCTTTTGCTTGATTTCTACAGAAAAGAATTACCTTTTTTGTTTCTTGTTTCAAGGCTAACTGTCGGGCAGTCTCTTTCCCAAGCCCAATATTTGCTCCGGTTATTAATATGCTTTCGATCATTTTTCTATCCTTTTCGGTTATTAATTATAGTCCTTTACAGTTATTGGTTTTCCTTCCTGCCAATGGCTTTAAAGCGCTTGAATTACCTGCTGAAAATTGCTTAAAGACCACATGTCTGTTATTTTGCCATCTTTCAAAAGATTAATTTCAACAACATTTATTACGGCTTTTTTTCCTGTTGCCGATTTTCCCATAAAATCACCCGTGTGAGTGCCAGTCATTGTTTTTACCAAAGACACTTTATCTCCTTCGCCTAACACTTCATGCAATTGAACGGTAACATCTGAAAAACCTTTTCTAAAGCCTGTTATGAATTGGACCATTACACTTGCATCATCCGGTCCATTTTTTGGCGCAAAATGATTTGCAAAATTATCTGCCAACAATTCTTTGGTGATTTCTACATTTCCAGATTCCAAAAATTCCTTGTTGAATCTGATTACTGCTTCCTTGTTTTTTTCGATTGTCATAACTATGTATTTTAAGTGATTAAAAGATTAATGCAAACCCATTATCAGTAGTCTAATTGTTTATTCATTTTACCCGTTACCATTGTTTATTACCAACTTAAAATATTACGAATATCGTAATATTTAATTAAAAAGCGCCTTGTATTTTATTTGTTACATTGCACATTAATTACTTTGATCTTGCAATATTACGAACTTCGTAATAAATAAACAAATTTTTTTCTACTTCTTTTTTGAACCTAAATAAGAGGTTAGCAAATCTATATTTCTGAGAAAAACAGATTGGTCTTTTTCGCTAAGCTTTGAAAGAAGTTTTTCGCCTGTTAGCTTTTTCTCTTCAATCAATGTATTAAAGAAGTTTTTCCCATTTTGTGTAAGGGTAACATTAATTGCACGACGGTCATCACTTGAATGCTCGCGGGTTAAAACTTTTTTCTCAACAAGTTTGTCCACAATACTTGTAAGAGTACTCATAGGCGCATCAATACTTTCGGCTATATCGCTCATTTTTACGGTTTGATGCTGGCCCACATATCCCATTACAATCATTTCCTTTTCGGTTAACCCCCCGCACATTTCACTACAGTAGTCTAACTCAATTTTAATAGAGCGTACTAAGTTTTGAAAACTATCCATAAATTTTTCCCTATTTTCTTTAGATACCTTCATAAATATTATTGCTGGATAAGAATATTACAATATTGAAAGAGTACAAAATTAGGAAAAAATTGAATTTGTATTTTTTTCTAATGGCGTTGACATACGTGGAAATTTTGTTCCTTTTGAGGAAAAGTCTACCGTCACGTCTGAAAACAATAGTCCGTTATCAGGAAAGTCAAATTAACGAATCGGAATTCGGAATCATGATGGAATGGGATTTTTCATCTCCCATTTGCGCTTTCATGTTTTCGATCGACGATTCATAAACGGAAATCAATTTCACATTGTGTTGTTTATACGAATCAGACAGTTTTTCAATCCGGTGAAAACGCAAATTGCAGAACGGACATCCGGAAAAACGATAAAAGATCAAATGGATTTTTTGTCCCTTGAATCGACCCAATGAAATCTTTTCTCCATTGGCATCGGCAACTGAAAAATCAGGCGCAGGTTGATTGTTGGCTACTCTTGTTTCTTGAATACGGAATCATTCATTCTCATACAACCTCAACCTGTTTTTCAGCGTCGTCAATTCTCCCTGCAGATTGTCCATCCGTTTGAGCAAATGCGAAATCGCCTCTATCCCTTCGATATTGATGTCGAGATCATAATGCAAGCGGATCATCTTTTCCAGTTCACTGATTTGCTCTTTGGAAATGTACTCCGTTTCGGAAATTGTCGTCACTTCTATCAATCCGGATTCACTCAATGAACTGATGAATGAAAACTCGATTTGGTGGTGTGTACAGAAAAGCTGTACGGGAATCAGATTTTCAGTTTCCATTTTTTTTCAGTTTGGATAATTCGCGGAACAATTCCTTTTCCTTTTCGGAAAGGTTGGTCGGGATTTTTATTTGCCAGGTAATGAATAAATCGCCGAATTCGTTTTCCTTTTTATAAACGGGAAAACCTTTTCCTTTCAGTTTCACTTTTGTTCCGTTCTGTGTTTCAGGTTGCACTTTCAGTTTCACTTTTCCGTCAAATGTGTCAACCGTGATTTCCCCTCCGAGAACCGCATCATAAAAATCCAAGTCGACATTCGCATAAAGGTTGTTTCCTTCACGCTTGAACTTTGTGGAATTGCCAATGACAAACGTGAGGAACAGATCGCCATTCGGTCCGCCATTCATTCCTTCGCCGCCATACCCCGACACTTTTATTGTCTGGCCATTTTCAACTCCCGCAGGAATCGTCAATCGGATATTTTTTCCATTGACTGTCAATGTTTGCTGATGGGTTTTATAAACATCACGCAAATCCAAATGCAATTCAGCATTGAAATCCTCTCCGCGGAAATTCGATTGCGAATTTCTTCTTCCCGATCCTCCCCCGAACATGGATTCATAAAAACTGGAGAAATCAGAATCCATTCCGGAATAATTCTGTTCACCAGAAAATCCGCCGGAAGATGATTTGCGTTTCTGTTGTTGTTGTTGCTGATTGGCTTTTTCAAATTCCTCGCCATGTTTCCAGTTCTCACCGTACTTGTCGTACTTCTTCCTGTTTTCGGCATCGCTCAACACTTCATTCGCCTCATTGATCTGCTGGAATTTCTTTTTTGCATTTGCGTCATTCGGATTCAAATCGGGATGGTATTTTCTCGCCAATTTCCTGTACGCTTTTTTAATGTCACTCTCCGTGGCACTTTTATCCACCTACAAAATCTTATAATAATCAACAAACTCCATCTGTATTTATTTTAAAAATATTGAATCTTGAATCTTGCATCTTGTCTCTTGCATCTTAAATCTTGTTTCTTGAATCTTGCATCTTAAATCTTGAATCTTGAATCTTGAATCTTGAATCTTGAATCTTGAATCTTGAATCTTGTATTTTTTTTTCTAAACCCAATCACTGGATTTTTGAATGCTTGAATCGAAGAATCCTTCTGGTCATTCCCCAAATGAAACCTCCGATCAAGAACAAAACCATCAATTGCGCAATGTAATCGCCATGCCTTGTATAAAAAGTCATTCCGGCAGTTGAATATAGTGTTTGTTTGATTGCACTCGCCTTCCACCAACCCTGTTGCTGATAAATATCACCCCGCTGGTCAATGAAACAGGAGATTCCGGTATTGGCGGAACGAGCAATGCTTTTTCTGGTTTCAATCGCACGCAGGCGTCCGTACAGCAAATGCTGTTGGTATCCCGGTGTGTCGCCCCACCATCCGTCATTCGTAACGATGAAAATATAATCCGCGCCATTGCGCACATATTCACTCACATAATCCCCGTAAATCGATTCATAACAAATCACCGGAGCGATTCCGATACCGTTTTGCGAATGAAAAACAGTCCGTTCATCCTGCATTCCCAAACTGCCGACAGTCCCGCCCAAATCGATTGCATATTTTCCGAGGAAACCGAACACTTTCGGGAAAGGCATTTTTTCCACACCCGGAACCAATTTCGATTTGTGGTAAACCTGAATCGTTTGTGTGCAATCCACCTGTATCGCGGAATTGTAAACGTCGTAATAAACTTTTGCCACACTGTCGAATCTTGCCGTCTCAGAAAATTTTTCGTTCGGTTTGTATTCATAACCGGTTGTTGCGCCGGAAACGAATTTCACTTTCGGATAATTTTTCACGATCTCTTTCAGTCTACCGACCGACCACGAAAATCTCATGTTCGATTCCCACAGGCTTTCAATGATGGATGTTTCGGGAAAAACAATGTAGTCGGTTGACGAATCCATTTTCTGTTGTGCGAGCGAAAGCATGTTGTCGGTCATCTCGTGAAAGTCGCTGCTGAATTTCTGATACGGATCTACATTCGGTTGCACCACCACCACGTTGATCGGTTTCACGCAATTCGCCTTCGTGTCGAAACGGTTGTATCGGACGAGTGAAATGAGAATCGGAAGAATGAAAATCAGGCACGCCGCAATGATGTATCCCAGGCGAACCGGAAATTTCTGAAGGAAAGTGTTTCTGTGAATGAAAATTTCAAAAATGAGAACATTCAGGAGCAACACCCAAAAACTTCCACCGAAAACACCGGTGAATTCATACCACTGTATCCACGTATAATTTTTCGCAAACGCATTTCCCAATGTCAGCCACGGCCAACTCAGGTCCCAATGCAAATGGAAAAATTCAAAACTGATCCAAACCGGAATCAAGATGTATGCGCCGATTCTTTCCGGCAGTGCGCGTTTCAGCTTGTGATAAACGAGAAAAACCAAAGCCATCAACAATGCATTCGTCAATATCGCCAACGCAGCACCACCGCCCGATGCATTCCAAACCCA
>CAYMZV010000318.1:0-5146 GCA_964394965.1 uncultured Chryseobacterium sp.
CACTTTGCTGATAAGCATACAATTGCTTTTCAGTGGCATTTCCTTCAGTAGAATCGGTTGCGTCCAAACGGGAAAAATGAAATTGGGCTACAAAGATACGGCGTAAACCGAAGGCCGGATTGAAATTTTCGCCTGACACTTTCCTTACATTTACAAGCCATGAATGCAAGTGAGAAAATCCTGTTCAAGCAAAAGCTGAAATCTTCCTGTGAAGAAATTCTCCTTCAACGGATTTCAACGGCCACGCAGGCGATGGAGCAGGCGCAGGAATCGGCGAACAGCGACGAGAAAAGTTCGGCGGGCGACAAGCATGAAACGGGAAGGGCAATGGGACAAATCGACCGCGACATGAACGCGCGTCAATTGGAAGAGGCGAAACGCGAATTGGAAATCATCCATTCCATTTCGACCGAGTCACCGCACCGGAAAATCGGAAACGGTTCGGTAGTGGTTTGTGCCGATTTTATTTTTTTCATTTCACTTGGATTGGGAACAAAAACGGTGGATGGAAATAAAATCGTTTTCCTTTCGCCAAGCGCACCGATTGCAAAATCGATTTCAGGAAAAAAAGC
Organism: uncultured Chryseobacterium sp.; assembly: GCA_964394965.1. Lineage (GTDB taxonomy): Bacteria > Bacteroidota > Bacteroidia > Palsa-965 > Palsa-965. The sequence goes on from CAYMZV010000318.1 coordinate 573, forward strand.
GGGAGATGAGTTGGTGTTGAATGGCAAAAAAACAGCGATCAACGATATTTTCTAAAACGCCCCTTCCAAAATGAAAGCAGCAACTGTCAATGAATTGAAAAAGGAATTGATTCAGCTTGAACCCGATCAGGTAACGGAACTTTGTTTGCGTTTGGCGCGATTCAAGAAGGAAAACAAGGAACTGCTCACTTTTTTGATTTATGAATCGCACGACATTCCCGCTTACATCAACGAGGTGAAAAAGGAAATGGAAATCCAATTTTCCACCATGAACCGTACCAATCTATACCTCACCAAAAAAAGCCTGCGTGCCATTTTGCGCAGCAACAATAAGTTCATCCGTTACGTCGGCAAGAAAGAGGCGGAGATTGAAATCCTCACGTGGTTCATTATCCTTATCAAGAAAACAAATATCCCGATTCATGATTCGGTCAAGCTTTCCAACCTGTATAAGGCACAATTGGAAAAAATAAACAAGGTGATTTCGGAATTGGAGGAAGATTTGCAATACGATTACAAAAGGGAATTGGAAGAATGGGTGATCGCTTCGTGATCACAAAAGGAAAGCAAATCCCAAAATGATTTTCATGGTTGAAGTGAAAAGCTATTTCGTCACAAAATTAAAAGGCAAAGTATATTGAACCGCCATGGGTACGCCATGATAGGATCCAGGCGTCCATTTCGGCATCGATTGCACGACGCGAATGGCTTCCTTCGTAAAATCGGGTGCACCGGGTACTTCTTTCCGGACATTTATTCTGGAGATGCTTCCATCTTTTTCAACGGTAAATTCAAGAAGGACTTTTCCCTGAATGTTTGCCTCTCGTTCCATTTCCGGATATTTTGTGTTGTCGTGCAGATACTGCATCAACGCTTCCTGTCCGCCCGGAAATTCCGGCATGATGGGCATTTCGTCAATTGAAGTGTCAGGCGGTGGTGGTGGCGGTAATTCTTCAGCAACCCCATTCGCTCCATAACTTATCCCTTGCGGCAAATTATCCGTAACATATTTATCAAAAGCCGGGGTTCCTTCTCTCATTGGCTTTCCGTTTTTATCCCACGCTTTCGGATCAGTCAGGATCATTCTCCTGCTGACTTCCCCTTCAAGGATTATTTTACCGTTTGAATTGTATTCCTTGAATTGTCCTGCCAAGCCTTCATTTTTATAATCCACAGTTGCTTCCATTTTTCCATTTGGAAAGAAAAATTTTTCGCCAATGGAGAGTTCCCCGTTCAACAAAATGCGTTCCCTCGTTTTTCTTCCGAGTGAATCAAACCCGATGTATCTTGTTATGGGAGTGACATTGAATTGTGCGGAGTCCTTATTGAATCCACGAACGGGATATTCCTTCGATTCTATTTTTCCGCTTTCAAAATAGGTGTAAGTGGAATCAAAAAAGCCATTCGTATACCAATTGTTTTCCTGTGGAATTTCGGAATTGCTCCGGTAAGTTGTGTTTTTGCCATTGAATTCCCCATTGGAATAATGCATTTCTTCTGTAACAAATCCATTCCTGTCATAAATTCTTCCTACACTATCGCGTTTTCCTTTTTTGTAAAAACGTTCCATGTTCACACTTCCATCCGGATACCACATCGTTTGTTTTCCATCGAGTTGATCATTCAGATAATATTCCTCACTCGATTTGGAACCTTCCCGGGAATATTTTATGGTTGTGCCATTCAGTTTCCCGTTTTTATATTCCTCTGTTTTTTCAAGGCTATCTCCCTGCGAAGGGTTTATCTTATAATGAATCTGCATTCCGTCCAATTGTCCATTGACCTTTCGTGTTATTGATTTGATGGCGCCAACATAAAAATAATCGTAGTCAAGTTCCAAAGTATCGGTAGCGAAGATTGTGTAGTGTGTGACGTATTCGCTTTTATTCCACATTTCCTGGACGCCGGCATAATTTCCCAATGAATCATAATTGACCAGTTGCGATTCATTCCCATTTTCATAAAATGAAATCCATTCACCGCATTTATATCCATTGCAATAATTCCCTTTTGTTTTCACGCTCAAGTTGGCATTGGAATATTCAATGTACGGACCATTCATCAAGCCATTCGCGGAATAATTTTCAATTCGAACCAAAAACCCTTTTGCCAGATAATATTTCCATGTTCCCACTTTGTAATGGTTATGGACTTTCCCTTTGGAATAATTTCCAAAATCATCTTTCAATTTCACCTTGCCGTTTTTCCTTTGGACATAAATGGATTGCTCCTGTGAAAAAACAGAAATGCCCATGCAAATGAATGATATCAGAAAAAGATATTTCAACATTTTTATTTATTGCAAGATGAATTTCACCGGCTGTGTCACCATTACATTGACCGCTTTTCCATTCTGCATTCCGGGTTTCCAATCGGGCATGGATTTGAAAACGCGCATGGCTTCCTTTGAAAAATCGGGAGCGCCGCGCACTTCTTTCACGCAATGTACATCCACCACTTTTCCGTTTCGAGTAACGATGAAAGAAACGTAAACCGTTCCTGTTTTACCGCTTTCCTTTTCGATCTGCGGATATTCGATATTCTTGCCGATGTAAGTCATGAATGCCTGTGAACCGCCGGGAAATTCAGGCATGATTTCAGCAAACGTGTATACCTTGCAATCTTCAAAATTATCGGTGGAATCGTTTTTGAAATATTGGAATGCGGAATTGTTTCCCGATGTACGGCTGCGGAATTCCATTCCCACTTCCATGTTTTTTACAACCGCTTCATCGAATTCGATTGTTCCCTCCTGGATCGGTTGTCCCGAATCATCCCACACTTTCAACGAATCGGTCAGCACATTATTCGAACACATGGATTCCAGAACGAGGATTCCATTCTGATTCCATTTCTGATAATTTCCGTTTATCGCGTTGTTGGAATAATTAAGACTTGCTTGTGGTTTTCCATTGCTGAAATAGGTAATGTATTCCCCATCCAGAATGACATTTTCCCAAAAATCATGAATGGATTGAAATTGGATTTTCAATTTCCCATCCGGAGAAAAAACCTGTGTCACATATTTTTCGGAAAATGAATTCGGATTTGCCTCATGCCTTGTTTTTTCCTTTATGCCACTTCCACCATCTGTGTACCAAACGAAAGATGAATCAAGCGTATTTCCTGTATACCATGATTCGGATTGCAATTTTCCCGATTCGGTTTTGACCGTTTGTTTTCCGTTTTTCTTTCCGTCGCTATAATTCGTTTTCACAATCATTACTCCGTGAGAAAATTGCAACTCGGTTCCATCCTCTTTTCCCTTGACATACGGTATCAATTTTGTCACTCTTCCATCCGCATCAAATGTCTTTGTCGTATCGCACAACGATCCGTTGCAATAATGACTTTCCGAAATCACCTTGCTATTCTCATAAAAAATATCATTTCCATCCTGAACACCTTTGGTGTAATTCGTTATTTCATGAATGGAATCGGCAGGCGAAAGTTTTTCCTGTTCGTGATTATAATAAACCTGCTTTCCATCCGGCAAATCATTCTTTTTGCGGGTGACAGATTCAGGTTTTCCATTCCTGTAAGAATAAGTTACCGATGTTCCATCCGGATTGTAGATGGAATACTCGCTGAGGTTTCCTGCTTCGTCCCAATATTCACATACACCCGTCTTGTTTTGTTGCCCGTCAAAATGTTCGATTGAAATCAATTGATGTCGCGAATTCCATGCTTTCCATTCACCGGAACGGTTGTCGTTTTTGTAATTCCCAATGAGCATGGTGTCTCCGTTATAAAATTCATAACAGGTGCCGTTGCGTTTTCCTTCCGAATAAGAATAAATCGAGCTAAGGGTTCCGTCATCATCAAATTTTTTCCACTGCCCGTCACGTTTTCCTTTTTTCATCATTCCCGTTTCACTGATTTTTCCATCGGGAAACTTTGTGACGGAGATTCCATTTCTTTGGGCTGCAACAAAAAGGGGGAAGAGGAATAAAACGGAAATGATTTTCCATTGACGAATGAATAAGTTGAAATGTTTCGGCATAGGGGCGGGCATGAAATCCAATTTGGGATCGACTGATTATCATTATGAAGATACCAATTTTGTCTTCCGAATTTAAAATCCCATTGGCACTTCATATTATCTTTGCCTTGAATGTCCCGTCAATCCCGAATCATTTTCTTCTCCGTTTTCATTTTGTTGACCGGCAATTTCATTTCCGCGCAACAGGTTTGCAAATCGCTGCAGGCTACACGCACTTTTTCTGCCCCGAAAATTGATGGTGTTCCCGATGACTCCGTTTGGGACAAAGCCATGATCGCAACCGATTTCGTACAGTTCCAACCGAATCCGGGAGGAAAAGCACGACAGAAAACGGAAGTGAAAATCCTTTACGACGACGTGGGTTTGTATGTGCTCGCACGCATGTATGATACGGCGCCCGACAGTATTTTGCGTCAACTCGGTCCGCGTGATGAGTTCCAGAATAATACGGATGGCTTCGCAATTTTTCTCGACACGTATCGCGACCGGCGCAATGCATTTTTTTTCGGGGTCACTGCTGCGGGTGTGCAGACGGATGCGCGTTATACTATTGACAATGGCGATTTGAGTT
>CAYMZV010000319.1:0-5142 GCA_964394965.1 uncultured Chryseobacterium sp.
TTCCGCTTGACGCTGGCCACTCATTTATAACAGCATGGTTGGTATTCCATTTGTCTCCTGAATCCGCATTTCCATTTCCATTGACCAAATTGATTGCCGCCCAAATGGAAACTGTTCCTGTTCCCGCTACCGGCGCTGTCCAATTGAATGTTCTCACATAGGTGGACCCTTGTGCACCTGTTCCTGTTGTGGGACTGAGTGCTGAACTATGCTCAACAAGACTCACTACAAAATTATTTGCCTGCGGAGCCGCGTGATGTGTACCTGCAGGATAAGGAGTTGCCCATGTTCCTGCATTGGTTGGTGTTGTCACCGCTGTAGAGCCATGAATGGAGCCCATTTGCAATCCGAATTTCGGGAAGGTGGTTGTACTGTTGTTTGTTCCTGTGAGTTTAACAGTGTAATTCATTCCTCCGACATAGTGAGTGGTCGGAACTCCCACTGAATCCAATTCGATGGCAATCCCCACTGTGGTTGTTGCAGCTGTCGAATGACAACCTGTTCCCTTGCATCCCGCAGGATTTCCAAGTCCGGTTTCAGCTCCTGTACAATCCCAACCATTGGTGGAAGCCGGCCCTCCGGCATAACTGACAATAATGAGATAGCAGGTGATCAGGCAATAAACAATCGTAAATTTTTTCATGTTTATTAAAATTGTGTGAATGGTGCCAAAAAAGATTTTCATTAGAAAAGTCTTATAAAACCTTTAAAAGAGTCTGTGAATTGACTAAAATCACTTTTGGGTAATGGAAAAATAAAACCGTAAATGATTTTGGTCAAAGGCAATTACCTATTTCCGATGCCCAATCTGCTGCCAACTTCTTTCTTACTTTTGATCTCCTAAACAATTCCTGATATGATCAAGGCAAATGACCCGAAACTGCGTTCATGGGTAAATGTTCCAGCGGGAAGCGATTTCCCCATCCAGAATCTCCCCTTCGGGATTTTCAAAACCGCACAGCGAAATGCAAGGGTGGGAATCGCTATCGGGGAACAGATTCTTGACTTGTCGGCCGTTGCCGAATTCGGATATTTCGATGCACTGAATATTGACAAGAAAGTTTTCAGTCAGTCCACACTCAACGATTTCATTTCATTGGGAAAACCCGTCTGGAGAAAAGTGCGTGAACGCGTTTCGGAATTGCTGGACGAAAAAAACAAGGCGTTGCAGAATCAAAAAGGCGTGAAGGAAAATTGTTTGGTTGCCATGAAAGATGCACAAATGCAAATGCCTATTCACATTGGCGATTACACCGATTTTTATTCCAGTATCGATCACGCCACCAACATGGGTAAAATGTTTCGCGATCCTGCGAATGCACTTTTACCGAATTGGAAACACATTCCGGTCGGTTATCACGGCCGCTCGTCTTCCGTAATTGTTTCGGGTGGCAGTTTTTTCCGTCCGAAAGGACAAACAAAAGCCGCCGATGCCGAAGTGCCTTCTTTCGGTCCCACAAAATCGCTCGACTTCGAATTGGAAACCGCATTCATCATCGGCAAACCGACTGCATTGGGAGATTCCGTTTCAACAGGAAATGCAGACGATCATATTTTCGGAATGGTTTTGTTCAACGACTGGAGCGCGCGCGACATACAGGCTTGGGAATATGTTCCGCTCGGACCGTTTCTTGCAAAAAATTTCTGTTCGGTCATTTCCCCTTGGATCGTTACACTCGATGCGTTGGAACCTTTCCGCGTTGAAGGTTACAAACAGGAACCGAAAGTCCTTCCCTATCTCGAATATTCCGGAGAAAAAAACATTGACATCGATTTGCAGGTTTCCATTGTTCCGGAAAAAAGTGACGAAACAATCGTGTGCAATTCCAATTACAGATTCATGTATTGGACAATGGAACAGCAACTCGCACATCATACGGTGAACGGTTGCAACATCAATGTGGGCGACATGATGGCGTCGGGAACCATCAGCGGACCGCACGAAGGCTCGTTCGGATCAATGATGGAAATTACGTGGAGAGGGACAAAACCGATGAAGATGAAAGACGGCAGCGAACGGAAATTCATCAATGACGGAGACACGGTAATCATTCGCGGACATGCGGAAAAAAATGGCGTGAGAATCGGATTCGGTGAATGCGCTTCGAAAGTTTTACCGGCAAAAAACTAATCCATGAAAAATATTTTTCCTTTCATTTTCATTTCAGCGATTTCCTTTTCAATCGCCTCCTGCTCTTCGGGTGAAGAAAAGAACGAAAAGCAAAACAACAATTCGATTGCAATTCCTCAAACCGTAAAGACAACCCTGCAAACGGACAGTGGCCGTATTGAAATAGAAACCATCCCCGGAAATGACGAATCGAAAGCGGTGTTGGTGGATGCGAATGGGAAAATAGTTGAGCGCGGATCTTTCATCGACAACAAACCTGCGGGTGCGTGGGTGAAATACGATGCGAATGGAAACATCATCAGTGCCGAACATTATTCGGAAGGAAAACCGACACACACGCTCGACAAAAACGATTTCGATTTCCGCACTTGGGAAAACAAACAGCTCGGTGCAAAATTCCTCGTTCCGAAAAACTGGAAAGAACTTCCTTCGCCGAATCCGGCCCTTGTCGCTTCGTTTCAAAAAGATGAAACGGATACCGCAGTTCATATCAAACCGAATTTCAACTTGGCGCGCGCACAACTTTCCCCCGGCGATTCACTCGGCAAATTGGCACAAGCGCAGATTGAAATGATGCACCAGAATCTCGGACGCGTTGAAATTGTAAATGAAAGCAACATCATACTCGACTCCTGTGCGGCTTTCCGTCGCTATGGAATGTATTATGTGGAAAACAATAAGGTCGGTTTTCTGGATGTGATCATTGTCAGCGGAAACACCGCGTGGTTTTTCAGTTGCGAAGCGCAAAACAAGTTTGACGGGGAATTCCTGAAATACCAAGGTGTATTCCAGCAAATCGTCGATAGCTTTCAGCGCATCAGATAATTTTTGTTTTTCAGCGAACTTCCGACAGCACTTTCTCGTATGTATGGTGGCAAAGTTCTCCCCTGCGACTACAACTCTTTTATTGATTTTCCATGATTCGAAAATTTTACATTTTCCTGTTGTTGAATTGTTCCGCTTTCCTCTTGCCTGCCCAAGTGGATAACCTTGTCAAACTCCATTATGTAAAAGCGGCGAACAAACAGATTTCGATGATCGGATATGAAATGGGTTCGCACCGCATCAACTTCAATATTTGCGGCGGTATCGGAAATGGAATCGACGATCAATCCATTTCTCCCGATGATCTCAATAACGGAAAGGCAAAAGAAAAAATCAGGGAGAGCCAAACCGTTTATCCCGTTCCACTTCCACCGAACAGTTATCTCGAACATTGCGTTTCGAATTACAAGATCCAGCAAGTGCGAATCGGTTTTACGGTTTTCGTGCGCAGAAACGATACGCTTTCACGGCATCCTTTCACCGGCCCGCATTTTGGAGTTGAAGCGATGTATACCAACACAAGCGAAACACAAACCGTTACCTACAAATCATTCTCGAATGAAACAAGGAATGTTTATTCGGCCACCAAACATTTTCCCGAAATAGGTGCAGGCACACACGTTGGTTGGCAATTCTGTTTTTATAAAGAGCATATTTACCTCGACCTGCGTGCAGTGATCCCATTTTATTTTCCCTTTACTCCCGAACCCAATCTCAATAGCCCCTTCGCCGGAAATAAATGGGAAGCGCAAGTCAGTATCGGATGGCGTTTTCACAAGGATGAAAAAAATGAAAAGGTAAAAGATCAAGACAAGGATCAGGTGAGACAGAAGATTTGATGTAACGATGTGCCCATTTGCCGATGTGATTATGAGCCAATTTTTTTCCGAAATTTTCCTTTTGATATACTGCTCCATAATAAAATATATCATACAAATTGACAAAGGACCCCGTACTAGACGAGATCCTTTGTTTTTCGGATCAGGAAAACGCTACATAAACCTGATCTTCGGTTCTGCATGCTGAGCGGTCAGCACATGCAGTATGAGTTGCAACTAAACACGATAATTGTTGATGTAATTCGATAGCTCGGTAATGCTGCTCGAGAATGTGAAAGCATTGCTCACCATATAATAATTGTTTTTGTCAACCGTATTTCCATAAGCGGATTTTGCAAGCGCGAGTTTTGAACTCTCGAAATCCATCAGTTGAACCAATTCGGAAACCTGTTGTGCTGTCAACCGATTGGAAGCCGAAGCCTGTTCCGCCACAAGAAGTTTATCGCTGTCGAAAGGTTTTGAACGGATGGAATTTTTCAACGCATCAAAATCCACAGCATTCATTCCATAAGTTGGAGGATAGTAATTGTTCTGTCCATAATAATTGTTTGTATAGCCAGATGAATTATTCCAACCGTTTCCATAATTATTCCCGTAATTATTTCCGTTCCCGTTGCAATAGCCGTTTCCATAATTCACATTCGGGTTGTAATACACCTGCTGTTGCACCAACGGAACAACACTCAACACATTCAGCTGTGAATACTCATTTGCATACGCAGTCACAATTGAATTTTCAGGAACATTCACCCAACCGTCAAAAAGCAATCGCGGCAATCCGCATGCACCTGCCTGTGTAGGCGCACTCATCATGCGTACGTGATGCGAGCCCGGGAAAATATTCGTGACACTATATGTATTCGATGGCGTGGAATAAAAATTATTGTCAAATGCCAAAGTGAATTTTTCGTTGTCCTGCATTCCGAGACTCAAGTTCGAGTTCATCATTGCCTGTGCGGGAATTGTCATCGTCATTCCGAGCACCATACTGTAAAACAGGTTTTTCATTTTGTATTCTCCTTTCAGGGAATCAGTCCCTGCAATGTATATTTCAAGTTGCGTGCCAAACTTTTTTAAAGAGACAAGTGGGAAGAAACAGATGACAAGTGAAAATGGGTTTTACATAATTGGCGGTTTGTCAGTAAAATTCTGGTAAAAAAATTTCCGCCACCGATAACAGGCACGCGGCAACCGACTACTTTTACGGCATGAACTTCATCGCCAGAATCCTCCTCTCCACCCTCGCCATTCTCGCAACGTGTTATCTGTTGCCGCCCACCATGGTTCATATCGACGGATTCAAGACTGCACTAATTCTCGCACTTGTACTTGCATTCCTGAATTCCG
>CAYMZV010000320.1:0-5115 GCA_964394965.1 uncultured Chryseobacterium sp.
TCGGCATTTTGTCCGCCGGCAACTTTTTTGGCAATCGCATCGGCTTCCTTTTCCGCAGCATCTTCGGGTTGACTGATAGTCAAATTTTCAGAAACCGGTTTTGTCCGATCGGACTTTCTCCTGTTCAGTCTTTCGTCATCCTCTTCCTGTCGCCTGCTTCGAAGCAGATCAAGGTGATCATTGTCATTGCTGTGTTCATACATGTGTTTTCCTTTTATTTTTTCAAAGTCAATATTTATAAATCCAACAGTTCCGTACAATCATTTCATACATGATCATTTTTCCTTTTGTGCCCGGTTATCTACCATTTCGTTTTGCATTTGAATCAGTGTCTCCATAAGATTCTATTTGATGGTAACTTTCGAATACCTGACCGTTTCATGTTCCGCTTTTTCATCCATTGTCTTCCTGAGAAAAATCGCCACATTTTCGGATATCCAAATGGGAGAATCGGCTCCCCAATTCCCTTGTTTTCCCCCATCAATTTTCATTTCAGGATTAAAATCCCCATTTTCAATCGTACCGATTTCAAAGCCATTGTATACATTGAAGGCAATCATGTCATAAGAGCAAACCATATACCTTTTCCTTTTCGGGGAAAGTGCGGGGAAATTTCCAAGATAATTCTGATCTCCGTTCTTTTTATTCAGCAATAGGATATCATGGCCATAATTATCATCAACATAAATACAGAAACAACCGATTTCTTTTATGAATCCAATGGGATTATAGCCCCTGAAATCATCTCCACTGGCAGAGTCGCAAAACCTTGCAGTGGTTTTGTTGTCAAACAAAAAACTCAGGCAACTGTCTTTTTTTGATATATCAATTGAATTGAGCATTTCCATCGGCCAAGCCTCAATTGAACCATTCCTGATTGTGTCGACGGAAGCCTTTTTTTCCTCATACTCATTCCTGCTGATGTCTTCAACCAGATAAGTGCGTTCGCCCTCTTTCTCTTCAATCCTTAAATTCCCACTGGCAATTTTTCCGGTTGAGTCATTGCTGAAAGGCGTTTGTCGCTTGTTAACATTGCTGTGCCTCTTTTCATTGCAGGCAAACAATAAAAGGATCATCAACATTGAAAAAAATTTCATCGTGCTTATTTATCTACCGAAACAGCTTCAGTATGCAAATGTCCGCTATTGTCTGAAAAAATCCTATCGATGGAATGTGATGTTTTGGCATTGAATTTCTTGAATTCTGCAAAAGCCTCTGGGGTCACATACTGAGTTGTAGTCGTTTCATCGGACATTGTAATTTTAGCTTTTGGGGGATAGCTGATGTCATATTTTTTATTTTTCGCATTCCAATTGCCCAAGGAAGGACTTATGATGCTCGATGTGAATTTTTGAACAAAAACAAGGTTTTCAAGTAAAGACTTGTTGGTGGTGAAGCTTGTGTCATTGGTTGCCTTGAGGGTTTTGATGCTGGCAAGTATATCGTTTACCTTTTTAACCTGAGGGTTCTTTTCCGTTTCCGATGCATGGTTATTATTCATCGATACAAGACTGTCGACTTCCGTTTTATAAGTTACCGCATTGTCTCCGAATGTATCCTTGCTGAACGTTGGACTTACCTTAATACTGTTCAAGTCGGATAGCTTTGTGATGATGGTTTCGATTTCATCCGTAGCGATTTTGGATTGAGAACAAACGGAATTATAGGTATCCGCTTTACTCCTGAAAGTAGTTGCTTCGGCGCTGGATACACTTGATCCGGCATATCGATTTTCAACATCGACGAAAAAACCTGCCATGAACGGAATGCCGAAAGCATATTGTCCAGGCGGCAACATATTTAAAATTGCTGTCAATCCCTTAATGTCATTTGCATTGAGATCAAAATCTATTGCGGAGAAATCGCCGTGATGTCCCTCCCGTTTCGAGAATGATTCCCGATCGGCTGCCCCGCCTTTCCATGTTGCAAGACTGTTTATCTGGAGTTTTTGTTTAGGTTGTGTCTTGTCTTTTTTCCAGTCTTCCAGATTGTGTTCCAACATGCCTTGCAACATTCTCATTCCATCCAAAGCATCAGCTTTCGCCGTTGACCAATCCTCCCCGAATTTTGCATACTTCTTCGTCGGCTCACTCGCAATCGTATATGTTTTAAAATCCATTTCCAACGCAATCTGGGCCAGGTCTTCTTCTGCCCTACCGCCCAGAATCAAAAATCCCAATCGTGTCGTATCCAATATCCAATAAGCATAATCCGAATTGCTCGTTAGCTTTCTGGTCAGAAGTTCATCAATAAATTTATCCGTATCGTCAATGGCAATTGTATTGTAAGTACCGAAATCCGTAATGCTTTTCAATCCGTGCTTGGTGATATTGGATGAAATCGCCGATACTTTTCCCTTCAGACCCGTCAATGTTGTGTCATCCAGATAACCTGAAGGAAACAATCCATTGTCAAGTTGCCATTTTGCAAGGAGAACGGTTTCCCGTCTGTCAAATGTTTCTGGCTTTACAAAAGTGACGTTTCCAATGTATGACTGGATCAAAAGAAGTTCGTTGTCGGTCGTTTTTCCATTCTTGACCAATTCCGCATTCTTCGCATTGCCATAAATAATCGTCGCATTGAGACTCGAATCGGTCGAACTGGCATAATACGAATTGAAGAGTGTTCGTTTGAAAATAGTGTTCGACAGCAAATCGCTCATCGCCCCGGTTGGATTTATCATCTCGCCGAATTGCCATTCCGCCAACTTGATCACAAAATCCTTTGTGATCGTGGAATCCGTTGATTTCACTCCTATGAAAGATTTTATCGATGGGATCAAACTTGCAATGCCATTGTCATCTCTTGTCTTTTCGTTTTGTTTGATCAATGGATCAAGAGTGGCATCAGTACCTTTTTGAATTGCATCCAGTGGGGTTTTATTGTCTTTTTGGAATTGTTCTCTTGAAGGAGCGTCGGGTGAAAAGTTGGCCGTTATTGAATTTTCATCGGTGAGTGTTACGATTTCGGTGTGCGCACCTTTTGTTGTCGTCACTGTCACTTTTGCATCGCCGGTGAATGTGTTGTTTAATGCAAGCGCACGTTTTATTTCCGTTGTTTTTGTATAATCCGTATTGAACAGATCCTTTTCCTTGGGTTTTGCATAAGTCGATTTTACGCTGACATTGGTTATTTCCCCTTCGACCTTGATGTTAACGGCAGGTGCCGACAGTTGACTTCTCTGGATTTTTTTCATTATGCCGTCACCCTGCTGCACAGTATGTACCAACTCATGCGCCAGCAATTCCTTTCCGTCTTTCGAATCCGGATTGTAATTCCCTTCCTTGAAATAAATATCCTGTCCATGTGCGAATGCCTTTGCATTGATATTTTCACTCATCTCATTCGCATTGCTTCCCGTATGGATTTTCACATTGCTGAAATCCGCCCCCATCTTTCCACCGATTTCCTGTTGCACATTTTCAGGCAATGATTGACCGCTGCCTTTTGAATTATTGAGTTGGGAATTGAAATTTTCCGTAGTCTTCATTTCTCCCGCATCTTCCTTTCGCATGACAGCGTTCTCATCCTGCAACAAGGCCTGGGGATTGATTTGTTTCGCCCATGGATTTTTTTCGGCAAACATTTCATCTGTTTCTTTCCTGTTCACTTCCGGAAATTTCATGGTGCTTCCGGAATTGATTTTCGGTTGGGCAGGGGCATCGTTGCCAGCTACTTTTTTTGCAATGTCATCGGCTTCTTTTTCTTGTGGGTCGTTTGATTCACTGATGGAAAGATTACCGCCAACATTCAATGAAGCGTCTTCTTTACGTTGGATCTTAGGTGTTGAATTGTTGGCAGGAGTATTCGAAGTGTTGGCAGGATTGGCATTGTCTTGAGATGGGCTGTTGTTGGTCGGGGTATTGTTTCCTGTTGGGCTGGCCGACCCTTTGTCTTTTGTTTCTCCTTGTTTTGTATCTGGAACCGTTATCGATGATTCATCAATTAATGTATAGTACCAGCGTCGTTGACCTGTTTCATTTGCAAACTTCAAGGTCTGCATCTGGAACTCATAGTACTTCCCATTTCCCAAAATGACTTGGCAAGCGACAGACCAAGCTCCAACATTCATGTCTGACTCGGATGCATTGTCGGGTGCCTTTGCAAATGCTTTGGTTGCGTCAGCTGAATTACCTTTTTTATAGAAATCGCGTTCGGTGCTTAAAGTGCCTTTTATGCCTTTGATATAAGTCCGAAGACTATCCGTAAAAGCTGAATAATCTTTCGACTTTGTCATCAGGTCATCGAATGTTTTTTTATCAGTCTTGGCATCTTCAATAAGTGTATCGGTAATCTCGGTCGCCGTTCCATTCATGATCTCATTGAAATCCGTTCCAGCCACACCATTCGCTTCGCTCAACTTACTTGCATACTTAACTTGCTTTTTGATTATGGCTTCCACCCTATCACTTGTAAAAAGCGCCGCAAGTGCATTCTTGTCCAATTTGGAATAGCCTTTCGGTTCGGTAAATGTTGCATCAACATAGGAAAGTATTGCAGATAATTTTTTCCGGTTAATTGATGTTGTTTTCTCTTTTGTTGTTTTGTTTGTGGCAGTTGTTGACCATGCATCAATGGTACCTGAAGCGGCAGTGGCAATATCTATGCTTTGTTCTGCATCGCCCTTTTTGATTTTTATGTTGGTGCCGTCATTGCTTACAAACTCGACCTTTCCGCCTTTAGCCAATTCCGTCAACGTATTATACCCTAGAGACGAATCCTTAAGTTGCCATTTATGGATCAAACCAATGCATTGTGCCATGATGAGCCATGCCTGAAAGCCATCTTCATTGCTGGGATTGATTATTTGATAGGCATTCGGAATGCTTGCCGACATATTATGACCTGCCCAACCGCTATAATCACCTCCCATATGAACATTGATGCCACTTCCCGTATTGTTTTCATATTGTTTGGTGCCGTTGAGATTTGTCAAGAATCTTTCAGATCTGAAAACAGGTGCTTTGCCCGAATGTGTTCCTGGAATTATATCAACCGTTTGAGGAACAAGCGCTCGCTTGGCATTCATATTGCCGGGAGTTGTTGTGGCCATATAATACTTTGTATGCTTCACCACATCGGACCCATTGGTTTCCTTCCAACAAATGGAAATCG
>CAYMZV010000321.1:0-5093 GCA_964394965.1 uncultured Chryseobacterium sp.
TACCAAAACATTGCTCTTCATCGATGAGCAACTTGCACATGATTCCATGGAATTGGTGAAAACGGAGCAGTCCATCCATAAATTCCGTGATACCAATGATGTTCGGGACGATGATGCCGTCAATAAACTGAATTTTTCCCTGTTCGGATCACTGGATGAGCAGCTGACAAAAATAGATCTCGAAGATGCTTCCATGTCGGAGGTTGAAAGAAAACTGCAGGAAAAAGATGTTGATGTAAAATCGTTGCTTGCGTTATTGTCGGGAACAGAAGATGAACAGGCGCTTACGACTCCGATGAATAACCTTTACTCCCTGATATCCGACCGTGAAGTTGCACTTCAGCAAGTCACCCCTCAAAGCGATGAGGCGAAATCTTACGATTTTCAGATCAACGTCCAGAAAGAATTGCTCATTTCCAGTGTACAATCCATTATTTCGCAACTTGAATTGCGGAAAAGGGCAATCAAGGAAAAGCGGGACGAATACGGAGCCAAACTTCCTGTTGCCAATAACCTGAATGTCGAATACATTCGCCTGCAACATATTTATGACATCAACGAGGAGTTTTATACCACGTTGGTAAAAAAGAGATATGAATACCTGATTTCACAAGCCGGTTTCACTCCGCAAGAACAAATACTTGAAAAGGCAAGAGTGCCTTTTGCCCCGATCAGTCCGAGCAAAAGGACAACTTTCATTACCTGCATTCTGCTCGCCTTGGTATTAAGCCTTGTCCTGATCACGACACGTTACATCCTTCACGATAAAATAAATTCGCTGAATGAAATCACAAAACAGACGCAGGCATCCATCAGTGTTTTGGGAATCATTCCCAAATACAAACAGAATGTGCCTGTGTCTCAATTGCTCGTTGACAGGAATCCAAAATCATTGATTGCCGAAGCATTCCGTTCCTTACGCACAAACCTTCAATTCATTTCGAATGAAGTCGGTCCGAAAGTGATGGCGGTCAGTTCCACCATTTCGGGTGAGGGAAAAACATTTGTCGCAATCAACCTTGCAGGAATAATTGCCTATTCCGGAAAAAAAGTAATCATCCTCGATCTCGATATGCGCAAACCGAAAATCCACCTCGGATTCAATGTGCAAAACGATAGGGGAATGAGCACGTTGCTCATCGGGAAAGACACAATTGAAGGATGCATCAGGAAAAGTTCACTTGAAAATCTTGATTTCATTACCGCCGGTCCAATTCCACCGAATCCTTCTGAATTGATCATCAGTCCCAAGATGAATGAGATCATTGAAACACTCAAGAAAAGTTACGAGTTGATTATCATTGACAACCCTCCTGTCGGACTTGTAACGGATGGCATTCACACTTTCCAGATTGCGGATTATCCCGTTTATATTTTCAGGGCGGATTATTCAAAGCGCAGTTTCATCCAGATTGTCGATCGTTTATACAATGAAAACAACATCAAGAAATTGGCTGTGGTATTGAACGGAGTCGATGTCGAGCGGAAGGGCAACACATACAATTATGGATATGGTTACGGATATGGTTATGGATCCGGTTATGGATATTATGATGAGCAGGTGAGAAAAAAAGGAATCTTCAATAGAATATTCGGAAGAAAATAATTTATGCAAATCGAACACACTCCAATCGAAGGGTTGGTCATCATTCACCCGAGAATATTCAATGACGGGCGCGGATATTTTTATGAATCGTGGAATGCAAAAACATTCAGTGAGGCTGGAATGGATATTGAATTTGTTCAGGACAATCAATCGCTTTCACAAAAGGGTGTGTTGCGCGGATTGCATTTTCAGGCGCCTCCGTATGCACAGGCAAAATTGGTGCGTGTCATTTCAGGTGCGGTTCTGGATGTGGTTGTCGATATCAGGAAAAATTCCCCTACATACGGAAAGCATTTCGACATTGAGTTGAATGCGGAAAACAAAATCATGTTTTTCATTCCCGCTGGATTTGCGCATGGGTTTGCGACGCTTGCCGACCAAACACTTTTTGCCTATAAGTGTTCCAACTATTACAATAAGAATTCCGAAGGGACCATTTTATGGAATGATCCCGATTTGAATATCAATTGGAACATCGAGAATCCCTTGCTTTCCGAAAAAGACCTCACCGGAAAATCACTCCGCGATTTCGTAAGTCCATTTTAAAAAAAATGGAGGTACGGTTGCTGCACCGCACCTCCTTCACACAAGTCAACCGTTTCCGAACCATTCACTGCTAGATTCTGACCTAACCGTCGGAAACAAATTGATTGTACCGAAATTTCAAAAATGGAGGTACGGTTGCTGCACCGCACCTCCTTCACACAAGTCAATCACTTCCGGATTTTTGCGCTTGATTCTGACCTAAGCTTCGGAAGCGAATTGATTGTATCAATTCGTTATCGCAAGTTTTCTCACTTGCCTTGAATTCCCATCGTAAACGGTTACAAAATAAATTCCCGGAGAAATTCCCGATGTACTGAATGGGACTGTATGTTCACCGGAACTGAAATCATCATTCACAATCTGCTTGATCAAACGTCCATTCACATCCGTGAGGTTGATTTCCAAATGTTCATTTTCAACCAATGACAATTGCACATTCGTATTATCCTGTGCGGGATTCGGAAACAAACCGACAAACGTTTTCGAATTTCCCGTTTCAGGAATTCCAACACCAACACCTGTGAGATTCAGATTGTCCATGAAGAACTCATTGCCATAATCACCTCCCGTAAATTCAAATTTGAATCTTACCTCCGATTGATTGTATGCAGATGAAATATTCACCGAAAAATGTTTCCACAAACTTGCATCGCCCACAGGAGGAATGAAATAACCCGGAATCATTCCAGCGCTTAACAATTGATATCCGTTCTGTGTCAACACCGGCGTCCACGTTTGTCCGCAATTGGTTGATCCGAGTATCCTGAATTTTTCCTTCAACATGCTTGTATCCATAATCTGCGTGGCAAATGCAACATCGAAAGTCATTGTCATTCCACTCAAATAACGGAGATCGAATTGCGGTGTAATCAATTCATCGACTTCACCGCGTGTATTGTTATAATTATCAATCACCATACATGAAGTCCCATTGAGTCCGGTCGCATTTGTCTGATGCCAATAAACACCATCCTGTCCATAATTCACAACAGTCCAACCATGCGACAAAACATTCGGGTCTTCAAAACTTTCAGAATAAGGCGGAGTGATTTCTCCATAGGGAACTCCAATGTTCACATAACCGTATCTGGTAATGGAATCACTTCCCTGCGAATTGGAAACCAAAAGTGAAACAGCTTGTTGTCCTGCAGAATTATATGTTACAGTTGGATTGGCGGCAGTTGAAGTGGCTGGGGTTCCATTTTGAAATGTCCAAAGCCTGTTTGACACGGTTCCATTATATGAATTGTCGAAGTATTGAATCGTGCCACCTTGACAAACGAATGTGTGATTCGCATGGAAATCTGCAATCGGCTTGCAATTGGGTGTCGTCAATGTGTATGTTCCGGTAGCAATGAGATTATTCGTTTCGGACAAATGATTCCTGTCGGAGACATTGATATTCAATGCTGCATGCATGGCCAACATCTGATCATGCGTAAACATGACCGAGCAATAGGAATAGTCCATGTAGTTCTGATAATTCTCAACGATTGTCGTATCACATATTTTTGCCGTTGCAGGAGTTGGACAATGATTCCAACCTTTTGTTTTGGGCGTATCGGGAATTCCATCATCACCACATGCAACACCGGGACTGTTTGTGCTTCCCCAGGGATGGGAAAGATTCAAACAGTGTCCGATTTCATGCGTGAGCGCACGCGAAGTTCCAACGGAACCCGTTCCGATGCTCCCGATGTAATTCGATAAAATCAAAACGCCATCCACACTCATTCCGAGTCCTTGAACCGCTGACGGATAATATGCGTAACCGGCCACACCGCTTGCGCCGATTGTTTTTACCACCCACACATTGAGGTATGATCTTCTTGGCCATGGATTCAATTTGGATCCATCATCGGCATTATTTGTTTTTTTCGAAGCGATGTGTTCGATTCCATTCGTACAATTTCCATTCGGATCAATTGTGGCTAAACGAAATTCAATACTGATGGCTGATGCGATTCCCTGGAATTCGGGAATGATATTCGCTGTATCCGCATTCAATTTTGCGTAGTCGCGATTCAGGATTGCCATTTCATCCAACACTTGTGCATCGGAAATATTTTCCGCACCGTAATCATGGATGATATGGAAAACAACCGGAATGATATAAGTCGCATTGGATCTTCCCTCTCCATGCAGGAAAAGCGATTGTGTTTCCTGATCCAATAATTGCTGAGCTTGTTGCACTTCAGCAGGATGTTGTGCAACCATTTTGGCATTGTACTCATCGGTTCCACATTGGAATTGGGCGAAAGAATTCGTTGCAGATAAAATTGCCGCAAATAAAATAGTACGAACAGTATTCGTTTTCATCTTGATTTTGAAATAGTGCACGGTCAAACACAAAAGAGTGCAAGATCAGGCAGGTGAATAATAAAAATGAAGGGATGCTTTATCCGGGGAAAAATTCAGGAAAAAAACTTCACGCCCTGGGCGGTAGCTCAGGACGTGAAGAATGACCGCTTAGAACAACGGCCAAGAGTGATTCACTCATTAAGGGAGCTGAAACAGAAACAGCAGCAATGTTTTGTTTTGTATCAACAGGAATAAAATCGTTTGAAGTGCCCGGTTGGGAATTTTTTCCGCTTTTGCCGGAAGGTGTTGTGGAATTATCGGAATTGTCGTTGACCACTTTTTTGATCCACGACTGAAGAATGCTTTCATCATTATCGGCAAGGCATTTTACCGAAACGCTTCCATCATTCTTTTTGATTGCAGAAACAATATCGTACCAATTTCCATTCAGGCAAATTTCACTCTCATTGATTTTTGCATTCCTGAAATCGCCGGAAGCAAAATCGAATTCAACAATCCTGTCGGAAGATGAAACCTTGTTGAGCAACTCATGTTGCATTTCAGACTTCACTTTCTCAAGCGCAAAAAGATAAAACGGATAGTGAAAAAGGTTTCCAACCAGCAACGTTACCGCCAGGGA
>CAYMZV010000322.1:0-5080 GCA_964394965.1 uncultured Chryseobacterium sp.
GTCATTGTTGGACAAGAATATCTCAACCGGATCTCATTGGCATTCAGGGAAGGGACCAATTGCACTTTTTCGCCACCATGCTCACGGAAAAGTTCGTGGTACTCCGTTCCGATTTCATAAATCGTTTCCAGACAGTCGGCAACAAAAGCAAGTGAGAAAGCAAGGATTTTTTTCTTTCCCTCTTTTGCAAGACGGATGAGTTCGTGATCGGAATACGGTTTAATCCAAGGATCACTTCCCAATCTGGATTGAAAACTTATCGTGTAATTTTCCTTTGCAATATTCAAGCGTGAAGCGACTGTTCTTGCCGTTTGAACACAATTCGCACGATAGCAATATTGATTTCCAGCCGTTGGCGTTTCGCAGCATTCACCGAAATTGCATTTGCCATCGCCATACTGTTGGTCGCTTTTGCGGATGTGGCGTTCGGGCAATCCATGAAAGGAAAAAAGCACATGGTCAAAATCGGCAGGATTGAAATTTCTTGCTGAAGCAATGACAGCGTCCAGATATTCTTCCCGTTGATGAAACCGTGAAATGATTTCCATTGTTGGTGTCACTTCCCAATTCTGGAATGCCTGCATCAACGCTTCGACAGTTGAGCCGGTGGAAGAGGAGGCATATTGCGGATAAAGTGGAATGGCAATTATCTTGTCTACACTCGCTTTCCGCAATTCCTCGAGTGCCGAATGAATGGTCGGATTCCGATAACGCATTCCGAATGCCACAACAAAATTTTCACCGAGCGATTTTTGCAATTTGCTTTTCAACTCCAATCCGTTTGTGAGCAACGGTGAACCTTCCTTGGTCCAGATTTTCCGATAAAGTTTCGCTGACTTCGGTGCGCGCGACGGGGCAATGACAAGATTGATAAGGAACCATCTCGAAACAGGATGGATGTCGATCACACGTTTGTCCATCAGGAATTCACGCAGGTATTTTCTTACATCAGCCGTTGAAGGACTGTCGGGTGTGCCGAGATTGATCAGTAAGATGCCTGTTTTCATGATGAGCGGATTAAAAAAACAATTCCAATTTAACGAGCCGAAGTTTCTTGTTTTCCCATGTCACACATTTCTAACCTCACATATTCAAAGCCCGTTTTGCAGATGCATCGAGGCAGGCATCCTTGAAAGCTTCGCTGTAGGTGGGATGCGCGTGACTCATGCGGCCTACATCTTCCGCGCTCGCACGGAATTCCATGGCGACAACCGCTTCACCGATCAGATCCGCCGCACGCGGACCGATGATGTGAACACCAAGGATTTCGTCGGTTGTATTATCACACAACACTTTTATCAATCCGTCCGTGTCCATGCTTGCACGTGCACGGCCGCTTGCCTTGAAGGGGAAAGTCCCTGTTTTGTAAGCGCGATTGCTGTTTTTCAATTCGGCTTCGGTGAAACCCACTGCCGCCACTTCCGGCCAGGTATAAACCACGCCTGGAATGAGGTTGTAATTGATATGCGGTTTTTGTCCCATGATTTTTTCTGCAACAAAAATACCTTCCTCTTCCGCCTTGTGTGCGAGCATTGCACCCTTGATCACATCACCGATGGCATAAATTCCTGGAACGGTTGTCTCGAGATTTTCATTCACCTGGATTTTCCCTTTCTCGTCCAGCTTCACCCCGACATTTTCCAAGCCAAGATTTTCAGTGTAAGGTTTTCTTCCGACTGCGACGAGACAATAGTCGCCCGAGAGCACGATGTTTCCCCTTTTTACTGTGGCAGCACCGGCAGGTGTAATGATTTCTGCAGTGACAGTCACTTCTTTTCCTTTTGCTTCTACGGAAGAGACTTTATGACCGAGATAAAATTCCATTCCCAGTTTCTTCAACACCCTCAACAATTCTTTCCCGAGAGTTTCATCCATGTTCGCAATGATCGACGGAAGAAATTCCACCACACTCACTTTCGATCCGAGCCTCGCGTAAACGGATCCCAATTCCAAACCGATAACACCGCCTCCAATGATGATAAGGTGTTTCGGGATTTCCTCGAGTGCAAGTGCTTCGGTGGAAGTGATGATTCTTTTTTTGTCAATGGAAATTGTGGGAAGTGATGACGGTTTTGATCCCGTTGCAATGATTGTATTTTTTGTAGTGATCGAGGTTTTTGTTTCGCCCGATGAAATCTGGATTGTGTTTTTGTCAATGAAGGAACCGACACCGGTATAAGTTGTTATTTTATTTTTTTTCATCAGATAGGCAATCCCTGAAGTTGTCTGTTTCACAACATCGGTTTTGCGAGCAATCATTTGGCGGAAATTCAATTTCATCTTGTCGATTTCAATTCCATGTTCCTTGAAATTCGAAACCGCATTATGGTAATGTTCCGAAGAATCCAATAATGCTTTTGAAGGAATGCAACCGACGTTGAGACAAGTGCCACCGAGTGTGGGATATTTTTCGATGATGGCGGTTTTCATTCCGAGTTGTGCGCAACGGATCGCTGCAATATATCCGCCCGGACCGGAGCCGATGATTACTGTGTCGAAATTTTCCATGGGTCAAAGTTAGCCACAGATTTTACAGATTCACGCGGATTGAAAAGAAAAAATGGCAATCAGGTAACCTCCCAATCTTCGATTTCCCCATTCACAATTTTGAACATCGGATGGGGATCGAATGTTTTTCTTGGTTTGTATTTTTTATAAAGAAGGGGATCCCTTGCCTTTAATTTTTTCAGCAAGTGGGTGGCTTCATATTTCATTTGCCCTTGCGTGACTGACAATTTTATTTTTTTGCAATCCGCATTGAATTTCCCGGCGCTGAAATGATAACCGCGCGAAGTCGCCTCTTCGAAAACAAGCGAGAGATAATGATGAATGGCATCAATGGGAAATTTCGATTTCTTGAAACGCAAAAGCTGCGGATGGTTTTTATACCCTTTTGTTTTCCCTTCCAGCACATGTTTCGCCAATAAGGTTTCCCTCCACAACGCAACCAAACCTTTCGCATCAAGGTATTTCGGATGCAACGACCATATTCTCATTCGACAAAGATCGGAAGTAAATTCCGCTCGGAAGAAATCATTTTGTCACCTTGTCAGATCGCGGAAAATATTGTCAATCATTTGATCTCCTGTTGCAGTTGCCATGTCGGTATAAAAAACGGTTGACGGATCGGGAGCGGGTGGAGGAAGCTGTTGATCGAGGATTTTGGGAACATTGTGTTTGGTAACGTAATTGTAAGTTCCTCCCGGAGTGTCTTGTGTGATTTCTATCAAATCGTCATTCACCAAATTCCCGAATTCGAGTACACAAAAACTCGTATTGTTTTTTGTGAGAATGGAATCCGCATACGCTTTCGTTTTTTCCTTCACGATAAAAATCCCGTCCGTTGCAATGATCACATGCGTGCGTTGTGGCAAGTGCATGGAATCGATCATTTGACTCACGCGCAAAATCGCAAAATCACCATTTGTATTTCCATGCGATTTCAAATGGTTGACGGTGGAATCGATTTCAACTGAATCGGCTGGACTTGTAAATGGAAGAAGCATTTTTGCATTGTCGGAAAATTCCATTACGGCAATTCGATTGTTGTCATTCAACCCTTGCGTAAAACGCACGATTTCACTTTTCATCAAATCGAGATGCCCCGATTTATTCATGGAACCAGAAATGTCGAGGAGAAAAAGAAAATAATCCCCGGGACGGTCATTCGATTTTGTTGTTGAACAGTCACAGACTTTCCCGTTTGCCGTCGCCGTTTCGTCCATCGCTTCAACACTCACGTCATCAATGTAAAAATAGGCAGAGCGCATGATGTGTTGCGATGTCAAACTTTTCTCCGGATATTTTCCGATGTCGCTCAAACGTACAACCGAAGTATCCGAAAAACTCCCAAGTGTAATCCATTGTTCGCCACCATTCGCGGTATACGTTCCCGAAATTTCCACCCAACCCGATTCGGAAGTGATTAATTTGTAAGTGATGATTTGCGGTTGAACAGGGAGTGGATCTTTCGTATCGGAACGGATTTCATCGGGAGAAATGTAGGCACCGATGCCGGTTGTTGTATAAGGTGAACCGTGATCCAACGCGACATAAAATTTCACGCAATATTTTTTCCCGGCTTCGAGCGGTTTTGTGAATTTTCCTTCCACATATTCCTTGTAATTCGAGGCAGGCTGATTTTGCACTCCCAAACCCATGATCAATGCACAACGTCCTTCGCCCGTACGCGCTTTTGCAATCGGAAATCCATCGCATACGGAGAGGTCGGAATTGTAATAGTCGGCTGTTCCGCGTGTAGGCGTTACCCAACCGGGAACAATCACTTCACCGGGCTGCGTAACTCCCGGCCAATTGCGGATAGGAGGGTAGGTGTAATCTTCAAAACTCGGATTGACAACGAGATTTTTACTTTGCGCAAAGATTCCGGATGAAAACAGGGACAAGGAAAAAAAGAAAAAAACAATCCTGGAATTTTCCCGAAAAGAAAATGAATGTAGAAAATGCTTCATCGTTGTGTCGGCGTTGTTTTGTTTGATGATGCAATAGCCAAGCCAATAAAGGGGAAAATCCCCATTGATTTGCGACCGAATGTTAAAGAAATATAAACGGATTGAAGTTTGTTTTTATTGCAAAAGCCATTTCCCGATAAAATTCCTGATCGTTTCAAGCGGCAAATAATCATCAGGGTTTTTCCGTAAAAGGCGTTCTCCACTTTACCGTTTTCATCAATGAAAAATTCAGCTCTGATACGATCGGTCGGCCCGTCAATCGGAACTTTTTCCGTGTACAGTTTTTTCCTTTCAACGCTTTGGGCAATCCTCCCTTGAAAAACAGATAAATCAATAAACCCAATTTGGATTTATCCGGATCATACACAGAAGGCTTGAAATATCTGACTTTTTCCGGCGAGATTGGGAGAAAGCGAAGGATTTATTCGGCTATAATTTTTGACACGCCAACAACTTTCCCTAATGATTTCACAGTACAGAAATACATTCCCGATGCAAGGCTTCCGCGTTGTAAAACAATTGTGTTTACAGTTTAGAGGGGTGATCATAAGTAATTTTTATGTTCTTTACTTCCGAAGTCATTTTAGGGCTTGCTATTTCTTGCGCTA
>CAYMZV010000323.1:0-5068 GCA_964394965.1 uncultured Chryseobacterium sp.
AAATAAAACGCCAGCCGATCATTTCGAATAAGGTTTCCGTCGACAGTTATGCAATGGCTCCCGGGGTTTACACGTATTCGATTCTCACGAAAGAAAATTCGGTGTTGAGTCGGGGTAAATTCAATGTCACACAATAGTTAAACAACAGAATCCGAAACTCCAGATTCCAAAATGACAATCAGTTGGAATCTGGAGTTTGTTTTTTGAGCCCACTTGGTTTCAGTTCTCCCGAAATAATCAACGTTTATCCAATCTTTTAAACACTTTCACAATCTTGTGTTGCAGCGATTCGCTTTTGTCTAATTTTGATTCTGTTCGAAGGGAATTGCTTCGGAACAAGTCCAAATGAAAACTCATTTTTTTCTTCCCGGGAATTCCAGATCAATTGCTTCCTTCTGCTTTTTATCATTCATCCTGATTTTTTTCGGATGCGGTGGAAATAAAAATCAGGGCAACGAAACACAAGTTGTTGCCGAAGATCCGGAAAAGGTCAACAAGCTTCTGGCCGATTTCATTTCAGATCATTTGTCGAGTACCGATACGTCGAAAGTCTTTCGCATCGACAATGATTCACTTGTTGCAATTTCATTGGTAAAACAGGTGTATGCCAAACATGGATTCAAATCGTTATGGACAGACAAGGGGAAGCTGAATGCGGCGGGCGATTCCCTTTTCACAGTAATCGGTGACGCGGAAAGTTTCGGATTGATTCCCGATGATTATCATTTCACCGCAATCGATTCGCTGCTGAAAACATCTTTTGACAAAAAGGAAAATGATTTCAGTGTCAACAAATTGGCCAATGCTGATCTGATGCTGACAGATGCATTTTTCACTTTTTGCGTTCATGTTTCGGTCGGAAGAATGGCCAACGACAGTTCGACAGCGAGGGAATGGCGGATTCACCGGCTCGATACAAATCTCCTTGCCGTGTTTGAAAAAACATTGCCGACAAGCAATTTCAGGAAAGCTTTTTGTGGACTCGAACCGCAATGCCGGGAATACCAGTCCATCAAGAAATACATGAATGAGTATCGCAAAAAAAATGAACACACGGTGATGCAACATTTGCCCGACCGCAAAACGGACAGTGTCGCATTTTTCATTGCCATAAAAAAAGAGTTGACGGATTGGGGTTATTATGATTCCGCGATGGAAGTGACCACCACAAAAAAGAATATCGATTCCGTGCGTGTGTCCGAAGCGTTGAAAAAATTCCAGAAAAAATATTTCCTCGAGCCCGATGGAAAACTCGGAAGGAATACAATGCTTGCATTGGACATGACACCAACCGATTGGATCCGTCAGTTCGCCATGAATCTGGAAAGATGGAGATGGGAACCGCGGAAATTCGAAAAACGTTACATGCTGGTCGATCTCGCCGCTTTCAAGATGACGGTGTGGGAAGCGGATTCGATTTTCATGGAATCGAGAATTGTTTGCGGTGCGGTGAAAACACAAACGCCCGAGCTCGACAGCAAAATAAACCAGATCACGCTTTATCCGTATTGGAATGTGCCTTTCAGCATTTCATGGAAAGAAATCCTTCCGCACGTGCAGCGCGACACGGGTTATCTGCGCAAGGAACACATGGAGGTTTTGAACGGACACAATCAGGTGGTGGACTACCGGAAAATAAATTGGAAACGTTACAGCAAGAAAAATCTCCCTTACAAATTCCGCCAGAACACCGGTGACGACAACGCACTCGGCATCATGAAATTCGAATTCAACAACAAGTACAGCGTATACATGCACGATACGAATGCAAAAAAATATTTCAAATTCGAAACACGTGCGTTCTCTCACGGATGCATGCGTCTCGAAAAATTCATGGACCTCGCCCATTTTTTAATCCGCGACGACAGTGTGAGATTGCCACGTGATACGTTTGACCATTGGACAACACTCGACTCGAACATGAAAGTGAATTTGCGCAGACCGCTTCCCATTCACGTGCGTTACAATACATGCGATGTGGATACCGACGGACATGTATTCGTGCACACCGACATTTACCTCCGCGACGAACGCATGGAAAGATTGCTGTACAGGAATTACGATCTCGAAAAAAATGATGGAAAGAAACCAACTCCGGTTGAAGATGAAACAACAACGGGAAAGAAAAAAGCGGTGCTGCGTCGACGGGGAAAATCATCCATCACATAATTTGTATCTTGCCGCTTCATCATCCCCTGTTTAAAATCAAAATCAATCACATGAAAAACAGGATTTGCATTTTTCATTTTCTCCTCGTTGCACAATTCATTTTCGGCGGATCACTTTTTTCCCAAACTCAATCATGGTCGACACTCGGAACCGGATTGAACGCGGCGGGAAACACAATGACGTTTTACAATGGTGAACTTTATGTGGGAGGTTCATTCGCGATGGCCGGAAATGTTCCGTGCAACAACATTGCAAAATGGGATGGCGCAACCTGGTCTCCACTCGGCATGGGCACGAATGGAGCCATCAACGCAATGACGGTTTACAACAATCAACTTTATGTGGTCGGTTCGTTCACAACTGCAGGCGGATTGCCGGCAAAAAAAATCGCGCGATGGAATGGCACAAGTTGGGATACGGTCGGTCATGGAATAAATGGTGTGGCTGCTTATGCATTGGAAGTTTACAATGGGAAATTAATTGCCGCCGGAAAATTTGCAGTGGCAGGATACACACTCGTCAACAACATTGCAGCGTGGAATGACACCACTTGGTCTGCCCTCGGAAATGGAATCACTGCTGTCGCTTCCGTTTCGAGAGTGAGAACACTGCTGTCCTTCAACGGAAAATTATTTGTCGGTGGTTACTTCAATGTTGCAGGAACCGATTCCGCTTCGTACAATATTGCAAGCTGGGATGGAAACAATTGGTCGCATGTGGGAGACGGATTTGATTATGATGTATTATGTCTCAGCGAATTTCAAGGTGAATTATTCGCAGCCGGAGAATTTTATTTCACCACCACCTATCACGTGATGAACCATCTTGCGCGGTGGGATGGCACAACCTGGAATGCAGTCGGTGGCGGAACGAATGACTGGGTACTTGGCATGACAGCCTACGGTTCCGATTTATACATTGGAGGATGGTTCACAACAGCGGGTGGAAATCCGGCAGCGCACATTGCAAGTTGGGATGGTGCGAATTTTTCACAATTGGGAACAGGAATGGACACATTGGTAAATGCGATTGCGGCGGACGAAGGAATTGTTTACGCAACGGGAACATTCACCACTGCGGGTGGAAATTCAGCAACTAAAATTGCGAAGTGGTCGGATGTGGGCGTGGGTGTAAATGAAATTTCGCAATCAACAAACATTTCCGTTTTCCCGAATCCTTCCAGCGGGATTTTTTCTTTTGAGAAAAATAATTTCAGTGAAAATTGTACAATTGAGATTTTCAATTCACTCGGGGAAAAAGTGATTGGCGATTTGAGATTGGCGAACAGTGTTACGGAAATTGATTTAAATGATCAGGCAACAGGAATTTATTTTTATCGGGTAATGTTGGATGGGAAAATCATTTCAACTGGAAAAATCGTGAAGCAATAATTTCCCCTGTGACTCTCGGGCATTTTTAGGCACGCAGGTTCAAATGATTTCGCAGATGAAAAAATGTTTGTGTAAAAAAACGTTTCAAACCTTCATTGGCAAATCACTTATTCCAATACTCCAACTTGTCGTAAGGATAACGTTTCACATGAATCGCTTTCACCTCATTGAAAAGCATTTCACGGAACGCATCGAGATTTTCCTTTTCCTGTGCAGAGATGAAAATGCAGGGATCCTTTATTTTGCCCATCCAGCTTTTCTGGAATTCCTTTAGCGTGAGGATTCTTTTTTCCTGCGTATTCACATCGTAATCATTCGGCGACGGTTCAACGTAAGCATCGATTTTATTGAACACGAGGATCGTCCGTTTGTCGCCCGCGCCGATTTCCGTCAGCGTCTGCTGCACCACATGCAATTGGTCTTCAAAATTCGGATGCGAAATATCCACCACATGCAAAAGAATGTCCGCTTCGCGCGTTTCATCCAATGTCGACTTGAAACTTTCAACCAGCTGTGTCGGCAATTTCCGAATGAAACCGACAGTATCCGAAAGCAGGAACGGTAAATTCCCGATCACCACCTTGCGCACGGTCGTATCGAGTGTGGCGAACAATTTGTTTTCCGCAAACACTTTCGATTTGCTGATCATGTTCATGATCGTCGATTTACCCACGTTGGTATAACCCACCAATGCAACGCGCACCAACTCTCCCCTGCCCTTGCGTTGTGTCGCCATCTGTTTGTCAATCGCTTTCAGCTCCAGTTTCAACGCCGCAATCCTGTCGCGCGCAATACGCCTGTCCGTTTCAATTTCCTTTTCACCCGCACCACCGCGTGCACCCGTACCGCCACGCTGCCGTTCCAAGTGCGTCCACATTCCCGTAAGCCGCGGAAGCAAATATTGGTAACGCGCCAGTTCAACCTGTGTACGCGCATGTGCCGTGAGTGCGCGATCGGCAAAAATGTCGAGGATCAAAAGATTGCGGTCAAAAACTTTTTTCTGGATTTCCTTTTCCAGGTTCCGTTGTTGCGAAGGCGAAAGTTCGTCGTCAAAAATCACGACGTCAATCTGATTTTCATCAATGAATTTTTTTATCTCGTTCACTTTTCCCGAACCAATGTAAAAACGCACATCGGGATGATCCAGCTTCTGCGTGAAATTCTTTACAGGAACAATTCCGGCTGTCGTCGCCAAAAAGGCCAGCTCTTCCATGTATTCCTGCAACTGTTTTTCATTCTGCCGCTTGTCAATGACACCAACGAGAACCGCTCTTTGTTGGGAAGAATTATTGTTTGGAGAATCTTTCAATGGAGGTAGACTTGAAATGTGAGAATGATAATGATGATCAGGAGCGGAAAATTTTCTTTTCTAGTGGCACTGTTCCCGCTGTCCGGTCGGCGGAGCTCCCTTCCATCGGGGCTATTTTCAATCATTTACTTTTTCAACGGTTTTTTTTCTTTCCCACTCCCTCGTCCCATATCTTCCGTCCCCATCCCATCTCGTTTTT
>CAYMZV010000324.1:0-5053 GCA_964394965.1 uncultured Chryseobacterium sp.
CCGGGAATCGGATTTCCATTCAGGTACCATTGGTAACTCGCTCCGGTAACTGTGGATGTCATCGTATTTCCATTGACAGTAATTGACGCTACGGCAGGAGGTGTGTCAATGTTGACAAGCAATGTTGCGGAATTGCTGCAACCGTTTGCGTCCGTTCCCGTCACCGTATAAGTTGTTGGCGTTGCAGGAGAAACGGAAACGCCGCTTCCCGACAAATTTCCCGGCATCCATGAATATGTTGTTGCACCGCTTGCATTCAGGTTGGCGGAATTGCCCGGGCAAATCAATGTGTCACCGGAAACGGCAACTGTCGGAAGTGGATTTACCGTGACAGAAACGTTTGCCGTGTTTGTACATCCGTTTGCATCCGTTCCTGTTACTGTGTACGTTGTTGAAACAGTTGGAGCATCAATGACACTTGCGCCATTTGCATTTTGCGGCATCCAATTGTAAGTTGATGCACCACTGCCGGTAAGTGTGACTTGGCTTCCTGAACAAACCGTATTGTTCGATGCCGATGCGGAAACAACCGGCAACGGGTTCACGGCAATTGAAATCGAATCCATGGCAGAACAGCCATTCGCGTCGACTCCGGTTATCGTGTAGGTGATTGCGGCAATCGGTGTGACAACCTGTGTTGCTCCGGAAAGGTTTCCGGGATTCCAAGTGTAGGTTGTTGCACCACTCACGGTAACCGATGTTGAACTTCCAATACAAACCGATGGGTTGGTTGCCGTGATGGCAAGTGTCGGTGTCGGGTTGACCGTGATAAGTTGTGTTGCAGTACTACTGCAACCGGCGGTTGTTCCTGTTACGGTATAGGTTGTTGTTGCCACCGGAGTAACTGTAATGGCAGTGGTATTCAAATTGCCGGGCATCCAGTTGTAGGTTGTTCCACCGCTTGCCGTAAGTGTGGTTGAACTTCCCGAACAGATGGTTGTATTCGTTGCCGTCGCAGTTACGGTTGGTGAAGGATTGACAGTGATCAATTGTGTCGCTGTCGCCGAACATCCTGCAGCCGAAGAACCTGTAACGGTGTATGTGGTTGTTGCGACGGGGGAAACCGTAACGGAAGAACCGCTGAGATTGCCCGGCATCCAATTGTAGGTGGTTGCGCCACTCGCCGTGATGGTAGTGGAATTTCCGGCACAGATGGTTGTCGCAGTGGCGGTGGCGGTTACGGTTGGAGTCGGATTGACAGTGATAAGTTGTGTTGCAGTACTACTGCAGCCACCTGATGTTCCCGTTACCGTATAGGTTGTTGTTGCAGCCGGTGTAACGGTGAACGAAGCGCCATTGTGATTACCGGGCATCCAATTGTAGGTGGTTGCACCGCTTGCTGAAAGTGTGGTGGAACCTCCGGTACAAATTGATGTTGAGGTTGCGGTCGCGGTTACGGTTGGAGAAGGGTTAACGGTAATCGTTCTTGTTGCCGTTGCAGTGCAACCTGCTGCGGAAGTTCCGGTAACGGTATAAGTGGTGGTTGTCGCTGGTGAAACGGTAACGGCAGCTGTGTTCAAGTTACCCGGCATCCAATTATAAGTCGATGCACCGCTTGCGGTAATCGTTGTTGTATTTCCAGCACAGATGGTAGTGGCAGTTGCCACTGTTGTAACCGTTGGCGTTGGATTGACAGTGATCGTCCTTGTTGCTGTTGCCGTACATCCATTCGCTGCTGTTCCCGTTACAGTATAAGTTGTCGTTGCAGCCGGAGTGACTGTCCAAGGAGTTCCATTGTGATTTCCCGGATTCCAATTATACGTTGATGCACCGCTTGCAGAAAGTGTCGTTGAGCTTCCCGAACAGATTGCGGTTGCAGTTGCAGTTGCAGTTACTGTTGGTGTTGGATTGACGGTGATCAATTGTGTTGCAGTTCCTGTGCAACCTGCTGTAGTTCCTGTAACTGTGTAAGTGGCGGTTACAGCAGGAGTAACAATGTACGAAGCGCCATTGTGATTTCCAGGCATCCAATTATAGGTTGTTGCACCGCTTGCGGTAATCGTTGTCGAACTTCCTGCACAGATGGTGGCTGTTGTTGCTGTTACTGTTACTGTTGGTGACGGGGTCACGGTAATTTGTTGGGTGGCGACAACTCCTACACAGCCCGCAGCGGAGGTTCCTGTCAGCGTATAGGTTGTTGTTACAAGAGGTGTGACTGTGATCGATGTGGTATTCAAATTCCCCGGCATCCAATTGTAAGTTGATGCACCGTTTCCTGTAAGTGTCGTTGAGCTTCCGGAACAGATTCCGGTTGCCGTTGCAGAAATCGTAACGGTTGGTGTTGGATTGACGGTAATCAATTGTGTGGCGGTTGCTGTACATCCGTTCGCGGCTGTTCCTGTTACAGTGTAGGTTGTTGTTGCAGCGGGAGTGACTGTCCATGGAGTTCCATTGTGATTTCCCGGATTCCAATTATACGTTGATGCACCGCTTGCAGAAAGTGTCGTTGAATTTCCCGAACAAAAAGTAGTTGCGGTTGCAGATGCTGTTACAGTTGGAGAAGGATTGACAGTGATTGTTCTCGTTGCAGTTGCTGTACATCCTGCAGCAGAAGTTCCCGTAACTGTATAAGTAGTTGTTGTGGCAGGAGAAACTGTAATTGCTGCCGTATTCAAATTTCCCGGCATCCAATTGTAAGTGGATGCTCCGCTTGCAGTAATTGTTGTTGAACTTCCCGAGCAGATTGTTGTTGAAGTTGCAACAGTTGTAACGGTTGGTGTTGGATTGACGGTAATCGTTTTTGTCGCTGTTGCCGTACATCCGTTCGCGGCTGTTCCTGTTACAGTATAAGTTGTTGTTGCAGCCGGAGTGACTGTCCACGGCGTTCCATTGTGATTGCCCGGCATCCAATTGTATGTTGATGCACCGCTTGCTGAAAGTGTGGTTGAACTTCCCGAACAAAGTGTCGTTGCCGTTGCCGTTGCGGTTACGGTTGGAGAAGGATTGACAGTGATTGGTCTTGTTGCTGTTGCCGTGCATCCATTCGCCGCTGTTCCTGTTACCGTATATGTTGTTGTGGTTGCCGGTGAAACTGTAATCGGCGATCCACTCACATTTCCAGGATTCCAAACATACGTTGACGCACCGATTCCCGTAAGCGTGGTGGAACTTCCCGAACAGATTGTTGTTGCCGATGCGGAAGTGGAAACGGTTGGCACGGCAAGAATGGTAATTGTATGCGTGATGTTGCTGCTTCCATTTGCATTTGTAGCAACGAGTGTAACGGTGTAAGTGCCGGCGGTATTCCAAATTACACCGGAAGGATTCTGTGCTGTTGATGATGCAGGAACCCCGCTAGGGAAAGTCCATGCCCAACTTGTTGGTGATCCCGTGGAATTGTCCGTAAAGTTTACCGCTGTACCTGCGCAAACAGAAGTTGCACTCAAAGTGAATGCGGCGACGGGTGGTCCGGCAGAAGGGGCTTGACAACCATTCGAAGTTTGAAGCGTATTGTAAGGTGCCGTATTCATTGCGGCAAGCATTCTTGTTTTCTGATTGTTCGTGAAGAGATTCATCACCGCATCATCGCTGTAATCCATATAATTTTCATACATGATTCCAGGTGCGGATCCGGTACACGCATCTGTCAAGACTCCGGCCGGACTTCCGAAAGTTGCATCGGCTTGAGGTGGTGTGTCAGCACAACCATCATCTCCATTTATGTCAGCGGCATTTGGAGGGCAGGCGCCATTGTCATCCGCCCAGATGTGATATAAATTGAAGCAGTGTGAAAATTCGTGTGTGGTGGTTCTTCCCAAATTGTAAGGGGAAATGTAAGTTCCGGAAGGATAAATTGTTTGACTTCCAAATGCACTGTACAAGATCACAACTCCGAAAGTCTGGCTTACCGTTGAAGTCGGAAATTCTCCATAACCCAAAAGTCCGCCACCCAAATTGCAAACCCAGATGTTGAGGTATCGTGTCGGATCCCATGCATTCAATCCGCCTGTTGCCGTGTGTTTCATGTTGTCATTCGCCGACCAGGAGGTGACTGATGTATTGAATCTTTCAATACCGGTTGTGGCAAGTCCATTCGGATCGCGTTGTGCCAAACAGAATTGAATGGTTGTATTGGCGGCAACGGGAACGAAAGCGGCCGGCGTATTGGATGCGTCCGGATTTGTTCTTCCGAAATCCTGATTCAAGACTGTTATTTGCGATTGGATTTGTTGGTCGGTGATATTCTGTGCTGCAGTTTTCCAAAGCAAATGCACCACCACCGGAATTGTCATTACCGATTGTGTGGTCATTGCATTTTGATTCGCGGCTATGTATGCCTGTGTTGCCTGTTCATAAGCCTGACGATTGGCAGCGCGCGCGGGATCCTGCTGATTGAGAAAAGTTTCATGATCCATCGTTCCGCAGGTGCGGGGATTGGAAGAGGCACGGGTGATGGAGGATTGGGTAACCTGTCCAAATAAAATTCCAAATGAGATAAAAGTCGAACAGGCGAGGAGGGTAATTTTCCTTTTCATCTTGATAAAAATTAGTAATCGGGTTTTTGAAACTTCAGGTTGATGGATTTCTTTTTTTCAAAAGACAACTTTATTTTAAGTGTCCGAAAATGAGTTCGGACGGATTTGCTGTAAACATTAGGGCATGATGAACGGGAAATTCCATACCGCTAACCTTAAAAAAACCGAGGCGGACCAATCAGCAACGATGCAGCAAAATCATTACCTGTAACTACAAGGTTAATATTTATTCTTCTTATTATCAATACTTTTCGACCAGTTCTTTTTACGGATAGACCGGGGAAACAGTTGCGCGAATGGAGTGATTAGTCATTAGTTAATAGTTATTAGTGAACGATGGTATTTGAGTCTCCTAATCGCTGTCAACTAATCACTATTAACGCTAGTTGAATCCGCAATCGCTATTCGCAATTAACCAATCGCCAATAACCACATTCCCATTTCCATTAAAGATTATTTAACCCATATTATATCCTAATTTATTGGGAGGTTACAACTGTTATTTTATTTTTGATAAACAATTCATTTTTTATTTAATCTTCCAATCCCTACACACATGGCCTCATCCCCTACAAATC